>JBHPGK010000015.1:0-27958 GCA_042570605.1 Candidatus Zhuqueibacterota bacterium
TCGTGACACCTTCGTCTAAGCTGTAATACTACTTCAAAGCCGGCGGAGGTGTTATTCACCTCCGCCAAAGCTATTCTGCTACCCGTTCCAATGCTCCTGAGTTGGAACAAATAAGCATTTTTTAAAAAGAGGAGATTGAGTAATGTCCTCTTTCTTTTTGGAGTTGTATGGATTTGCAGGGAACAAAAAGGGCGATACGTGAACCCCCGATTAATACCCTCCTGAGGCGGACACGCGGGACACGCGCCCATACAATTTATCTTTGCGCCCTTTTTTCCCTTTCCACCTGAGGGGGATCCACCTAAGGTGGAACAGTAAAAATTTCTCTGCGTTCTTTGCGTCTTTGCGAGAAACGTTTTTGTATACATCAGTTTTTCTCCGTGCCTCTGTGGTTTTTCTCTTCTCAGCCTCAGCCTTCCTTTTGTGACTTCGTGTCTTGGTGGTTGTTTTAAAAAGGGCGGTTCGTCATCCAAAGGCGGGGCGGCTTGTTTCCACAATAAAAATTGTATTGAAATAAGTTAATAAAAGGGTTATTTTAAGATAAATTTTAATTCCCTACTTAATTTTTGACCGCTTATGACTCATATTTCTATTTTCTTAGAGATAATTGCCCTCATTACCGGATCAGCCGCACTTTTATACGTTTACCAGCATTTCCGTAAATACCGGCTCGACTTTATCAGATCCTATCTTGTTTTCACAATAATTACTAATATTGTAATTATAAATATGCTTTTTTTAAGATACTTCAGTGAAAATCTGTATACAAGCGGCTTCATTGAAGATGCCATTTTAATTATCCCAATACACATATTTTTTATATATTCGTTACTGGGATTGATCTATTACCGCTTTAAGGTTACTTTTCTGATCAGGAATAAATTATTACCTGCATGGGTTAAGAAAGCACAGATCTCCCTGCTGGTATTGGTCAGTATTATTTTAATAAAAGAGATCCTTTTTCCATATTACAAAGGATCTGTGCCATATTTATACGACAACGGGACAGAATATGGTACAAGGGTTTTATTATCCTATATAATCCTGATCGAGTATCTGTCCATGTTCATATTTTTTATCGAATTAACTGTTAATGCAGGATTTAAAAATGATCCCGGTAAACGAAAATCAATTATTCTATTTGGATTGCTTCATATTTTTGTAATCCTGCTCCTGATAGATACTTTTTGGCAGCCCTTATCTGTTACGATAAATGACTCAATTCATTCTTTTTTACACAATCTGATACCCCTCATTTGGTTCAGATTTATATTTGTTAAATATTATCTCGGCGGAAAGACTATTAATGACAATAAGGCAGCCTTAAACCTGGTCGTGGGAAAATATAATATTACACGCAGGGAATCGGAAATTATTGCTCTTATTCTGCAGGGAAAAAGTAACAAGGAGATCATGGATCTTTTACATCTTTCTCTAAATACAGTCCGTAACCATATTTATAATGTATATCAGAAACTAAAGGTTAACAGCAGAACTCAGCTTATCAACGTCATAATGGAATACAGCGAAAAAGAACCGGACTAAATTCCTGCGAAATCAGTTTTCTTTCCAGCTAATTTATAATTCGTTCCGCCAAAGGCGGATCTGCCTGCCTGCTTGCCCGCCTCTGGAGGGCCTCTGGCATGGCCTCCGGCAGAAAATCTAAAATCGTAAATTCTTTTAAATTGTAAAACCTCTTTCTTCCCGCACTCCTATTTCTCTTTGATTTTTCTTCTCAGCCTCAGTCTTAGCCTTGGCCTTTCTTTCAACTCCTAACTCTTAACTCCTAACTCTTAATTCTTCATTATTAATTATTAATTATATTCATTCGTTTCTCAAACTCTCCACCGGATTTGCAGATGCAGCTTTATAAGCCTGGTAACTTACCGACAACAGGGCAATAACAAGAGCCAGAACGACCCCTGCAGCAAAAGTGCCGATACCTATATCGATCCTGTACGCATAATTACTGATCCATCTGTTCATTGCATACCATGAAACGGGGACAGCAATAAGAGAGGACAGAAGTATCCATTTCAAAAATTCTTTTGTTATCAACGTTATTAAACTATTAACTGAGGCTCCAAATACCTTGCGTATACCTATTTCCCTTGTTTTTTGTTCAGCGGTGAATGATACCAGTCCGAAAAGCCCAAGACAGGCAAGGAATATTGCCATGAAAGTGAAATATCCGAAACTTGTACCCTGTCTGAGATCTTCCTTGTAGAGTGCATCGAACCTCTCATCAATAAAAGAGTAATCAAACGGGAATCCCGGTGAAAACTTTTTCCATGTTTCCTCGATATAAGAAAGGGTCACTTTCAGGTTTTCGGTATCCATACGAATGGAAAGCCACTGTCTCTCTTCCAGGTTCAGTCTTATGGCAAGTGGTATTATTCTTAATGTCATCGGAATAAAATGAAAATCTTTAACAACTCCGATAATTTTTCCCGGTCTCCAGTTATAGCCAAATTTTAATCCAACCGGATCTTCTACCCCTATTATTTCCGCTGCCGTTTCATTAATAATATAAGCCTCTTTAAGATCAGTGCTGATCTCCTTCGAAAAGTTCCTGCCCTTAATTAATTTTATCCCGTACAGGTCTAAGAAATCATGATCCGTCACAAGGTTATGAAATAACGGATTATTTTCCTCGCTTTTCTCCTCCCATGTCGGAGTGCTGCCGGCTCTTATATTGGTCGGAGGCCAGTTTGACCTCGTAACAGCCGCAATTTCAGGATTCTTAAGCAGTTCATTCTTGAATTCTTCAATATTATTCCCAAGCGCTTTATTATACCTGTTTACCTTCATTGTGATAATATGCTCCCGCTCAAAACCGGCATCCCTGGTTCTTATAAAATTCAGCTGCTTAAATACTATTAGTGTCGAAACGATAAGACCAATTGAAATTATAAACTGTATAAGAACAAGAGAATTCCTGAAAATCAGTGAACCTTTTGATCCTGTTTTATGGTCTCCTTTTATAATTTTCACCGGTTGAAATGATGAGATAAAAATGGCTGGATAACTTCCCGATACAAGTCCTGTAAGTATTGTAATTCCAATTAAACCTGCAAATAATTTTAAATTCGAAAAAACCGTAAACTGAAGATCTCTGCCTATTACCGAGTTGAATAACGGCAGAAGTAAAAAGGTAAACAACAGAGACAACAAGAATGCAGCAGTTGAAAAAACAAGAGATTCGCCAATGTATTGATTCATTAACTGTCTGCGCGTAGCTCCGATTATTTTCCGTACCCCTACATCCATTGCCCGTTTTGCCGACCTCGCTGTCGAGAGGTTCATATAGTTAAAACAGGCAATCGTGAGTATTAATACCGCTATTAAAGAAAATATGTAAATATATTTCTTCTCACTGTTATTATCAAGCTCACCCGGTAAAGTACCTGAAAGATGTATCTCTGTCAATGGCTGTAAAAGCAGGTTATTAACGTATCTTGAATCATATCCGGTTACACATTCAGTGAACTTTTTTTCGAGTTCCGTTATATTTGGATTCCCTGACAGTTCAACATAGGTCTGATAGTTTGAACCGCCCCAACTGTTCAGAGACCTTTCACCAATTAAGGATTCAAGTGTTCTAAATGAAGAAAGGAAGTCATATTTCAAATGTGAGTTCTCCGGGATATTTTTTATTACTCCGGTAATACTAAAATCCAGCATATCGTTCAGCCTGATAGTTTTTCCTATTGGATCTTCATCTTTAAAATATTTTTCCGCCATATCTTCGGTTATCAGCAGCGAAAACGGTTTGTCTAATGCTGTTTCAGGATTTCCCGCAGTAAATTCAAGAATGTACATTTTCAAAAATTCAGGGTCTGTAAGATAAAACCGGCTTTCAGTGAAATTCCTGTCCTTGTATTTTAAAGCGGCATCCTGCAGGTCCTCGACCCTTGCCGCTCTGATAATTTCCGGGAAATTTTCTTTTAAAGCCGGAGCCATGGGAGCCGGTGTCCACACCCATTTATCCGTACCCATAAAGGTACCGCCGTGCCGGATAACTATCCGGTATATGTTGTCAGCATTTGTATTATACCTGTCATAGCTCAGCTCAAAATTGACATACAGCAGAATTAAAATAAAACATGCCATTCCAAGAGCAAGACCAAGAATATTTATTAATGAATACCCTTTCTGCCTGCTCATATACCGGAACGCGATTTTTAAGTAGTTGCTAAACATGATAAAACTCCATTTTACAGAATTTAAAATAAATAAAGGCACCGACTTAAGTATCTGTTTCCACAACCATAATCTTGCACGCAGCAAACCATGCTTTTCCTTGTAGTGGATATAAATTTCCAGAAAATCCCCGTTTAACGACTCAATATCCTTCTCCGGCAGAACAATATTTAAAATCCTGCTTTCAAGTTTCGGATATTTATTTTGTTTTTCCTTTTTCATATTTTTTACTGATTTTTTACCAAATAGTAATTTGTCAATCTAAAATCTTTCCCACCTATAGCGGGATCCGCCTCCGGTGGAAAATCGTAAATTCTCCAACTCCTGACTCTTAACTCTTAATTCCTAACTCTTAACTTATTTTACTCATTCCTCAAACTGTCTGCCGGATTGGTGCGGGCGACTTTAATTGAATGATAACTAACTGTGAAAATCGAAACAAATATTATCAGTATAATAGTCTGAACAAAAGGCAAACCTGAAAAGGGAATCTGATAAGCAAAATTTTGAAGCCATTTTTTTATTAATATATATCCAAATGGAAATGCAAAAATCCCCGAAGCTATCACGAGTAAAAATGTCTCACGAAAAAGTAAAAGTACAATCCCTGATTCGGATGAACCAATAACTTTACGGATTCCAATCTCTTTCATTCGTTTACGAGTAGTGAATGAAATTAATCCAAACAATCCCAGGCAGGCAATAAATACAGCTAACCCGGAAAACACTGCAATAATTTGACTGCCTCTAATCTCTGTTTGATACTGATTATCGAATTTTTCTGATAGGAAATTCCAGTTAAACGGATAATCCGGCGAAAACTCTTTATATACTTTTTCGACTTTACCTATTGTTCTGCTCAGATTATCTGAATTCATACTTACCAGGACAAGATTGCCCCATGTTTTAGGAAGAAATTCGATCATAAAAGGTTTAATTCTTTGATGAAGAGATTCAAAATGAAAATCTTCTAATACTCCTATAATCTTTTTTGTAACTAAGATACTTCCGTCATATTTTGACCCACCCACAATTATTTTTCCTATAGGATCCTGTAAATTATATGCTTTGACAGTCGCCTCATTTACAATTACACAATTAGTATCAGAACTAATATCTTTAGAGAAATACCTGCCCTCCTTAATTTTTAAATCGAGAGCTTTAACATAATCATAATCGGCGTACATTGTCTGAATCAGAATTTCACTTTTACTCGGCTGTCCCTCCAGAAAATGTGCATTTGCCCCAAAACTACCACCCGGAATTGTATTTGCCAATGAAACAGACTTTATTTCAGGATTTAACAAAAGAGTCTCTTTAAATGCATCTCTTGTTTCAGGGAAAGGATAAGCTCTCGAAATAACCATAACCTGTTCTTTTTTGAAACCAAGTTTTTTGCTAATGAGATATTCTAACTGATTCAGAACCATAATTGTACTGAAGATGATAATTATTGAGATCGTAAACTGCAAAATAACCAGTATCCTTCTCATAAAAACATTTTTCATTCCTTCACTGATTTTGCCTTTTATAATTGTGACAGGATTTAATAATGCCATATAAAATGCCGGATAACTTCCTGCTATAATTCCGACAATAACGGCTGTCCCAAGCAAAACGAAAGAAACAAGAAATCCATTAAAATTAAATAACTCAGCCTGCTTTCCAACAAGATTTTTGAATGCCGGTAATGTCAAAAAGACAATTCCCAATGCTGCTGCCATTGATAAAATACTTATAAATACAGATTCACCTAAATATTGATATATTAACATCTTTCTGCTTGATCCCATCACTTTTCGCAGTCCAACCTCTTTTGCCCTGGTTATTGAAAATGCTGTTGCAAGATTCATAAAATTAATACAGGCAATAATAAGAATAAAAAATGCAATTGCAGAAAATATATATACATAAGTTATATCTCCATTCGCTTCCATTTCATACATGTTATTCGCATGCAGATGAATATCTCTGACAGCCCGGAGGTCATAACTCCATTTCCTTCCGGATGCGAGGTAAGAATCAAAACTCTGTCCGAGAAATTCCTCCATTTGTGGCGCAACATAGGTTTTAATCATTTCAGGAAATTTATTTTTCAAATGATTTGGAGAATAGTTTTCAGGAAGCAGCACGTATGTATAAAGGAAATTGTTCCCCCAAAATGAGATTCTGCTCTCCGGAAGGGTATTGAATGATGCAATAAAATCATAATGAAAATGTGAGGTCTCGGGAGCCTCTCGAACAATTCCTGTAATTTGAAAATCCAGGGAGTTATCAAATTGTATCACTTTTCCAATACAATCTCTATCTCCAAAATATTTTAGCGCCATTTCATCAGTGATCACAGCTGAATTCGGCTTTTTTAAAGCTGAATTCGCATCCCCTTTAACAAGTGGAATTGTAAAAATACTAAAAATTTCTGAATCAGCGAATAAAACTCTATTTTCCTCAAACTGCTTATCCTCATATTTTACAATAGTCCTTCCCCAATTGCATATTCGCACCGAATTCAAAACTTCTGGATAAATATCCTTAAGAACCTCAGCCATTGGTGCAGGTGTCACAGCAAGCTTGGTTTCCGTACTGTATTCCACACGGTAGATCTGATCTGCCTTTTCATGATGTTTGTCGTAACTCAACTCATTCCACACCCATAAAAAGATCAATATCGAACAAGCCATGCCTGTTGCAAGTCCGGTAATGTTTATAAATGAAAAACCTTTATACTTTTTTAAATATCTGAATGCGATCTTCAGATAATTACTAAACATAACAAAACTCCATTTCATTGAATTTAGAATAAATAAAGGAGCCGATTTTAATATCTGTTTCCACAGCCAGAACCTTGCACGCAGGAAACCATATTTTCTCCTGTACTGGAGATAAATTTCCAGAAAATCCCCGTTCAGCGATTCAATATCCGTCTCCGGCAGAACAATATTTAAAATCCAACTTTCAAGTCCCGGATATTTATTTTGTTTTGTCTTTTTCATATTCTCAAATGGTTTTGTCATTCCAGCCCATTCCCAACTATTGCGAAGCTCCGCCATCGGGGTGTGGGGCAACTATTAATTATTAATTTTTCATTATATTCACTCATTCCTCAGGCTGTCGACCGGATTTGTATAAGCTGCTTTTAATGATTGGTACCCGACTGAAATTAAAACAATAATAACCGCTGTTAAAAAGACCGGTAAAATCATAAAAATATCTGTCTTTATTCTATATTCAAAATTTGAGAGCCACTTGTTAACAAAAAACAAAGCAGCAGGTGCTGCTATGACTGTGGATATTAAACATAATCTTAAAAAGGACTTTATTAAAAGTAATAAAATAGATGTGACAGAAGCTCCCATCACTTTCCTGATACTGATTTCTTTCATACGTTTTGAAGCCGTAAATGATGCCAGCCCGAAAAGCCCAAGGCATGAAAGAAGTATGGCAACTATCATTGAAAATTTAATTGTTCTGTCCATTCTTTTTTCAGATTCATATAATTTCAATATCTGGTCATCTACAAAAGAAAACTCAAACGGATAATCAGGAGAAAATTTCTTCCATATACTTTCTATTGAAAAAATAGTCTCTGAAATATTTCCGGACAATAATTTTGCAGAAACAAAGTAATTAAGTTCTTTTTTTTCATTTACTGTTATCCAGACAGGTTTGATTTCAGTGTGAAAAGACTCACAGTGAAAATCTTTTACTACACCGATAACGACACCGTTAGTAAATCTTTTTCCAATAGGATTTTCCCACCCTATCTTTTTGACAGCCGTTTCATTTAAAATTACTTCCGTCTGACCGGCACTTTGAAAATTTTTCGAAAAACCGCGTCCTTTAATTATCTCCATTTCATATAGGTCTAAAAAATCAAGGTCAACCCCCAGTCTAAAGAAAAAGAGATTCTTACCCGGCTCTTGTCCTTCCCATGAAACTCCCGTAGCCCAGCCTATATCGGTCAGGATACCGGTCGAAAAAGAAATACTTTTTACATTGGGATTTGAAAGTAACTCTTTTTTAAACGGCTCCAGATTCTCTTTCAGATTTTTATCACCAATTAAAGCCGTTATAACATATTCTTTATTATAACCAATTTCCCCGCTCTTTATATAATTAAGCTGTTTATAAATGAATAAAGCAGATACTATAAGAATAATGGATAAGATCAACTGTATTGACACGAAACAATTCCGTAATAGAACCTGTCCTGCTTTACCGGGATAAATTAATCTTGATTTAATATTTCTTAATGGATTTTTATTTGAAAGAACAAAAGACGGGTAAAAACCGGAAAAAATTCCGGTGAAAAGGAATATCACTAATGACAGCAACAGAACCGTTTCATTCTGGAAAGAAGTTCCAAACCTTGAGCCGACCAGGGAGCTAAAAAAGGGAGTTAAAAAAGGGACAAGAATTAGAGATATAAGAAAACCAAGAAATGAAAAAATAACCGATTCACTCATAAACTGAAAAAAAAGCATTTTCCTGTTTGCTCCAAGTGCCTTTCTGATCCCTATCTCACCAGCTCTATATATAGAACGTGCCGTTGAAAGGTTAATATAATTGAAACAGGCAATTAGAAGAATTGTAACTCCAACAGAAATTATAATATAAATGAATTTCACACTGCTGTTATGGTCTAACTCGAATCCCCTGTTCCCACCCAGGTGAATATCCGAAATCGGCTGAATATCAAAAAATCCTTCATTATTTACACCAAAACGGTTCCTAAAGCTAAAACGGTTATCAATTAGCGATTCCGCATTTTTCTTGAACTCTTTTATATCAGTATTTTTTTCAAGTAATACATAGTTTACATAAGCAAAATTATCATAACTGGTTATATATCTTTCTCCCCTCAAAGAACCAAGAGAACGCATAGATGCAAGAAAATCGAATTTAAAATGCGAATTTTCCGGGGTGTTTTCAATTACAGCCATAACAGTATAATTTATTTTTTTCTCAAAAATCACACTGCTCATGACTTTTCCTACAGGATCTTCCCCCCAAAAGTATTTTGCTGCCATATCTTCTGTGATCACAAGTGCATTTGGTAAATTTAATACGTTTTCTTTTGATCCTCTTATTATCCTGAAGGAGAATATGTCTAAAAATCCCTGGTTTGTAAAATAGAACCTGTCTTCAACAAAACTATTTGTTTTGTAGCTTAAAGATGACTTTTCTTTTTTTAAACATGCAGTATTTTTAACTTCAGGAAAATTTTCCTTCAATAATGAACCTGTTCCGGGGGGTGTTCTCATCCGGTTATTCATCAGAACCCTGTAAATGTTCTTTGAATTCACATGATATTTATCAAAACTCATCTCAAATTGAATATACCCGAGTACCAGTATACTGACTGTTAAACCGACAGAAAGCCCGAAAATATTAATAAATGAATACCCTTTTTGTTTTCGGATATTCCTGAATGCGATTTTCAGATAATTGCTAAACATGATAAAACTCCATTTTACAGAATTTAAAATAAATAAAGGCACCGATTTAAGTATCTGTTTCCACAGCCAGAACCTTGCACGCAGGAAACCATGTTTTTTCCTGTAATGGAAATATATTTCCAAAAAATCACCGTTCAGAGATTCAGTATCCGTCTCCGGCAGAACAATATTTAAAATCCAACTTTCAAGTCCCGGATATTTATTTTTTCTTTTCTTACTCATGTTTTTTATGGATTTCTATTCCTTTTTAGTAAATCGTAAATCTAAAATCGTATATCGTAAATTCACTCATTCATACGGTTTTTCCTTCATCAATAACCGAATCCGGAAAAGTATTCCATAACCGTTCATTTACTTCTTTCATCTCACCCAGGACAGCAAAACCATCCTTTGTGATCCTGTAGAATTTTTTCCTTCTCCCTCCGCGTTCATGGGTCGGATCACCAAGATTGGATTCTGCATACCCCATCTTTTCCACCCTGTCAAGAGGCATGTAAACCGCACCTATCGACCATTCCTTGCCGGTCGCCTTAGAAAGGTATTCCCTGACCGTTACAAGATAAGCGTTATCCTTTAAATTCCAGATAGCCAGTAAAACCAGTTCTTCCTGCTGTGTTAAAAGTTTCATAAAATACCCCGATCATTCATTTAAACATTGTTTCTTTTAATTTTTAAAACAAACATATATTAAAAATACGGATACAATAAAAATTTTGTTTCAAAAAATGTTTTAAATTTTAAAAGAAATTGGAAAAACATATAAAAAAGGAAAGGACAGGTCACAGACCTGTCCCTACAGAATTGCGCCTTTTTATCTCTTCGGGATTATAATTAGGGCAGTACACGAACCGCCCCTGCAATTATTCTTTGTGCTCTTTGCTTCCTTAGCGCCTTTGCGAGAAATATTTCTCAACTCTTAATTCTTCATTATTAATTATTAATTAAATTTATTCATTCCTCAGGCTCTCCACCGGATTCGCCGATGCAGCTTTCAAAGCCTGGTAACCTACGGTCAATAATGCAATTATAAATGCCAGGCACCCTGAAAACAGGAAAACAGTGACAGTTAAATCCGATCTGTAAGCAAAACTTTGAAGCCACCTGTTCATGAAATAATAAGACAGGGGCCAGGCTATAATATTACCCAGGGCAACAAGTAATACAAATTCCTTTGTCAGGAGACTTAAAATTCCCGGGATAGAAGCACCAAGTACCTTTCGAATACCTATCTCTTTTTTCCGGGTCTGTGCCATATATGAGACCAGACCGAAAAGCCCAAGACATGATATAATTACTGCAAGACCTGTAAAATAATTGAATATGGTGCCTAACTGTTTTTCACTTTTATATAGATCTTCAAATGATTCATTTAAAAAATGGTACTCAAACTGAGCAGAAGGTATCAATTCGGAAAATTTATTTTCTATAAAGGAAATAGTCCTGTTCAAATTTTCAGGTTTGACTTTGATCAATATGTAACGGTACCTGGTCGGGAACATTACCATCACAAGCGGTTTAATCTCCGAGTGTAAAGATTCAAAATGAAAATTCTTTGTTATCCCGATTATTGGACCTTCGTTAAAACCATCACCGATGTAAAACTTTTTATCCAGGGGGAATTCCATTCCCATCAGTTTTACAGCTTCCTCGTTCAGGATGTATCTATTCTGATCGGAATCTGAGTGTTTTTCAGAAAAATTCCGCCCTTCGAGCAGTTCAATATTGAAAAGCTCTGAATAACCATAATCAACACTTACAAATTCCATAACTACCTGTTCTGCTGTGGATTTCCCTTCCCATTCAACTCCCAGGGTTGCCCAGATCCCGCGTGACGGGAGATTCGATACCCTTGAAATTCCCGTAATAATTGGATTTTTCCCCAGCTCATTTTTTATTGTTTCGTATTTTTGTGCAATCTCACCCCTGTTCCGTAAATAAAGCACCTGGTCTTTATTTATCCCAAGGTCTTTATTCCTTATGAAGCTGAGCTGCCCGGACACAGTTAAAGCACACACGATCAGCAGGATTGAAATTGAAAACTGTGTAACAACAAGAGTTTTCCTGAAAAGAGAATTTTTTGAACCTGTCTTTATTGAGTCCTTTATTATATCTACCGGCTGAAATCTTGAGAGGAAAAATGCTGGGTAGCTCCCGGATATTAAACCTGTCAATACGGCAATACTTAAAATGAGTACATAAAATAATTCATTCCCGTTAATATTCAGGCTGATTTCTTTTCCGGACAGGCTGTTAAATGCAGGGAGAAACACCGCTGCAATGATCAATGCAAAAACCAATGCTGTCATAGCAAGGATCACAGCTTCACTCAAAAATTGAATAATCAGATCACTTCTGTAAGCACCGGCGACTTTCCTGAAACCTATTTCTCTGCACCGTCTGCCATACCGTGCAGTTGTAAGATTCATGAAATTTATACAGGCGATCAATATAATAAAAGCAGCGGCAGTAGAAAATATATAAACGTATTTGATCGAACTGGTGTCGGAAAGATAGATCCCGCCCTGTGAACGTGAATAAAAATGAATATCTTTTAACGGCTGCAGGTATATTTCACTGTTAGATTCACTTGTATTCCTGCTGCGCAGTTCTTTTATCTTTTGATTTATCCCGGTTGAACCGGTATTTTTATCAACTAATATGAAAGTACTCCACGCTCCCAGTGTCCAGCTTGTAAGTGCATTCTCAAAATCCATAAACTCCGGGCTGTGTAATGCAGGGATTAAAAAGTCAAATTTCACTGAAGAATTCCGTGGGAGGTCTTTCACTACTCCTGTAACCGTAAAATTGTATAGGTTATTTAAATTTAATACCTTACCGACAGGGTCTTCATTTTCCATAAAATATTTTGCCGCCATGCTTTCGGTCATCACTATTGATAGTGGTTCTTTCAAAGCATTGGATGAGCTGCCTTTTATAAATTCAAATGTTAAAATGTTAAAAATATCATTATCGGCAAAATAGACATCATCTTCCTGAAAACTTCTGTCATTATACTTTAATGAACCGCCATACCTTCTGAGCCTTGCAGCACTGCTGATCTCCGGTATTTCCTCCTTAAATGCGGGTGCAAATGCTCCGGGAGTTATTGTTGCATGCTCGGTCACTCCTTCATAAGTTTCTTTGGAAATAATCCTGTATATTTCGTTGTAATTTGTGTTGAATTTATCATAAGAGAATTCATCCTGTACCCATGAACCTATCAGAATAAAACATGCCATCCCGACTGCCAGTCCGCCGATATTGATAAACGAATATCCTTTTTGCCTCTTTATATTTCTCAATGCGGTCTTTAAGTAATTCTTATACATATCAAAACTCCTGCTTATCAAATAAAAAATAAATCCCGGAGCGGTTTTAAGTACCTGCCCCCAGAACCACAACCATGCAGATAATTTTCCCCTGCTTTTTCTTTTTTCATTATATACCTTCTTAAAATCTTCCAGCAGAAATTCTCTGTCGCTTCTGGGAAGGAAAAACTTCAGTATCAGTGCCCCGAAAAAAGGTGTTTTCTTAAATCTGTTTTTCATTTTTTTATAAAAATCAAATATTATCTCGCATAATTTTTCTAAATTTTATCAGGACAGCACAGTGTCCTGCCTGTCCCCCCGAGTATTCGGGGGTGGTCCCTATAGAAAATTTTTCTGTGTCTCAGCGCCTCTGCGGTTTCCTTTTTAGCCTCGGCATTCTCTTTCAACTCTTAACTCTTAATTCTTAACTCATAACTTTTTCCCGCCTTAGCGGGATCTGCCTGCCTGCCTCTGGCATGGCCTCTGGCAGACATTATTAATTATTTTCACTCATTCCTCAAGCTGTCCACCGGGTTTGCGGATGCCGCTTTAATTGCCTGATAACTGACTGTAGCCAAAGCAGTTAATAATGAGATAAAAGTCGAAATTACAAAAGTTCCCAAACCTATATCAGCATGATAAGCAAATTCCCTGATCCAGTTTTTAATAAAAAAGTATGCCAGCGGCCAGGAAAAAATATTAGCGATCAGTACCCATTTTATAAACTCCTTCGATAGAAGTCTGATTACGCTGCCGATAGAAGCTCCCAATGTTTTCCTGATTCCGATTTCTTTTGTCCGCTGTTCCGCAGCAAATGAAGCCAGACCGAATAATCCGAGGCAGGAAATAAATACGGTCAAAAAGGCAAAATAACCGAAAATTGCCTGCATTTTTTCTTCAGATTTATACATTTTATCAAATGTTTCATCAAGGAAATAATACTCAAACGGATATCCGGGATTCTGGCTGTTCCATATTTCTTCAATATATCCAATGGTGCTGTTAATGTCACTGCCGGAAATCTTTAATGATAAATACTGCAAATACCTCTCTCTCAGGAAAAATCCTTGCGGCTTAATTGGATTTTTTACGGAAGAAAAATGGAAATTTTTTATCACTCCAATTACATTATAAAAAACAGTTAAATCTTTCATCTCATGTATTAATTTTTTCCCTACAGGCGATTCCCATCCGAAAACTTCAGCCGCCGCTTCGTTAATAATTACCGCTCCGGCATTTGTCCTGCCGTAGTCAAGGATATCCGCCGGAAAGTCCCTTGAAAAATTTCTCCCTTCCTGCAGTTCGATCTGATAAGTTTTGATGAAATCGTGATCAACACGGTTCCGTATAAGAGAGATCTCTTCCCCGTTTTGTGCCCCTTCCCATGTGATATTGCTGTAACTTGAAATGTTGTTCGGTAAACGGTTGGATCCGGAAGCAGAAATAATTCCCGGTTTTTTCAACAGCTCATTTTTGAACCTTAAAATGTTTTCAGCAGACCGGTCGCCGTGCAGGGGAACGATAAGAATCCTGTCCTCATTAAAACCAAGATCCTTGTTTTTCATAAATTCCAACTGTCTGCTTATATTAAAAGTGGATATTATCAAAGCGATCGATATTGTAAATTGAACGACAACAAGAATTTTTCTGAATCCTGAACTTTTTGAAACAGATCTTGAACTACCTTTTAATATCCGTACCGGTTTAACCGAGGAAAGGAATAATGCAGGATAAATCCCTGCCGCTAATCCCGTAATCAGTGCAATAGCAATCAAAACCGGAATAAATGATAAATCAAACAGATCACTGATTTTAATATTCTGTTCAGTCAGGCTTCTAAATAACGGTAATAAAACGGAGACAATTATTAATGCGATTATCAATGATATTATTGAATAGATCACGGTTTCGCTGCAGTACTGAAAGATCAGCTGTCTGTGTGCCGATCCGGCGACTTTCCTCATGCCGACTTCCCTTGCCCTGTTTGCAGACCGCGCTGTCGACAGGTTCATAAAATTTATACAGGCGATCAATATTACAAAAATTGCCGTAACAGCAAAAATATAGATATACTCTATATTTCCCGGTTCATCATATTTGTTGTACATATGAATTCTATCCAACGCCTGAAGAAACAACACAGTATTACTCGAACCCGTATAAAAATTCTTAAAAGCATTATTTATTTTAATATTAAGGTCTTTTAATTTACTGTTTTCTTTTAATAGAAGATAAGTTCCCAAGTTTGTATCTTCCTTGTTTTCCATATAAAAAGAACCATAAATATCTTCAATGGTAGGAAACGAAACCATAATATCACTCCGGAATAGTGAGTTTTCCGGCAAGTCTTTCAACACACCTGTTACCTTCAGGTCAAATTGGTTATTATAATTCAATATTTTGCCAATGGGGTCCTCTATTCCAAAATACTTTTTCGAACTTTTTTCTGTGAGAATTACCGTGTATTTCTCTTTTAAAGCTGTGCTTTTATCACCCTGGACTAAGGGAAACGTGAAAATATCAAGAACTGAAGCGTCGGTAAATAAAACCTCTTCTTCATAAAAACCATCGTTTCTATATTTTAAAAAAGGTCTCTTTATATATGCAAACCGTGTTGCAGCCAGGATCTCAGGTATTTCATTTTTCAGGTATTCTCCTAAAGGAACCATTGAAGAAGTAGTAACATTTGTTCTTCCCGGAAATTCATATTTAACATTGACCCTGTAAATATTTTCATGATTGATGTGATGCTTCTCGTAACTGAATTCATATCGAATATACAAAAGAATCAGTATAAAACATGCCATCCCCACTGCCAGCCCACCAATATTGATAAATGTATATCCTTTCTGTCTTTTAATATTTCTGAGTGCGATCTTTATGTAGTTCTTATACATGTCAATACTCCTGTTTATTGAATGAAATATGAATTCGGGAGTTGTCTTAAATACCTGTCCCCAGAACCATAACCATGCAGAAATTCTTCCCTTACTGTCTCGTTTTTCACAATAAACACTTCTAAAATCTTCCAGGAGGAACTCACTGTCGCTGCGGGGAAGAAATAATTTGAGCACCAGCGTTCCGATAAAAGGTGCGTGTTTAAATTCGTTTTTCATTCCTTTCCTTCACGTTTCTGCGGTTTCTCCTCAGCCTTAGTCTTTTTATCCCGCAGAATGCGGTGGCCTATCCCCGCTTTTGACGGGAAAGCCTTACTTTTCAACTCCTGACTCCTGACTCTTAATTCTTAACTATTAATTATTAATTCTTCATTATTTCCGCCAAAGGCGGATCTGCCTCAGGCAGAAATTAAACTCACTCATCACGCAGATTATCCACAGGATTTGCCAGTGCCGATTTAAATGTTAGAATTCCTATTATCAGGGATGCAAGCAGGGCAGCAGAAACTCCTGCAATTACAAAAGGAATAAAATCCAAAGGAATACTGTATGCAAAGTTCCGGAATACTTTTTTAACTGCAAAATAAGAAACAGGCCAGGCAAAAATGTTAGCTGCGATTACAAGAAGTACAAATTCCTTCTGGATTAATCTCAATATGCTTATTATTGAAGCTCCAAGCACCTTCCTGATGGTTATTTCCTTGGTTCTTTTAACAATTGTCAGAAGCGTTAATCCGAACAAACCGGAACATGCAATTAAAATTGCAAAAAATGATGAATAATTAACAATCTTGTTCCACCGTTCTTCCATTGAGTATTTCTCTATCAGCAATTCATCAAGAAAAGAATAAGTGAACGGCAGATATGGTGCCGTTTTGTTAAATTCCTTTTTTATCCTGCTGATTGTAGATTGAAAATCTCCCGGTTTTATTTTGATATATATAAACATGCCGCCGCCATCAACAAGAAATTGGTGATAAACAGGTCTGATACTGTAATGTAACGACCCTGAATGATAATCATTTGTTACGCCGACAATAGTGTAATCTCTATTTTCATCTTCTACCTGGAAAATTTCGGAAAATCTCTTACCAATGGGATTCCTGACATCAAATTCCTTGACAAATCTTTCATTTACTATTACCGATTTACTCAAATCTGAAGAATAATCAATAGAGAAATTTCTTCCCTCAATAATATTGATACCCAGTGTTTTTAAATAGTCTTCATCTATTCTGTTAAAGGAAATTTTTTGTATATTCCCTTCTTTTTTATAAGAAAGTGAGCCGCCATAACCTGACGTCAGGTCACGAGTTGAACGGCAGATAGATTCTATATCACTGTATTTTAAAAGATTACTTTTCAGGTTTGTAAAAAATGTTTTACCTCTCCCGGGCAGGTCACGTATGTTTTCTGTTGTTACCAGAATTACAGTTTCAGGTGAATATCCAAGGTTTTTATTGATCATGAATTTATACTGTTTATTTAAAAACAGTGTTGATACAATAAGAAATATTGATATGGTAAACTGCAGAATGATCAAAAGTTTTGTGAGAAGGTTTTTACGGGAAACACCGAATTTTTTTCGTAAAAGATCAACCGATTTAAACCTGGCTAAAACCAGGGCGGGGTAACTGCCTGCTAATATGCCGGTCAGTACAGTTAATATCACAATAATTCCAATTGCTTCTAATCCGGCAAGATGCTTTATATTTAAAGTCTTATTGGCTAATGAATTAAAAGTCGGCAAAAATAAATATGTTAACAGGACGCCTGCTAAAAGTGCGAAAAAACTCTGAGTTAGTGCTCCCAGGAGAAACTGTTTCACGAGGCTATTTTTATCAGCTCCTACCACTTTCCGTACAGCAATTTCCTTAGTTCTTGCTGAGGAACTGCCTATAGCCATGTTCATAAAATTAAAGCATGCTGTTATCAGTACAAAAAAAGCGATGCCAGATAATATATATGATAAAACCGGGGAACTTGAACCTCGCATTATCCACGAGCCATCGCCCTTTAAATGATAGTCCACCAGCGGCTGCAGATGATATGTAATATTTTCCTCAGGTGTGTGTTTTTTGAGAAAATCCGGAAAGTTGTTTTCCAGTTCACCTGCAAAATTCTTGTTATTGAGTTTTACAAAAATCCCCAGCTTTTTATCAGTGCTCCAGTTTTTCTCAGTGTTCCAATTGTGCAGGATATCTCCATAAATATTTACGATATTTATAAGCAGGTCTCCCTTGATACTTGAGTTATTAGGAAAATTTTCAATTACCCCTGTAATAAGAAAATCCTTGTAAGTCCCGTTTATTAAAATTGAAAGGGACTGCCCTATAGGTTCCTCAGAACCGAAATGCCTTTTTGCCGTTGATTCTGTTATAATAACCTCATTTTTTTTCTGAAGATAATTGGAAGATTGTGCTTTTTTGATCTTAAAACTGAAAATATTAAAAAATGAAGGATCGGTAAAAATAGCTCTATGCTTAAGTGGGTCATTATACTTTTTAACCACAAGAACTAAGGGATGCAGCCTGGCAGCTTCAACTACTTCGGGATATTCCTCTTTCAGGGTTTCTCCCATGGGTAGCGGAGCACCGGTAAATCCAATTAAATTTCCCATCTTCACTTTTCCGCGAATTTCAAAAATATTTTCAGCATTTTTGTGGAATTTATCAAAGTTCAATTCATTCTGGACCCATAATAAAATCAAAAGACAGCAAGCCATTCCTAACGCAAGACCTGAAATATTGATAAAAGTATAGATTTTTTGTCGCTTTAAATTTCTAATGGCAATTTTTAAATAATTCTTAAACATATCAAAACTCAAGTTTACTGAATGCACAAAAAATCTCGGAGCAGTCTTAAATACCTGTCTCCAGAACCATAACCATGCAGAAATTCTTCCCTTACTGTCTCGTTTTTCACAATAAACACTTCTAAAATCTTCCAGTAGAAACTCACTGTCGCTTCGCGGAAGAAAAAACTTCAGGATCAGTGCCCCGAAAAAAGGTGTTTTCTTAAATCTGTTTTTCATTTTTTTCTAATTGTTTTTTTTTAATTTCTCTCCTAAACCCTAACGGACAGCACACTGTGCTGTCCCTACAGAAAATTTCTCTGCGTCTCAGCGCCTCTGCGGTTTTTCTTCTTCTCATCCTTCAACTGCTAATCCGTCGGCATTGTCCCACATTGTATCAAGTATCGATCTTACTTCTTCAAGCGCTCCAACTGCCGTTTTTGTAAGTTTATAATATTTTATAGCCTTGCCGCCCTTTTTGGGTTCAGGCGCCCCGATATACGTATCGAGGTAACCTTCTTTCCGCAGCTTTTCGAGCGGAACATAGACCGAACTGATCGACCACTCTTTACCGGTTATTTGGATAAGGTGTTCCCTGATCTTTACAAGATACGAATTGCCCTTTAACTGGAATACCGACAATAAAACCATCTCTTCCTGCCTTGTAAGAAATTTCATTTACCCTCCGAATGTTTATTTCCTTCAACAATTGAAAGTTATCTATATTATATAGACGGAACATTTCTTTCAAAAGTTGCAAGAAATGTTAAAAAAAATGATAAATTTTGGTTTTTGAGGTGGAATTGTTGAAATATTGCGGTGGTTTTTAGATTTTCCGGGTGGTTTTTTTTATAAGGGCGGTTCCAGAACGACCAAACCGCCCCTTTACGATTTTATTTTTTTTGATAGTTAATTACATGTGGACAGGTCACTGACCTGTCACTACAAAATTTTTCTTTGTATCTTTTCCGCCAAAGGTAAATCCGCCTACGGTGGAGTGGCTTTGGAGGCTCTCTTTTAACGGACAGAACAATGTTCTGTCCCTACAATTTTTCTCTTCGTCCATTGGGCCTGCGAGAGTTTTCTTTTCTTCTTAGCCTCACCCTTTTTTTTAACTCTTAACTCTTCATTCTTAATTCTTCATTAAATTCACTCATTCCTCAGGCTGTCTACCGGGTTTGCGACGGCGGCTTTGATCGATTGAAAACTGATTGTAAAAATTGCCATAATAAGAGCAAGCAGCGATGCGGATGTCAATGTCAGGAATCCTACATCAATTCTATATGCAAAATTTTGCAGCCACTTGTTCATTGCATAATACCCTATAGGCCAGGCAGCGGTATTTGCGATTACAACCCATTTGGTAAATTCTCTGCTCAGCAGTAATGTCAGGTTTGATGATGATGCTCCTAAGACTTTTCTAATTCCCAGCTCTTTCCGCCTCTGCTCTGTTGCAAATGATGCAAAACCGTAAAGTCCGAGACAGGATAAAAATACAGCGATGAAGGTAAAATATCTGAACATTTTTCCAAGTTTTTGCTCAGACCTGTATACATTATCAATAACCTCATCAAAAAATTCATAAGTAAAAGGGAAATCGGGGGAAAACTTCTTGAACTTGCTTTCTATGAATTCCAATGTTTCCTTAATTTTGTTTGAATTGATCTTGACAGACATCATACTTGATGCTCCCGGCTCAAGGATCAGTGACAGCGGCTCCAGTTTCTGGTCGAGTTTTCGATAATAAAAGTCCTTTACCACACCTACAATTGTCCCGGGAGTGCTGTCAATCAATATCCTTTTACCTACCGGGGATGTCCAGCCGAAGTTTTTAACTGCTGTTTCATTCACAATGTAAAATAACTCTCCTGAATTGTGCTCCTCTAAAGAGAAATTCTTTCCATCAGTAATTTCCATTTCGAACGTATTCACATAATTATAATCCACATAATTACGGAAGATCATTTTTATATCATTATCGCTTTTGCCTTCCCAGGTGACTTCGGTATTCGCAACAATTCTGTTTGGAAGATAATTATGAGATGAACATCCGGTAATTTTGGGTGATTGAAGCAATTCAGTTTTTAGTGAATTTAAGTTCGCTCTTATCCTCGAATCACGAGTGGGTATTACGACAATATGGTCTTTTTTGAAGCCGAGGTTTTTCTTATTGATAAACCGGAGCTGGTTGTAGATCACTATCGAGCAGATAATCATAATAATAGTGATCGTAAATTGCATTACAACCATCCAATTACGTACGATTCCGGACTTTTTTGTATCTGTATTTATCCCGCCTTTAAGAATAGTTACCGGTTTAAAGGCCGAGATAAACAGCGCCGGGTAAATTCCCGATGTTATTCCGATAATAACAGTGAGGACAAACAGGCCTGCTAAAAAATCAATGCTGTAGAACAGATCCGGTATAATTTTTCTTTCAATAAATGCGCTGAACGCAGGGAGCATAAGGATTGCGAGCGCCAGTGATATGAACATTGCAAATACGGTCATTAAAACCGATTCACCAAGATACTGATTTACCAACTGGATCTTTTTGGCGCCCACTACTTTTCTCAGGCCGATTTCTTTTGCACGCCCTGCCGCACGCGCAGTGGAAAGATTCATATAGTTAAAACCTGCAATAAGTATTATCAAAACACCGATTGCAATTAGAAGATATATGTATCTTATATCGCTGTTAGCCTGCATTAAATGGCCTCTTCCGCCCATCAGATGAATACTTTTAATGGGAATTATCCTGAGTTCGTCGGTAGTTTCCCTGCCGATAAAAGTTTCGAGATATTTATCGATAATTCCGGGAAGTTTATTCTGTAATACCTCGGGATCCGAGTTTTTGTTCAGACGGATATAGGTATAAAAAGAATTACTGTCCCAGCTTGAACCGCCGTAACCGCGGCTGAGGGTAGAAAATGACGCAAGGATCTCAAACCTGAAATGTGTATTATACGGAATATCTTCTATTATTCCGGTAATCGTATATTCGGTGCTGTTTCCTATCAGTAATACTTTCCCGAGCGCGTCTTCATCTCCGAAATATTTTTCCGCAATTTTACGGGTAATAACCATTTTACGCGGGCTGTCAAGCGCTGTCAACGGATCTCCGGCTAAAAATTTGACTCTGAAAATATTGAGAAAATCCTGGTCAACGAAGTATCTGAAGTTTTCATAAAAAACTTTCTGTCGGTATTTTATCAGTGTCTGTCCCGCCGGAATAACCCGGGATGCATTTATAACCTCGGGAAATTCCTCTTTTAATGTTGGCGCCAATGGCCTCGGAGTAACACCTATTCTGCTTTGGCCGCCGATTGAAGGATAGTATTTCACTACCATGAAAACACTGTCTGCGTCTTCATGATAAGTGTCGTAACTTAGTTCATATTGGATATATAAAAGGATAAGGATACAGCATGTCATTCCGATTGCCAGGCCGGAAATATTGATAAACGAATACCCTTTCTGCCTCTTTATATTCCTGAAAGCAATTTTAAAATAGTTTTTTAACATTGATAGACTCCAGAAAATATAGTTTATCAAAAAAAGTGGAATAGATCTCATCGCCTGTAACCTGTACCAGAATCCGGCTTTAATGTACCCGGTTGTATTACATTTTCTGAAAAAGATCTCATCAAAATCACCGGTAACTGAATATTCTTCATTAAAATACGATAATTTATTCAGCAGCCATCTCGATATTAATGGTGGATGGTGTTTCTTTTTACCTTTCATTTGTTCCTAAAAGATTGTTTCGGGGATATCTTCCCAGACCGATTCATGAAGGTCTTTGGTGGCTTTTAATGCCTCAAGCCCCGATTTTGTAACCGAATAAAATACTTTTCTTTTTCCTCCCCGCTCAGGAGTAGGCTCACCACGGTGCGTCGATATAAATCCTTTTTTCACCAGATAGTCGAGAGAATTATATAGTGTACCCATGACAATTGCTTTTCCTGTAGCACTTGAATACTGATCCAGGATCTTAACCCCATAAGCTTCATCGCCCAGCTTCCAGATCGAAAGCATAAGGATTTCTTCATTTAGTGTTAAAAATTTCATTTCTCTCCCAAAAATATTTCCGATAATGTCGTTATTATATATAAACGATAATGTCGGAAAAAAGTTTCAAAAACCTCTAAAGGTGACTATTTAAATTTATGGGCAGTACCTGAACAGTAAATGTATAATTCTCAGAATTTTTATCAGGAATTTTAAAAGGAATGATCTTCCGGCAGTAGGTGGGTCCCTTCCATGGCAGGGGGTCTTTGCGAGAAATATCTTTTAGACACGCCCGCCGCCTTTGGCGGGACGCTTTGCGCACGGCGTGCCTTCTCCTCTAACTCTTAACTCTAAACTCCTAACTCCTAACTATATTCACTCATTCCTCAAACTGTCCACCGGATTGGCTGATGCAGCTTTAAAGGATTGATAACTGACTGTTAGAAGTGTAATCATAAATAACAGAATTGTTGAAAATAAAAATCTAAATAAATTTAAATCGATGTGATAAGCATAACTCTGAAGCCATTTTTTCAAAAAATAATATGAAATGGGGAATACAAATAAATTTGACACAGTTACAAGCAGAAGCAATTCTTTAGTAGTTAAACTAATAATTGAACCAAAAGATGCGCCTACAACTTTTCTGATTCCAATTTCCTTTCTTCTCTGCTCAGTAGTGAAAATAACTAATCCAAACAATCCCAGACAGGAAATCAATATGGCCAAAGCGGAAAAATATCTGAATAATTTTCCTGATTTTTCTTCAGAATTATACAGTTCCTCTAAATTCTTATCAAGAAAATAATATTCGAATGGATACCCCGGTAAGATAAACTCCCATTTCTCTTTCATATATTCTAAAGTTTGTTGAATATATTCCGGTGATATTTGAGCGATTAAATATTTCCCTTTGTCCATATAAAAAACCATTGGTTCAATATTGTATTTCATTGATTTCATATGAAAATCTTTAACAACTCCAATAATGTTACCTGTTCTGCTTCCTCCGACCTGTATTTGTCTGCCGACAGCTTCCTCAGGATTCCTGTATCCCAATTTTTTCACGGCGGACAGGTTTACGACAAAACTGTTTCGAATATCAGTACGGAAATCTTTCGAGAAATTTCTCCCAGCAATAATTTCCAGACCCAGTGTACTTATTAAATCATAATCTACTTTCATTCTCTGCATTATATGAGTAGCACCAGCCTCTGTATCCAGAGGTCTGACAAGTTTTTTATCATCTGATATTCCACCGGGCACACTTGCGGCTGAACCGATGCTCGTAATTCTTGAATTTTGTAAAAATTCAGCCTTAATTTTATCCGCGTCGTTTCTGACTTTTGAGCTGATTAACGGTAAAATAATTAAATGGTTTTTAGTGAAACCTGGATCTCTGTTTTTTAAATATTTATGCTGATTATGCACTTCAATCGTACATGTCAACAATATTCCCGTAATCGAAAACTGCAGAATAACCAGCAGCCTTCTGATTTTATACCCTGTCCTTCCGGATTTGAATTGATCTTTAATTATTTGAGATACACGAAACGAGGAAAGGAAAAATGCAGGGTAACTCCCGGAAAAAAGACCCAGTAGAACTGATAGGATTAAAACTAAAACAACATACTTAATACTTTCCTTTGAATTTAAAACGAAGTCCTTTCCGGTGAAATTATTAAACCAAGGCAAGACAGAAACAACTATCAGTACTGCTGCACAGAAAGCTACAAATGTCAACAAACATGATTCTCCCAGGAATTGCCGTATAAGTTGAGAACGGTTTGCACCTGCTATTTTTCTAATTCCAACCTCTTTTCCACGATTACCAGACCTGGCAGTTGATAGATTTATAAAATTGAAACACGCAATAATTAGAATTAATACGGCTGACACAGAAAAGCTGTATATTAATTCCATATTCCCATTAATTCCAATCTCGTATTCCAGTTTTGAATGTAAATGTATGCTTTGAATAGGCTGAAGTTTTAAATCCAGTGTTACTCCATTTTCTGAAATTTTACTGCCCATATTTTCATCAAGAAAAGCAGGGAATTTTGACTCTAAATCAGTAACCGAACAGTTCTCCTTCAGTAATAGGTAACTATAATATTCTATCTCAAACCAGTCGTATAAACTTTCATTCCCGGCTTTTTCCAACGTCCGGAATGATCCAATTATATTCAAATCCAAATGTGTATTATTTTTCCTGTCCTTAATAACTCCGGTGACTTTCAAGTTGCCCTGATGTTCATAAACTAATGTTTTCCCGACAGGATTTTCGCTGCCAAAAAATAGCCTGGCGGTCTGTTCATTTATAACAACCGAGAAAGGTTCTTTTAATGCTGTGGCTGGATCTCCAAATAAAAAGGGAACTGTCAATAAGCTAAAATAGTCCTCATCTGCCCATGCGAATCCTTCTAAAGCAAAACTTTTATTTTCCCTGCTTAAGATTATTTTTGATGAAGGGATTTTTAATCGTACATAATGTTCGATTTCATCAAATTGGTCTTTTAAAGCGGGAGCCCATGTAGGCGCCGACATTGCTGATCCAACTTCCCCCTTTCCGTCTTTAATATAATGAACCAGCCGATAAACTCTTTCAGAGTTCAAATGATAATTGTCGTAACTCAATTCATCCAGTACATAAAAAGTAATCAGCATACTGCACGAAATACCGGCGGTTAAACCGAAAATGTTTATAAATGAATAGCCTTTCTGCCTCTTAATATTTCTGAAAGCAATTTTTAAATAGTTCTTAAACAATGAAAAACTCCAGTAAATTGAATTAAGAACAAATAATGCCAACAAAATAATTGTCTGTCTTAAGTACCATAACCGTGCTATAAATTTACCTTTTGATGCCGTAATCTCCGCAAATTCCTCATCTATGTCGCCTGCAATCGATAACTTCGAAGTTGAATCCGCAGAATACCGGAGTAACCATTTTAAAATTTTCGGCGGTTTTATATACTTTTTCATTTGAGGTTTCCCGGTGTTTTTCGATATCTATTTTTTTTTACCGTTTTCACTATTTCTTTTTCCTCACTGCTGCCCAGGTTCCCCTGTCACCCATACTTGGGATTTCCAGCTTCCCTTCCATTTTATCACCTTTAACTTTCATCCTGAAAATAAGTTTAATTGTACCTCCTCCAGCAGCTAATTCAAGATTAAATGATAGCGAATCACCCTTAAATTTAATTTCTTTTAATGGTGTATTGTTAAACACTCCATATTGATCCGTAATATTACCCTTAAGAGCATTGTCTTCTTTTACCATTTTAAGTATAAGATTGTTTGGATTGACCTGGGATTCAAGTGTCGACTCACCTTCCCAGGTTCCTGTTATATCAATCTTCTCCGGAGAAAAAGAGTACCCTGACATGAGAGTAAATGATAACAATAGAATTGTTAGTCTTATGATCTTCATGCTTTTCTTCTCCTTTATTAATATTCAACTCGGATAAAATCCTATGCTTTATTTTTTATTTTTGACTTTTCAATTTTGACTTTTATACCTTTTCTTTGTGTCTTAATGCCTTGGTGGTTCTTTATTTGCGGATAGAACAATGTTCTGCCTGTCCCCCCGAACACTCGGGGGTGGACCCTACTGAAAAAGTTCTGCGTCTCCGCGCCTCTGCGGTTTCCTTTCTCAGCCTCGGCATTCTCTTTCAACTCCTGACCCTATTCCACCATTGCGGGATCTGCCTGCCTGTCTCTGGCAAAAATTCTTAATTTTTAATTCTTAATTCTTAATTAATAATTATTCATTACATTCATTCATTCCTCAAACTGTCAACAGGATTTGCCATAGCTGCTCTTACTGCATGGATAATAACTGTCAAAAGTGCTATTGAAAATATGATCATTACAGATAAAACAAAAATATCCGGGCTCAGACTTGTCCTATAGGCAAAATTATTGAGCCATCTGGACATTACAAACCAGGTTAACGGCACAGCTATCAGACAAGCTGATATTACCAGGGTTGTAAATTGCGAGGTTAAGTTTTTTAATATCTGACTAATTGAAGCTCCCAGAACTTTCCTGATCCCGATTTCTTTTGACCTCTTTTCAACAATATATGAAACCAGACCAAAAACACCCAGCACGGCTATAAAGATTGCAAGAAACGTAAAATATGTAAATATCTTTCCAAGTCTTTCATCATTTCTGTACTGCCTGTCAAAAAATTCATCAAGAAAGAAGAAATCAAAAGGTGTGTCAGGAGAAATATTTTTCCATTTAATGCGTAATGAACTGATTATACTCGAGATATTGTTTTTGTTTAATTTCACACTAATTGTATTCAGGTTAAAAGGAGCATTTGAAATTATTAAAGGTTCAATTTTTTGATGAAGTGATGTCAGGTGAAAATCCTTAACAACACCTATCACAGATGTAGTTGTCCAGTTGTTCCGGTCGGATCCCTGCACGGAAATGATCTCTTTTCCGACAGGATCTTCCCAGCCAAACTGTTTTGCAGCTGTCTCATTTATCAGTACGGAAATCTCCCTGTCAGTCGAAAACTCCTCAGAGAAAGCTCTTCCATTAACAATTTCGATATTCATTGTAGACAGATAATCTTCGTCGATTAATAACGATCCCATAAACTGCATTTGATCCTTGGTAAATCCTTCAGGAATAAACGGATTTTTATATGTAACCTGCCCGGGAACATGTGAAGATACTGCTGTATTGATAATCCCGGGAAGCGAATTTAACTCATTTTTTATTGTACTCAGCTGACTTCTTATCCTGTTATTTGAAACAGGGATAACTAAAATCTGTTCTTTGTTAAAACCCAGGTCACGGTCTTTCATGAAATTTATCTGTCTGAAAACTACAATAGTGCTTGAAACGAGGGCTGCGGCGATTACAAACTGAGTTACTACGAGAATATTCCTGAATACTGATCCGGACTTTCCGGAGACCTTTTCCCCTTTCAGAATTTTTACGGGCTCACACGAAGACAGAAATAAAGCCGGGTAAATTCCTGCCAAAATACCCACCATGATGGTGATCACAAGAAAAGACAGAAAAAATACCGGCTCTAAAATACTGTATCTGAGTTCTCCTCCGGTCAGCGAATTCAATACAGGAATAACTGCTTTCACCATCACTACAGCAAGTATAAAGGAAATAATACTGAAAACAGTCGATTCACCAAGAAACTGTCTTATGAGATTCTTCCGTCTGGCACCAAAAACTTTCCTCAGACCAACTTCGTCAGCCCTCGATGCAGACCTGGCAGTTGTAAGATTTATACAATTGATGCAAGCG
>JBHPGK010000016.1:0-26986 GCA_042570605.1 Candidatus Zhuqueibacterota bacterium
ACATATAATATTAAGGGGAAGATCATGAAGTTGTTATCAAGAAGCGAAGAGATAGTCCTGCTGGCTGTATGGAGGCTTGGGGGCAATGCTTACGGGGTAACGATAAAAGACCAGGTTTCAGAAGTTACCGGAAATGAATGGACATTCGGCGCAATTTATGTGCCGCTTGACAAACTGACTCAAAAGATGTATGTCAAAAAGATAATCAGTGATCCCACTCCCGAAAGGGGAGGCAGGAGCAAATGCATGTATGAGCTTACAGCAGCAGGTAAGACTGCATTAAAAGAAATAAGGCTGGTTCAGGAAAAACTCTGGGAAGATGTTCCGGACGTAGCATTTGACTGAAAACAATTAAGAATTAAGAATTAAGAGTTAAGAGTTAGGAGTGAAAGAAATTACTCTGAGTAACTCTGTTTCTCTATGAACTCTGTGGTGAAAAAACATGAAACATAAACCGCCTAAAATTGCGCAATGGCTCTTAAAAAGGTTTCTTGACAGGGAAAACTCTGACCACCGCGTTGGTGATTTTGAAGAGTATTTTCAGAATATCTGCTCAAAATACGGAAAATTCAGTGCTTACAGATGGTACTGGTTCCAAACGTTTAAGTCGGTACCGGAATTTATAAATTTTTCAATTTTCAGGAGTTTCGATATGTTTAAAAACTATATAATTACCGCATTCCGCAACATCAAAAGACATAAAGTTTATTCTGTCATTAATATTTTCGGATTATCTTTAGGCCTCGCCTGCAGTATTCTTGTGTATATGTTTATTAACCATGAACTTTCTTTTGACAGTTTTCATGAAAACGCTGATTATATTTACACATTCACGGCACAGGAAAATTCCTACCAGAATGCGAATGTATGGAACAGCGGTACTCCTGCACCGATAGGAGACGCATTGAAGGAATATTACTCTGAAATTATCGATGCTGTCAGCTTTTACCCGTATAATCAGGGTATCGTCAGATACGGAGAAAATGTATTCCGCGAGAACATTGCATTTGCCAGCCCTCATTTTTTTCAATTTTTTTCATTCAGGTTAGCGGAAGGTTCACCCGAGACCGTTCTAAAAAGCGACAATTCTCTGGTAATAACAAAAAGTGCTGCCGTTAAATATTTCGGGAATGACTACCCGGTTGGCAAAACTTTGAGGATTAGATTTAAAAATAAAGAAAAGGAATTTGTTGTGTCGGGGATTTCGGAAGAGGTTCCGGGGAATTCTTCGATCTCTTACAATTTTATTGCACATATAAAAAATCTTGATTTTTTAAATGGACCGGGATTTTTATCATCCTGGGGTGATCTTGAGGTGAGTACTTATTTTCAATTAGAAAAAGGCGCTTCAATTGAAACAGTTAAATTCAGATTCCCGTCTTTTAAGAAACAGTATCTTGCCTATTTAAAAGGATTAAGAAATTGGGACAAACCCGGTGATCCCATTACATTTTATATATTAAATATCAAGGATGCTTATTTAGGACATGCTTCTGCCGGAGGACCTCACGGAGATATGGATTCGTCCTATATTTTCTCAACCCTTGTTATTATTGTATTGATAATTTCCTCCATTAATTATATGAATCTTTCTATCGGAAGGGCTTCGGGGAGAGCTGTTGAAATATGTATCAGAAAAGTTATCGGCGCACACAGAAAACGCCTTATACTGCAGTTCTGGACTGAAACTTTAATGATCACGTTTATTGCACTGGCAGCAGGGCTTTTACTCGCGCTGCTTGTACTGCCGGTGTTTAATGAACTGACCAATAAGCAGATAACATTTGGATCTTTCCTGACTGTTAAAAATTTTCTTTTTCTTTTAATTTTAACGTTTATTGTCGGCTCAGTTTCAGGAGGATTTCCGTCACTGGTCATGTCATCATTTCAGCCCGTCAATATTTTAAAAGGGAAACTGAAGTTAGGCGGCAGAAACCTCTTTACTAAGTTTCTTGTAATTGTGCAATTTGTTTTTTCCATTATACTGATTATTTCAATGCAGATAATGTCAGACCAGATGAATTATATGAGTGATAAAGACCTTGGATTTGATAAAGAAGGCCAGGTACTTGTCGATATTCAAGCTGATGATTATAGAAGTTCTGAGTCTGTTTTTAATCTTTATAAGGAAAGTATCGGCAGATATAATTTTGTGAAAAATGTTTCCGGAAGTGTAAATACATTTATCAGTGGGTCAACGTATTATTCGGCTGAGGAAGGAGGAGAAAAATACCGCGGGTTCTATAATCAGGTAGATCATGATTATATCAAAACACTGGGGATAAGCCTGGTCGAAGGAAGAGATTTTTCAAGGTCTTTTTCGACCGATACTACGGCTGCACTTGTTAACCGGGAATTTGTTTCATCTTTAAAATTGGATGATCCTATTAGCGCTGTTATTAATTCTGATGATCTGCCTCCATTCAGGATAATCGGGGTTATGAAGGATTATTACAGCATGCCGCTTGATATCAGGCTGTATCCGCAAGTCCTTATTATAAGTAAAAGATCAAAGTTGAATAAGATCATTGTAAAAATTGATCCGGAAAACCGGGAATCATCAATTACTGTTTTGAAAAAAGCATGGAAGGATGTACAGCCGGATAAACCGTTTATCTATTCCATGCTGGATATGGATTTGAAGGAGAGATATGAAAACCATAGAAAGGCAATCGATATTTTTATTTATGCCGCAATTTTAGCAATTGTAATTGCCGGGATGGGCATATTTGGTCTTACAGCGATCTCAATCAGCCGGAGGATAAAGGAGATTGGAATAAGAAAAGTAATGGGAGCAGATACGTACAAAATTGTTATGCTCCTTTCTAAGAACTTTTTATACCTTGTAATTATTGCCAATATTATTGCCTGGCCCCTTTCATATTTTTTAATGTATAGATGGCTTCAGATGTTTGCTTTTAATCCGGGATTAAATATATTCTCTTTCCTGCTTGCCGGAATAATTACAATACTTATTACTCTGGTTACGGTTTTTGTTCAGACTTTCCGGGCATCAGCGGTAAATCCTGTAGACAGTCTGCGGAGGGAATGAGAAAACAATTAATAGTTAATAATTAATAGTTAATAGATAGAAAAATATTACTCTGTGAAACTCTGTTTTCTCAGTGTACTCAGTGTTAAAAAAAAATTTGCAAACCTTTTTTGTTTTGATCTGTCTTAATAATTAAGACTAATCAATGGGGATAAAATATGAAACTGTTATCGAGAAGTGAAGAAATTGCCCTGCTGGCTATCTGGCGTCTTAACGGAAATGCGTACGGAGTTACAATAAGAGATATCGTAAATGAACTGACTGGAAAAGACTGGAGTTTTGGAGCGATTTACGTACCGCTGGATAAACTCACACAGAAAGGATTTGTCTTAAAGCAGATAAGTGAGCCGGGTTCCGGACGCGGTGAGAGAAGCAGGTGTTTGTATGAATTGACCTCTACCGGAAAAGCCGCTTTAAAAGAGATCCGGGAAATCCAGGATTCTTTGTGGGAAGGTATTTCAAGTATAGCATTTGACTGAAAATAATTAATAGTTAATAGTTCAAAAAATTTACTCTGCGTTCTTTGCGTCTCTGCGAGAGAAAAAAAATGAAACATAAACCACCAAAAATTGCCAAATGGCTCCTCAAAAGTTTCCTCAAAAAGGAAGACCGTGCGTTCAGAACAGAAGATTTTGAAGAAGTTTTTCAGCGTGAAATTAAAGATAGAGGAATTTTTAGAGCATACATCTGGTACTGGTTTCAGGTTATCCGAACAATACTGGAATTTATTAACTTTTCATTTTACTGGAGGTTGACTATGTTTAAAAATTATCTTAAAACCGCATTAAGAAATATAAAAAGGCACAAGGGATTTTCTATCATCAATATTCTCGGTCTGGCAATTGGTATGACCTGTACTATTCTTATTTTCCTCTGGGTTTATGATGAAATCAGCACAGACAAATTTCACAAAAATGATAATTGCCTTTATCAAATAACCAGCCGTGTTCTGATAAGCGGTGAATGGCAGACATGGCCGGGAGCACCGCCGGCAATTGGACCCGCAATTAAGGAAGAATACCCGGAGATAGTTAATACAGCGCGGCTAAACAATATTGCTAATAATGTTTTGGTCACCTATAAAGAAAAAAGATTTATCGAACCGATCCAGGCGGGTGACATCTCTTTATTGGAAATGTTTACTTTCCCGCTTGTAAAAGGAAGTATCGAAACGGTAAAAAATGACCGTTACTCAATTTTCATTACGGAAAAAATCGCAGAAAAGTATTTCGGTGATGAAAATCCAATAGGTAAAGTACTGCTGATCGATAATAGTCTTAATTTTACCGTCAAAGGTGTATTAAAAAACATTCCTGATAATTCCACGATAAAATTTGATTTCCTCGTACCGTTGGAAAACCTGGATAATTTCTACAATAGAGATGGGTACACTCTTACATGGTCCAACTTTTCATTTAAAACATATGTTCAGGTTGGAAATAATGTATCTATTGAAGATCTGAATAAAAAGATAGAAAACCGAATAATTGAAGGTAATGCTAATTCTGAACAGGCAAAACCTTTCCTGAGAAAATATTCCGATATTTTTCTGTACGGGATAAAAGGTACCGGTGGGAATATCAATCAGGTTTATATGTTCGGAATAATAGCAGGAATTGTTCTTCTGATAGCATGTATTAACTTTATGAATATTTCTACCGCCCGGGCAGGGACCAGGGCAAGGGAAATCGGGATGAGAAAAGTTGCAGGTGCTCATAGGAAAAATATCATGTGGCAGTTTTTAGGAGAATCTACTGTCCTGACGATAATTTCTTTTATTTTTGCTCTTATATTGTCTTTTCTGTTTTTACCCGCTTTTAACAGTCTGTCCGGCAAAAACCTTTCTCTGAATATATTAATACAGCCATTTATCATATTCGGAATAATTGGAATTATAATTTTTACCGGACTGATTTCGGGAAGTTATCCTGCCGTTTTCCTGGCATCATTCAGACCGGTTAGTATGCTTAAAGGGACTGAAAGTTCAGGCAAAAAAAGCTCTTTTTTCAGAAAAGTCCTTGTCGTTTTACAGTTTGCAATTTCAATTGTTCTTATAATCTGTACTCTGGTTATCTACAGGCAGTTGAATTTTGTCCTTAACAGGGACCTCGGACTTGAAAAAAACCAGGTAATATATACCGTTCCAAGAGGGGAAATCGGCAATAATTATAGTGTATTCAAACAGGAGCTTCTTAAATATCCCGATGTTCTCAATATAACCACTACTCAGGCTCCAGTTTCATATATTGGATGGAATACCACCAACTGGGATTGGGAGGGAAAAGAAGAAATCACAAACCCGCTGGTTAATTTTGTTTTTACGGATATTGATTTTATAAATACATTCGGAATTGAAATGGAAGATGGTGTGTTTTTCCTTAAGGAGCATGTTACTTCAGCAAATGGAGGGCAGGACAAAATAGTAATAAATGAAACATTTGCCGATATTATCGGGGAGGGATCTCCTGTTGGGAAATCTCTTGTAAACGGGAATCAAAGCTATACTATTATCGGTATTGTTAAAGATTTTAATTATCAGCCTCTTTTTCGGCAGATCGAACCAATGGCTATTTTTTACTTTCCATCGATATCGAATTTTATTTACATGAAAATAAATTCTCAAAATATTGCTTCAACTGTGGAAAATATTGGAAATATTTATAATAAATTTGCCGCGGATTATCCGTTTGAGTACAGGTTCCTGGACAAAGATTTTGAAAGATTGTACGGATCAGTACAGCAAAGAGGACGCCTGTTCCGGTATTTTGCTTTTCTGGCAGTTTTTGTTTCCTGCCTTGGTCTGTTCGGGCTTGCTTCCTTTACGGCAGAACAAAGGACAAAAGAAATAGGGATCAGGAAAGTGCTTGGATCAAAAATTTCAGGTATTATTATTTTGTTAAATAAAGAATTTCTAAAATGGGTGGCTGCTGCAAATATTATTGCCTGGCCTGTGGCGTTTTATTTTTCTAACAAATTGTTGAGTAATTATGCATTCCGGATAAATTTAGGTTTGGATATATTTATCATTTCAGGTCTTTTCGCTTTTGTCATTGCGATCTTAACTATCAGTTCCCAGTCTATTAAAGCAGCTTCGACAAATCCTGTTGACAGCTTGAGAAACGAGTAAAAACAGTTAGGAGTTTCCCGCTGTAGGCCGGATCTGACTTTTGTTGAACGATTTACGATTTTAGATTTACGAATTTTCTTAAAGAAAATATTTTTAGCAAGTCTGCTGAATGGCTCAAAATTCCTGCCAACCTTTTTTCTTCATATTTGTCTAAACAGTTTAGAGAAATAGATAATAGTATTAATATGATTATTGTTAGCGTTATAAAAAAACAGAAACTTTTAAAATATTTTTGCGTATTTGTCTAAAAGAATTGTACAAATAAAATTCAGGGGAAATTATGAGATTATTATCAAGGAATGAAGAGATCGTTTTGATGGCTGTCTGGAAGTTGATGGGGAATGCTTACGGAGTTACAATAAAGGAACTGGTATCAGACCTGACGGGGTACATCTGGAAATTTGGTGCTGTTTATGTGGCACTTGATAAGCTGACCCTAAAGGGATTTGTATGGAAGTATAACAGCGCCCCGGTACCAGAACGCGGCGGCAGGAGCAAGGTAATGTATGAGGTGACTTCTACCGGAAAACTTGCGCTTAAAGAGATCAGGCAGGTTAATACTGCATTATGGGACGGCATTTCTGATGTCGCATTTGATTAAAAGAAGTTTACTATTAAAAAATAACTCTGTGCAGCTCTGTTCACTCTGTGAACTCAGTGTTGAAAAATTTATGAGATATAAACCTCCAAAAATTGCTAAATGGATACTTGAGATATTTCTCAAAAGGGAAGACAAGGTCAGCAGAATTGACGATTTTGAAGAATCATATAAATATTTGGTATGTCAAAGAGGAAAATTTAAGGCAGTTATCTGGTATTGGAGTGAAATTATTGGCTCCATACCTGAAGTTATTAATTTTTCAATTTACTGGAGTTTTGCCATGTTTAAAAATTACTTAAAAACCGCATTAAGGAATATAAAAAGATACAGGTCATACTCAATTTTAAACATTTCCGGTCTGGTAATTGGATTTACATGTTTTGTTTTAATCCTGTTATATGTCAGGTATGAATTGAGTTATGATAAATATCATGAAAATGCAGATTCTATCTTCAGAGTTGTAATGAAGCAGACAGGTAATGTATGGCTGGGAACCGATATGTGGAATGCCTCCTGTGGAAAATTGAAACCTACTCTGCTTGAGAACTTTCCTGAAGTTGAAAAGGCGACAAGAGTGATGCATTTAAACAGGAATGTACATTATAAAAACAAATATTTTATTGAAAACAGGTTTTTCATAGTGGAACCTGATTTTCTTGAAATTTTTACATTCCCTTTAATCAATGGTGATAAAGAAACTGCACTAACTGAACCTCTTACCGTACTAATAACTGAAGAAATGGCTTTTAAATATTTTGATAATGAAAACCCGCTTGGCAAAACCCTGACTATTAATAATAACGATTATGCTGTAACTGGAATACTTCAGAATACACCAGGGAATTCTCATTTAAAGTTTGACTTTCTGGCGTCTTATCAATCGTTGTACATTATTTATGAAGACTGGCCGGCAAATATTGCAGAATGGGGCAATAATAATTATACTACTTATGTTCAACTTCGGGATAATACAAATCTGAAAGTATTGGAAAATAAGATTACTCAGCTTGTTAAAACTCTCAGCGGAAGGGACAAATATAATGACTATAATCTGCAGCCTGTTACCGGTATACATTTGAACAATAGAATAAACAGGGAATATGAACCGAGCAGTGACATCAGATATGTTTATATATTTTCAGCTATAGCAGTATTTTTACTTATTATTGCATGCTTCAATTATATGAATTTATCGACTGCACAGGCATTTAGAAGGGCAAAGGAAGTAGGAATAAGGAAAGTTGCAGGTGCTCACAGAAAACAAATCTCTCTTCAATTCTTAGGTGAAGCCGTAATTTTTTCAATGTTTGCACTTTTTATATCTCTTTTCTTAATTAAACTGATACTCCCATTATACAGCACTTTTGTTGAGCGGGATCTGAATTTTACTATCTTTAGCAGCTCAGGCATGGTATCAATATTAATTGTAATTGCAGTTCTGTCCGGATTTATATCCGGGAGTTACCCCGCATTATTACTTTCTGCGTTTCAGCCTGTAACGATCTTGAAAGGATCTGTAAGATCAGGTTCAAGAAAAACAACAGCTTTCAGGAATACACTTGTTACTTTCCAATTTGTGATTTCAATATCTATGATTGTAAGCACAATTGTCCTGTACAACCAGTTGAATTATATAAAAAACAGAAACCTTGGATTTCAAAAAGAGAATATTTTAACATTTCAAGCATATGATCCTGAATTAAAAAACAGCTATGAGACCTTTAAAAATGAACTGCTAAAACATCCCCAGGTTTCAGATATTACTTATTTAAATACGTCATTAGAGCACAACAATTGGGGTGGTGGTGGATGGTGGGAAGGCAAACAGGAAGATGATTATACTAATTTTTACCGGTTATTTGCTGATTATAACTTTTTTGAATTTTACAATATCAAGTTACTCGAAGGGCGTAGTTTCTCTCCGGAAATAGTCACTGATCAGGGTAAAGCTTATATTTTAAATCGTGCCGCTGTAAATGCAATCGGCTGGGATAGACCATTAGGTAAAAAATTTCGCCAGTGGGAAAGTGAAGAAGGCATTGTTATCGGAGTGGCAGATGATTTTCACTTTCAATCACTCAGGCTTAAGATTGAACCTTTGGTAATAACATTAGCACGCACCGGTAATGATAAAAGCTATTTTTCAGCTAAAATCAAACCTGATGATATTCCCGGAACAATTAGTTTTATTGAAGAAAAATATAAGGAATTTTCTCCCAACTATCCTTTTAATTTCTCTTTTCTGGATGACAGGTTAGACAGGTTGTACAGAACAGATCAAAGGCTTGGTATGATCTTTACCTGTTTTACAGCAATTGCGATAATTATTGCCAGCCTTGGGCTTTTTGGTTTAGGGGCTTTTACTGCTGAAAAAAGAACAAAGGAAATTGGAATTAGAAAAGTACTGGGAGCCTCAGTCTCGAGTGTTGTGTATATGTTATCAAAAGAATTTATCAGGTGGGTGATCTTAGCTGCTGTTATTGCGCTCCCTTTAGCGTGGTATGCAATAAACAGGTGGCTTGAAAATTTTGCTTATAAGACAACCATTGGAATTGATGTTTTTATTACTGCTTTGCTGTTTGCGTTATTTATTTCTTTTATTTCTGTAGGTTATAAATCTGTAAAAGCGGGTAATTCAAATCCCGTTGAATCATTAAAAAATGAGTGAAAACAGTTAACAGTCAAAAATTATAACTCTGTGCAGCTCTTTTCACTCTGTGAACTCTGTGTTTAAATTATATGAAAAATAGACCGCCAAAAATAGCTAAATGGATACTTGAGAGACTTCTCAAAGATGTTGACAGGATCAACAGGGTTGATGATTATGAGGAGGTGTATTGGAATATTTTAAAAAAGGAAGGCAGGTTTAAAGCAGTTATCTGGTATTGGTTCGAGGTATTCGGAACAATACCCCAAATTTTAACATTTTCAATTTACTGGAGTTTAACCATGTTTAAGAACTATTTAAAAACCGCAATGAGGATTTTACGAGGACAAAGGGGATATACATTTATAAATATTGCAGGTCTTGCAATCGGACTGACCTGTACTCTGTTAATAATGTTTTATGTTCAGTATGAATTGAGCTTTGACAAATACCATAAGAACGCAAACGAGATATATCGTGTTGTTATGTTTCAGAAGGGCAACAAATATCAGGGGACAGAATGGTTCAATTCAACACCCGGAGCTTTAAAAGTCGTGGTTACTGAGGAATTTCCTGAAGTACTACAATCGACCAGAGCACTAAACCAAAGTGGGATAATAAAACACAATGACAATATATTTAGAGAAACAGACATCAGATATGCAGATCCTGAGTTCCTGGAAATATTTACTTTCCCCCTTATTTATGGAGATCGTGAATCAGCATTAAAGAAGCCATTCTCGTTATTATTAACAGAAGAAATGTCAAAAAAGTATTTCGGTAATAACAATCCTGTCGACAGTGTATTAAACATTGACAACCGTGATTATACAATTACCGGAGTATTGAAAAATATCCCGAAAAATTCACACTTTACATTTGATTTTGTTGCTTCTTTTAATACTCTGTATACTATACGAAGCAATGGACGATCACGGATAGAGTCTTGGCGTAATGGTAACAATATATGGAATACATACATCCTTACTAAGAAGGATATTAATATTAGAGAACTGGAAGAAAAGGTTACAGGATTATTAAAAAAATATAGAAATAGTGATACTGAAAATAAATTTCATCTGCAACCGCTAACCAGCATTCATCTTCACAGCAAAACCAACTTTGATGCACCGAATATAAGTGATATCAGGTATATTTATTTGTTTTCTGCGATAGCTTTTCTAATAATACTTATCGCTTGTATGAATTATATGAATCTATCCACTGCCAGATCTGTTAAAAGGGCAAAAGAAATTGGTGTCAGGAAAGTAGTGGGAGCATACAGGGGTAACCTTATTAAACAATTTTTCGGTGAATCGGTTTTGTTTGTGTTTATTGCTTTGATAATTTCAATCGTGTTTGTTAATCTGTTAATTCCGGGATTCAGCAAGTTCATTGAAAGGGACTTGAATTATTATATGCTTTTGAATGGCTGGATACTTTTTGGCTTGATCGGAATTTTGATATCTGTAGGGCTGTTATCCGGGAGTTATCCGGCACTTTTACTTTCTTCATTTAAGCCAATAGACATTATCAGGGGTACTTTAAAATCAGGCTCGAGTCGGTCATCCTGGTTTCGCAATATCCTTGTCTTAATCCAGTATGTAATTTCTGTGATTCTGATAGTCTGCTCAATGGGAATTTATAATCAATTGGAGTTTATCAGAACTGCAAATATTGGATTCCGGAAAGATCAAATTGTATATGGAATTGCAGGGGGCAGTATCAGAAATAATTTCCAGCCTTTTAAAGAAGAGATTGCGAAAAATCCAAATATTACAGATGTATATGCCTTGGGGGAAATACCGATATCTATAAGCTCGAACAATTATGCAAACTGGGAAGGGAAAAAGGAAGATGAGGGATTTTTATGTTATTTTGGAAATGTTGATTATAATTTTATCGATTTTTTTAAAGTTGAAATTTTTAAAGGAAGAAATTTTTCAAAAGATTACAGCACCGATGTATCCGAAGCATGGATACTGAATGAAGCAGCAGTTAAGGTTATCGGCTGGGAAGATCCTGTTGGTAAAAAATTTGGTTTTCGAAGACCTGATCCTGAAGGCAGAGTAATTGGTGTTGTCAGGGATTTCCACAATACTTCACTTCACATTGAGGTTGAGCCTATGGCTTTATACCTGAATAATCCGAGAAGACAAAGTCCTTATTTTGCGGTGAGGTTAAAATCTGAGAATATCTCCGGAACAATCGATTTTCTCGAAGAAAAATTCAAGGAGTTTTCACCAGACTATCCTTTCCGTTATTATTTCCTTGATGAAAGAGTGGACAGGATGTACAGCTCTGAGAAAAAATTAGGACAGATATTTTTGTATTTCACCGTAATTGCGATTTTTATATCCTGCCTGGGATTATTTGGGCTTGTTTCGTTCACTGCCGAACAGAAAACCAAAGAAATAGGAATTAGAAAAGTGCTGGGGGCGTCTGTTTCGAGAATAGTATATATTCTGTCAAAAGAATTTATCAGATGGGTGATTCTGGCTGTTGTAATTGCTTTCCCGATTGCGTGGTATGCGATGCAGAAATGGCTTGAAAACTTTGCTTATAAAACGACTATTGGGATCGGAGTTTTTATAACAACTTTTTTGATTGCTATTTGTATTTCATTTATATCGGTAGCTTATAAATCAATTAAAGCCGCAGCAGCAAATCCGGTTGACAGCCTGAAGAATGAGTAAAAATATAATTAAGAATTAAGAATTAAGAATTTCTGCCGGAGGCAGATCCCCCCTCTGGCGGAAAGAGTCAGGAATTAATAAAAAACTACTCTGTGTAACTCTGTTCACTCTGTGTTGAAGATAAATGAAAAATAAACCTCCAAAAATAGCAAATTGGTTACTGAAGAAATTTCTCAAAAGTGAAGACAATCTCAATAGGATTGACGACTTTGAGGAAGTTTATCAAAATATTGCCGGGAGAGAAGGCAGGTTTAAAGCAGTTATCTGGTATTGGTTCGAGGTATTCGGAACAATACCCCAAATTTTAACATTTTCAATATACTGGAGTTTTACCATGTTTAAGAATTATTTAAAAACCGCATTGAGGAATATCCGAAAGCATAAAGGTTATACATTTATAAATGTAACCGGTCTTACTATTGGATTAGCATGCTGTATATTTCTGTTTATCTGGGTGAAAGATGAACTCAGTTATGATAAATATCACATTAATGGTGACAGGGTTTACCGGCTCATTTTAGGATCAACACGAGCAGGGAGCAGCCAGAGATCTTCATTTACTGCTCCAAGAGCGCCAATCGGATTGAAAGAGGAGTTCCCGGAAATTGAGGAAGCTGCACGATTCAAGATCCTTGGTAATATAAAGCCTGATATTCTTGTGAAGTATAATGAAAAGATGTTCAACGAGACCCGCTTAGCTTTTGGGGATGCTTCGTTGTTTAAAATGTTTACTTTTCAATTTATTCTGGGAAGTGCCGAGAATCCTTATAACTCATTAAATTCAATTGTTCTGTCTGAAAAGCTCGCAGCAAAATATTTCGAGAACCAGGATCCGATAGGCAAAATCCTTACAGTTGAAAACAAGTATAAATACACAGTTACAGGTATTATCAAAGATATTCCTCACAACTGCCATCTTCAATTTGATTTAATCATTCCTTTTGAACATATAGAAAACTACCTGACCTATTACGGAAAATTCCTTGAAAGTTACGGACTGCACTTTTTTAACAATTACATAATGGTCAGCGAGAATCTTCCTTTTAAGGAGATTAATGAAAAAGTAAAAAACTACTATCCGGATAAATTTGAAAGAACACCGTTTTTTATATCTTTGCAGCCTGTAAAAGATATACATTTAAGGTCCAAAGGTATCAGGGATTTTGAAAAACGGGGTGATATTCAATATGTCTATATTTTTTCCTTAACCGGAATTTTTATATTGATTATTGCATGTATAAATTTTGTCAATCTCACGACCGCACAGTCAGGTATTAGAGCAAAAGAAATAGGAATGAGAAAAGTAATGGGTGCTACAAGAGAAAATCTTATTAGGCAGTTTTTTACAGAAACTCTGATTTTCTCGTTTTTTGCCCTTTTTATAGCGTTATGTCTTGTTTATGTGCTAATGCCCTTTTTTAATTCAATCTCCGGAAAACAGTTGTCTTTTGATATAAGCGGAAATCTTTTAACTGCTGCCGGCATAATAACTATCACTTTGATTTCAGGGGCGTTATCCGGGATATATCCGGCACTTTTTCTTTCATCCGTAAGACCCCTTAAAATCTTAAAGGGCGTATATGGCTCTGAAAAAGGAGGCAGCTTTCTCAGGAAAGGACTAGTAGTAATACAGTTTGTTGTTGCAGTAAGTCTAATTATATGCACTATAATGATCTTCCGTCAGTTTATGTTTATCCAGAAAAGGGATCTTGGTTATGATAAGGACCATTTCATATATGTCTCCCTTTACGGTCAATTGAAGGAAAAATATGAATTGGCAAAAAATGAAATGCTGAAAAATTCAAATATTCCGGCTGTTACTATATCGTCGAGTATAATGTCCCGGGGAGCATACGCAGGAGATAATCTCCATTGGGAAGGGAAAAATTATGATAAAAATAGAGATATGTTCTCTTTTGTTAGTGTAGATAAAGATTTTATTGAAACTTTCAACATTGAAATGGCACAGGGAACAAGTTTTGCCAAAAATCCCCCGAAGAAAACAAATGAAGAAATCATTATAAACGAAACTGCTGCAAAAATGATAGACATTGATCCGATAATTGGACTTGGAGCAAAAGTACCTGGAGGACCAGATGCACAGATTATTGGTGTTGTGAAGGACTATCATTTTATGTCGCTTCATAATGAGATCAGACCTCTGGTCATATCCATGGAACCGCCTGTTTTCCGCTACTTTTTAATAAAAATTAAACCGGAGAACATGCAGAGTACGCTGGATTATATTAGAGGAATCTTTACAACCATAGAACCCGAATACCCTTTTGAGTACCATTTTATGGATGAATCATATGAAGCCCTTTACAGCGGCGAAAAGCAAATGCGGATCATTTTAGAGATATTTACGGTTATTGCAATATTTGTTTCATGCCTGGGATTGGTCGGTTTGTCATCTTTCACGGCAGAGAGCAGGACAAAAGAAATAGGTATCCGAAAAGTTCTTGGTGCTTCAATCGCTGATATTATGCGATTATTGTCTAATGAATACCTGTTGTTGGTAATAATCAGTAACATTATAGCATGGCCCGTATCTTATTATTTTATCACTAAATGGGTACAGGATTTTGCTTATAGAACAGATATCAACATTTTTGTTTTCGTTTATACTGGAATTATCATTTTGTTTATCACTTTGATTGCAGTAGGATGGCAGACTGTAAAAGCATCGACGGCAAATCCGGTTGACAGCCTGAAGAATGAGTAAAAATATAATTAAGAATTAAGAATTAAGAATTTCTGCCGGAGGCAGATCCCGCCAAGGCGGGAAAGAGTCAGGAATTAATAAAAAACTACTCTGTGTAACTCTGTTCACTCTGTGAACTCTGTGTTGAAGATAAATGAAAAATAAACCTCCAAAAATTGCTAAATGGTTACTGAAGAAATTTCTCAGAAGGGAAAACAGGATCAACAGGATTGACGACTTGGAGGAAGTTTATCAAAATATTTCCCAGAGGGAGGGCAGGTTTAAAGCAGTTAAATGGTATTGGTCTGAGGTTTTCGGAGCAATACCCCAAATTTTAACTTTTTCAATTTACTGGAGTTTTGCCATGTTCAAAAATTATTTAAAAACCGCATTAAGAAACATTCAAAAACAAAAAGGTTATACTTTTATTAATATTACCGGTCTTGCAATAGGATTAACGTGCTGTATTTTTATTTTTATCTGGGTAAAGGATGAACTCAGTTATGATAAATATCACATTAATGGTGACAGGGTCTACAGGGTTTTGATGGAATTTCCAAGGACAACCAGGAAGATAAAGATAAGTGCGTATTCCGGTCCGCGAACATCATATGCACTTAAAGAAGAATTCTCTGGAATTGAGGAAGCTTTACGATTTAAAATACTTGGAAATATTAAACCTAATATTCTTGTAAAGCACGAAGAAAGGGGATTCAATGAACAAAGGTTTGCTTTTGGTGATCCTTCTTTATTTAAAATGTTCACTTATCAATTTATAAAAGGAAATCCGGATAATCCTCTTCCCGATAAAAACTCAATTATTTTAACAGAAAAGATTTCTCAAAAATACTTTGGAGACCGGGATCCCATCGGAAAAACTTTAACAGTTGAAAACGAGTTTGATTATACAGTCACAGGTGTTATTAAAAATGTGCCTAAAAACTCCCATCTTCAATTCGATTTGCTGGTACCTTTTGAAAATATTGAATCTATTTTCACCTATTATGGAAAATTCCTGAATAGTAAAGGCGGTCCATGGTTCTTCAGAAATTATATTTTATTACGTGAAAATGCTTCTTTAATTGAATTGAAAGATAAAGTCAAAAATTTCTATGATAAAATATGGGATAACAATGTAAATAAATTATACCTGCAGCCTGTAAAAGAAATTCAGTTATATTCTTCTCATATAAGGGACTCGGAAGAGCGCGGAGATATTCTTTATATATCAATTTTCACATTAATTGGGATTTTTATTCTGTTAATTGCATGTATCAATTTCATAAACCTCACGACTGCACAGTCCGGATTGAGGTCAAAGGAAATAGGTATGAGAAAAGTTTTAGGTGCAACAAGGAAAAACCTGCTAAGACAGTTTTTTACTGAAACTTTAGTTTTCTCATTTATTGCATTAATTTCTGCATTATGTCTTGTCTCTCTATTAATGCCTTATTTTTCTTCTATTTCAGGTAAAGAGTTGGCATTTAATTTCAGGGATAACCTTATCATTGCTGCAAGTATAATTACAATCACTTTAGCGGCAGGTTTACTATCAGGAATATATCCTGCTCTTTTCTTATCAGGACTTAAACCGCTCAGGATTCTAAAAGGATTATATGGTTCAGAGAAACGAGGCAGTTTTCTAAGAAAAGCAATGGTTGTCCTGCAGTTTGTTATAGCTGTCAGTCTTATAATATGTACCTTAATTGTATTTCACCAGTTTATGTATATTCAGAACAGAGACCTGGGATTTGATAAGGAACATTTTATATATTTTCAGCTCTACGGTAAATTGAAAGAGAAATATGAGATAGCAAGAAATGAATTCCTGAAACATCCGGACATTCCGGCTGCAACTGTCTCATCAAGCATCATGTCACAGGCTGCATATGCAACAGATTTTCTTGGTTGGGATGGAAAAAATGAAGATATAACAAAAGCAGGGAGAATGTCATTTGTGAGTGTGGAAAAGAATTACATAGAGACTTTTAACTTAGAAATAGTTAAAGGCTCGAGTTTCTCCAAGGGATCTTCAAAATTAATGAATGAAGAAATTATTGTTAATGAAACTGCTGCGAAAATAATCGGTATTGATCCGATAATCGGACTCGGTGCAAGAGTTCCGGGTCCTAATAAAGGCAGGATTATAGGTGTTGTAAAAGATTATCATTACACTTCACTTCACCAGGAGATCGGTCCTTTGGTCATGTCCATTGAGCCGCCTGTTTTCCGGTACTTTTTAATAAAAATAAAACCCGAGAATATGCAGTCTGCATTAAACAAAATTGAAGAAATCTGCAAAGAGATTGAACCGGGATTTCCGTTTGAATACCATTTTATGGATGAAGCTTTCGAAAAAATCTATAAAAGTGAAAGTAAAATGCGCGATATTATTCTAATATTTACGCTCATTGCTATTTTTATTGCATGTTTGGGGCTTGTTGGCTTGTCTTCTTTTACAGCTGAAAGAAGAACTAAAGAGATATGCATAAGAAAAGTATTTGGAGCTAAGGTCAATAAAATTGTCTTAATGTTGTCATACGATTTCTTAAAGTGTTCGATTATTGCTGCGGTAATTGCAATTCCAATGACTTTTTATATCATGAATAATTGGCTTCAGAATTTTGCATACAGGGTTACTATAAATCCCTGGATATATGTTCTTTCTTTGACTATAACAGTAATATTAACTTTTATTACCGTATGTTACTATACTGTAAAGGCAGCAATTTCAAATCCAGTGAATTCTTTGAGAAATGAATAAATGCAATTAAGAGTTTCTACCTGAGGCAGATCCCCCAATGGCGGGAAAATGTTTACAGTAAAAAGAACTACTCTGTGTAACTCTGGATTCTCCGTGGACTCTGTGTTAAAATTTTCAGAAAATTATACTGCTATTATCATATAATAAATCCATCAGAAAAAATGATTTTTTTATATTTCCTTGAAACTTTCAAGGAAATGTTCCCGTATTCTATATTAGATATCCTTGAAAGATTCAAAGAAACTAAATCAAAAGGTGTGGAATGAAATCACTTACAAAACAGGAAGAACAGATTCTGCTTGTAATTTATCAACTGAATGAAGATGCGTACCTGGTTAACATCAGGGAAAAACTGAAAGAAATTACAGGTAAATATCTCGATGTGGGGACCATTTATGTACCGCTGAATAGACTGTACAAAAATGGTTATTTGGATACATATCACGGCGAACCTACAGCGGTTAGGGGTGGGAAAGCGATAAAATACTATAAACTGACCAAACAGGGTCTGGAGGTTTTGTCTCAGATCAAAACGATTCATGACAGGTTGTGGGACGGGTTTAGAACTACCGTAATAAAAAACGCATAGGTACATTGTGAAAGGGGATATGAAAAAATTACCAAAATATGCCGAATATTTGCTGAACCTGTTTCTGCCGGAATCAGACCTCATCAATCTGAATGGTGATTATAAAGAGATATTTTCGCAAATATATGAAGAAAAGGGCAGAAGATCAGCCAATATATGGATCTTCAAACAGATCATTAAATCGTTTCCATTATATTTGTTTGACTGGTTTAAATGGAGGACAATTATGTTTAAAAACTATTTCAAAATCGCATTAAGGACAGTAAAAAGACAAAAGGGTTATTCGTTCATTAATTTAACAGGTCTTTCAGTTGGACTGGCAAGTTTCATTCTTATCTCTTTATTCATAAGATATGAGTTCAGCTATGAAAAACATAATGTTAAAGCGGACAGGATATACAGAATAAACCAGATAATGCCCTATGATAATTCACCGGTTTCGGATCACTCACAGGCTCCACTGGCGCCCTATCTGCTTGATAATGTTCCTGAAGTTGAGGAGGCTGTCAGGTTTTTCGTCGCGCCTCTGGTACCATCTGTTGCTTATAAAAACAAAAAATTTCAGGAGAGGGAAATATTTTTTACCGACAGGTCTGTTTTTAAAGTGTTTTCGTTTTCCTTTGTTAACGGCACTGAGGAAACAGCATTAAATGAAAAATACACGTGTGTAATATCAGAGGATTTTGCAGAGAAATATTTTGGAGATGAAGATCCCGTTGGAAAGATACTGATAGTTGCTGAGGATGTAAATATAAAAGTAGCAGGGGTATTCAAAAATTTACCTCAAAATTCTGATTTCAGATATAATATATTAATTTCATTTTCTACGTTATCAGAACTTTTTGGAGACAGGCTTTCAGGTAATCGAAGCAGTCAAATATTAACAACGTGGGTATTAGTTCGGAAAAATACTTCATACTTAGAAGTTCAGGCAAAAATAAATTTAGTATTTAAAGAGTTTTATCCGGGTGAGCCACGCCCTGGAAATATACTTGAGCGTCTTGACAAAATCCATTTATATTCGAAAGCAACGCCGTATGGTAATATCAAATATATCTATATATTTGGTTCAGCGGCAATACTTTTGCTGTTAATCGCATGTTTTAATTTTATGAATCTGGCAACTGCACGTTATGCAAACAGGGCAAAAGAGGTCGGGCTCAGGAAGGTTGTCGGGGCGAACAGAAGGATGCTGATATCACAATTTATTGGTGAAAGTCTTCTTTTCTCCTTTATTTCTTTGCTTATTGCGTTGATTATTACTGTTCTGTTTCTGCCTGTTTTAATGGAGATCACCGGGCAGGAACTCCAGCCTAATATGCTGTTAACAGGTTCTTCAATTCTCGGAATTGTTTTTCTGACTGCTGTTGTCGGATTGATCTCAGGCAGTTATCCTGCTTTCTTTTTATCAGCATTTCAGCCTGTAAAAGTTATAAAGGGTGAATTAAGTTCAGGTTCAATGAACGCAAATTTCAGAAAGACTTTAACAGTTTTACAATTTGTTATTTCTGTTTGTTTGATCATCTGTATGTTACTGGTTCAAAAACAGATCACTTTTCTACAAAACAGGGATCTGGGTTTTAGGAAAGACAACATTGTTGTTGTTCGTTTAAAAGGTCCTGTCGCTAATGACCCCGAATTGCTTAAAAACGAGTTGTTAAATCATTCGGCAATTTTGGGAGCGTCAGCTTCATATTTGCTGCCTAGCAGGATAGGTATGTATAATGATGTCACCTGGGAAGGGGCAAATGATGGTGAAGTAATCGGTTTATGGCAGAACAAAGTTGATTTTGATTTTATAAACACTTATGAACTTGAACTGGTTAAAGGCAGAAATTTCAAAAGAGAATTCACATCTGATTATATGGACTATTCATCCGAAAACTCAGGGGCTGTGATCCTTAATGAGACTGCAGTTAAAAGATTCGGATGGGATGATCCTATCGGGAAAAAAGTTATCCAGGTCCAGGACGGGGGAAAGTGGTATTTCACCGTAGTAGGTGTCGTTAAAGATTTTCATTTCTCATCTTTGAGGAATGAAATTGAACCGGTCAATTTTTTTCTTAGGCCTACACGATTGAATTATTTATCCATTAAGATCACGGGTGATAATATCCCCGGAACTTTAAAATTTCTCGAGGATAAGTGGAACATTGTTAATCCCGATTCTCCTTTTGACTATTTTTTCCTCGGGGAATCATTCGCCTCAATGTACCGGGTTGAAGAAAGTATGAAAGAGATCATAACAATTTTCAGCATTCTGACCATATTTATTGCTTGTCTGGGTCTGTTCGGGCTTGCTTCATTTTCTGCGGAACGGAGAACAAAAGAAATAGGGATTCGAAAGGTAATGGGAGCATCTTTTGCCAATATTATTTTCTTTCTTTCAAGAGATTTTATAAAATGGGTACTGATTGCGAATATCATTTCATGGCCCGCAGCATATTTTGTAATGAACAACTGGCTTTCAAATTTTGCTTACCATATAAATATCGGATTTGAATCATTTGTCATTTCCTGCCTGGCATCAGTGGTGATCGCTGTGCTGACTGTCAGTTACAGGGCTGTGAAAACGGCAACGATAAATCCTGTTGACTCTTTAAGAAATGAGTAAATTATAACACCCCGGCTTCAGCAGGACTTTAATTGTTAAAAGCTTAAATATCTGGAGCCGGATTTATTGAAACATATGTACGGAAAATCCGTAATAATAAAAAAATCTAAAATTATTTATGGAAATATTTAAAAACCGGCTTGGAGAACCGTTAAATAAACATGGCAAAAGATTCCCGAATTCTTTTTCGATTTATCAAATATGTTTTAAAAAAAATCTCAAATCCGGGAGAGGAGTTTTCCCTGATCGGTGATATCGAGGAAGAATATAATTATGTTTATTCCAGTAAAGGCGCAGTTAGAGCAAAGTTGTGGCTTTACAAGCAGGTCTGTATCTCAATTTTACCGCGTTTGATATTTTCAATATTATGGAGTGTCGTTATGATCAAAAATTACGTCACATCATCCTTCAGGAATTTTAAAAGACAAAAAGTAAATTCGATTGTAAACATAATCGGCTTATCTATTGCTTTAGGGTGTTTTATTATAGTGTTTTTATATATTTCGCATGAAGTATCATATGATAAATTTCATAAGGACTCGAAATCGATCTATGCGGTTGTTTCAACATTTTACAGGTTTAACGCTTCAGTCATGGGAACACCCGCACCGGCAGGAGCGTCATTGAAAGAATATTTCCCCCAGGTCAAAAAGTACTTAAGGTTAAATGAGAGCTCCAGGTTAAATGCTTTAGTAAGGTATAAGGACAATGTTTTTTATGAAAGCCCGTTATTTACGGATGAGGATTTTTTCAGTTTTTTTTCGTTTAAAATAATCAATGGGAATCCTGAATCGGTTCTTCAGGATGTCAATTCGGCAGTTTTGACCAGGAGTACTGCGCAAAAATATTTTGGAGATGAAAATCCGCTTGGAAAGACACTGTCTTTAACTTTCGGAAGCAGGCAAATGGATTTTATTGTGTCGGGATTATCGGAGGATAACCCGGATAATTCTTCAATAAAATATGGGATTTTGCTTAATATCCGTAACATTGATATAATAAATGGAGCCGGATCTCTATCCAGGTGGATACCGTTCAATTGCAGAACGTTCGTACTTTTGGATAAAAGAGATGATGCCCGAGAGATCGAAAAAGACTTTCCTTTATTTATCACTCAATATCTTGAAAAGAATCTGGAAGAAATGTTTGAAAGCCACCGCCGGGGAGGTTTACTTGGACCCAACGGTGAAGTGCTTTCCATGTCTTTATTAAATATTGAAGATGTTCATTTTTCTCCAGAGATCCGCGGCTTATCAGGTACAAATGATGTCCAAAGTTCCATTGTTCTGGCATGTATAGGACTGGCAATACTGATCGTTGCCTGCATCAATTATACTAATCTGCATATCAGTGAGAGTTCTTCAAGAGTAGTTGAAATAGGGATTCGCAAAATACTGGGTTCCGGGAAAAGACAGATGCTTATTCAGTTTCTCAGCGAGTCATATATTTTTATAATTATTTCAATGATTATTGGAATTTTTCTTTCCAGTGTCTTTCTTCCTGTTTTCAATCAACTCATGAATAAACAGCTCAGCATTAATGATCTGTTCAATTTAGGTCATATTCTAGTAATAATACTGATGGTAACAGTTACCGGAATCCTGTCCGGGAGCTATCCTGCACTGATAATGTCTGGTCTGAAACCGGTTGATATATTGACCGGGAAACCCAGGTTAGGAGGGAGGAATATATTTACACGTCTCCTGGTTGTCGCTCAATTTTCTCTATCGATCATACTGCTGATTTCCACTCTTATCATGGGAAAACAGATCAAACATATGAAAAATAAAGATATCGGTTTTAACAGGGAAGGGCAGGTCCTTATTAATTCATATGAAGAAAATAACCTGCATAGTGAAAAGGTAGTTGACAGATTCAGAGAAAAACTGATTCATGATCCCTCTATTTTAAATGTTTCGGGATGCCGCAGTTCATTTGACAGGAATATCTGGTTCAGTGCCCCACATAATATAAATGGTAACCGGGTTATTGTTACTATGAGCAGGATTTACTATGATTATATAAATACAATGGGACTTGAGCTGACAGCCGGCAGAGATTTTTCAAAAAATTTTCTATCAGACACAGCTTCTGCGATCGTTAATCAGAAATTCATCAATGATATGGATATTAAGGAACCTTATATAGGAGAAACTGTCAGAATAAATGCAACGGGAAATCCCCTTTTTAAGATAATTGGGATTGTTAAAGATTTTAACTATATGGCAGTCAATCACGAAATTAGTCCATTATTACTTTATATTAAACCGAGTGCGCCGCTGACATATTTATTAGTTAAATATTCAGGTAACGATATCCAGCGAACTCTGGGTATATTAGAGAGAACTTATAAGGAAATTCAACCGGGAAAACCATTTTATTATTATTTTATTGACGAAGAAATAGAGAGATCGTATTCGAATTTCAAAAGATGGAATGAAATTGTTGATTATTCATCTATCCTTGCATTACTCGTTACATGTGTGGGCATTTTCTGTCTGACTTCACTTATTTTCAACCGTAGAATAAAAGAGATCGGGATCAGAAAAGTGCTCGGTGCCGATATGCTCAATATATTCAGTCTTTTGGTAAGAGAATTCTTGATACTGGTTTTGACAGCAATTTTGATCTCATGGCCAATTGCATGGCTGGTAATGAACAAGTGGCTGCAGGAATTTCAGTACAGGATAAATATGCCGCTGTTGATCTTTGTTGGTTCCGGAATTCTGGCATTGATCATAGTTGTTTTAACTATCAGTGTTCAGGCATTAAAAGCTGCATCATCTGATCCCGTGGATTCTTTAAAATATGAATAGACCGTATGTTCAGGTTAAATTTTTGATTTTTATTCTGCACACATTATTCATTTATATTAATTACCATTGATCAAAATTAAGTCGATTTAACCAATCCTAATAATTTGAAACAAATAATATTCATTTTCGTATCTATATATGTTTCAGGATGTTAGGATTGTATATTTTAAAGGAGAATTTATGAATTTAATTACCAGGCCCGAAGAAATGATTTTGATTGCAGTCTGGAAACTCCGGGAAGAAGCATATTCTATCACTATCAGACAGGAAGTTTCGGAGATTTCCGGTGAAGACTGGTCATTAGGCTCCATATACATGCCGCTGGACCGCCTTGTCAGGAAAGGAATGGTTGAATCCTCTCTTTCCGACTCAACTCCGGAACGCGGAGGCAGACATAAACGAATGTACAAATTAACTGATAACGGGAAACAGGCTCTTCTCAGGGTCAAAACAGTCCAGAAAGCAATGTGGAAAAAAGTCCCGGATATTTCCCTAAAAACAAGTTCATAATTATGAAAGATCCTGAAAAAAAACCGCCGTTTTTTGCCCAATGGATTCTCGGTTTTATTTTACCCGACGGGAAATGGAAAACACCGCTTGGTGATTTTGAGGAGTATTATAAGCATCTGGTTTTGAATAAAGGTGTTTTCAGGGCAAGACTATGGTATTGGAAACAAATATATATATTAATTTTTCAAAAAATTGTAAACCTTTCTTACTGGAGAACAATAATGTTTAAGAACTATTTAAAAACCGCAATACGTTCCATTAAAAGGCAGAAATTTTATTCCTTTATCAATATTTCAGGACTGGCAGTCGGCATGGCATGTTCGATATTGATAATGTTATGGATTTTTAATGAAATAAGTTATGATAATTTTCATGAAAACCTGAAAGATATTTATCTTGTTTACACTGAATCCAGGACATCAGGAGGGCAGGTAGATTTTTCGGATGCATCTTATTACCCGCTTTCGCAAGTTTTGAGCGAAGAGTGTCCGGAAGTAAAATATTCCGCCAGGATGAGCCACCATAATAATATTCGCGTAAAATATGAAGATAAATCTTTTAATGAAAATGAGGTGATCGCAGCCGATCCATCCTTCCTGGATATTTTTACTATTAAAATGATTATCGGAGATCCTGCAATAGCATTGAAAGAACTGCAGACCGTTTTAATATCCGAGAGTGTCAGCCGGAAGTTTTTCGGCAGCGATGATCCGATTGGAAAATTTCTAAACATTAATGATATGTTCAATTTAAAAGTAACGGGAGTTTTTGAGGATCTGCCGAGAAACTCTTCCTCAAGGTTTACAATGATAGCACCTTTTGAAGCAGTTAACGGTCCGGATGAAAACCATGCAAGCAATTGGGCGGGAAATCCACTAATGACTTATGTACTTCTTCATCAAAATGTCATTCCGGAAAATGTCGAGAAAAAAATAGCTGAAATTTTTAATAATCACGCTCCGAAATCAGAACACTGGGAGCGCACCCTGCATCTGCATCCAATGAAAAAATATCATCTTCATAATTTTAATGGCGGTGGTTTAATAACATTCGTCTATATTTTCTCAGGAATCGCACTGTTTGTCTTGATCATTGCAAATATTAACTTTATTAATCTTACAACAGCTCGCTCTTTAAAACGACTGAAAGAGGTCGGTATCAGAAAAGTAGTAGGCGCCTTTAAAAAAAATCTTATCGTTCAATTTTTCAGTGAATCGATGCTGTTGATGATGCTCTCTCTTATGGTAAGCGCTGTTTTGGTTGTGCTTTTTTTACCGGTCTTCAAAAATATTACCGGAAAGGAATTTGTAATTGCAGATTTATTAAATTATAAAATTATCTTGGTTGTTTTTTGTCTGGGAATAATCACTTCGCTGATATCCGGGAGCTATCCTGCTCTTTTTCTGTCTTCCGTAAAACCTGTAAATATTATTAAAAAAGAGTTGTTTTTCAGCAGACGTGCATATTCAAGAAAAATTCTTGTTGTACTGCAATTCGTAATTTCAATATTTCTGATAATATGTACACTTGCAGTTACAAGGCAGATCAATTTTATGCTGAACAGAGGTATGGGTTACGACGAGAGTAATTTGTTGTTTTTTAGTATAAATCAAAATGAAAAAGGAAAGTTCAGCACACTTAAAGAAGAACTGCTTCAGCATCCCGGTGTTATTAATGTGACTGCATCCGCTCAGTACCCCTTGAATATCGGATCTGCTACTCTGGCTGACTGGGAAGGTAATGAAACCGGCAATAAGGTATCGATGAATTGGGATTTCGTTGATTTTGATTATTTTAAAACTTTTAAAATGGATATTTTCGAGGGAAGACCGTTCTCCAGGGAATATGCAACCGACCTTGAAAATGCGTGTGTTGTTAATGAAAAAGCGTTAGAGATTATGGGGATGAGCTCCCCAATAGGGAAGTGGATTTCAACCTGGTTTGGTAAACTGCAAATAGTCGGTGTAGTTAAAGATTTTCATTTCCGGCCTCTTCAGAACATGATCACACCAATTGTCTTAAAGATGAGACCAAGCTGGAATTCGTTTGTTTTTATAAGAATTAAAGCAGCAGACCAAACAGGGACGATCGATTTTATTAAGTTAAAGAATAAGGAAGTTATGTCTAATCAGGATTTCAGTTACCGGTTTTTAGAACAGGGAATTGAGAACTTGTACAGAACCGAAAATCAGTTGAAGACATTATTGAATTATTTTTCAATATTTGCCATCATTATCGCATGTCTTGGCTTACTGGGGCTTATATCTCATATGGCTGAACAAAAGACTAAAGAAATTGGTGTCAGAAAAGTTATGGGTGCTTCAGTACTAAAAATTGTTACACTCCTGACAAAAGAATTTGTTGTTTTGGTCGTCATTGCAAATATTGTCACCCTGCCCCTGGCATTCTTTGCAGTCAGTAAATATCTTCAATCATATGCATATAATCCCGGTATAAATGTATTTATCTTTATATTATCAGGATTTCTTTCCCTTATATTGACGCTTATCGCAATTGGCTACCAGTCAACAAAGGCTGCAAGAGCAAATCCTGTAGACAGCTTGAGATATGAGTAGATTCAATTTTCCTCAAAAAGTACTGAATTTGTTGATAAGTAAATATTTTGTCATAGAGATTTCCATGATCCCCCTGTTAACGTGTGTCATCCCCGACCAGATCCACGCCTGAGGCGGATACGCGGGAATCTCATAATTATACCTCCATTATGCCGTGAGATTCCCACTTTCGTGCGTGTTTCCCAACCGGTATTTTACTAAAAAACAAATAAAATACTCTCATTATCCTCCAGATGCGGATCCCGCACTGGCGGGACGTGGGAGTCTGATTCCTCTAAGTTGGATTTACT
>JBHPGK010000017.1:0-26943 GCA_042570605.1 Candidatus Zhuqueibacterota bacterium
GTGGGAGAATTAGGATGCATTGAAACTCCTGTTGTACTGACAAATACACTGAATGTCCCGCTGGTTGCCGATGCGGTTATGGAATACGTACTCAACATGGAAGGTAACCAGAGAGTCTTCTCTGTCAATCCTGTTGTCGGTGAAACTAATGATGGCGGATTAAATGATATTAGAAACAGGCATGTAAAGAAGGAACATGTATTCGAGGCAATTAAAAATGCTACAACCGGTCCCGTTGAAGAGGGCTGCGTTGGAGCAGGTACAGGGACGTCCTGCCTGGGATTTAAAGGAGGCATAGGAACTTCTTCAAGAGTACTTCCTCAAAGAAGAGGCGGCTATACAGTTGGAGTTCTTGTTCAGACGAACTTTGGAGGCAATTTAACTATAAATGGAGCACCTGTCGGAAGGGAAATGAATAAATTCTATATGAACAGGGATATTCCATATGATGTAGATGGCTCATGCATGATAGTGATCGCAACAGATGCCCCTGTTTCACCGAGAAACCTGAAAAGAATGGCTAAACGCGTATCACATGCCATGGGACGTGTTGGGGGTACAGGTTCAAACGGGAGCGGAGATTATGTAATTGCATTTTCCACTTATGAAAAAAACCGGGTCAAATATTTTACACGCGAAAGAGTTAAAGCGATCGATGACCTCCAGAATGACCATATGAGCCCGCTTTTTATGGCTGTCATAGAAGCTGCTGAAGAAGCCATTTTAAATTCAATGTTCATGGCTGAAACTATAACGGGAAATAATAACCGAACTTTAGAAGCGATTCCCATAAAAGAGACCCTGGAAGTTTTGAAAAAATATAACGCTTTAAAATGGAATGAAAAAATTCCGCCGTGGAGTGATAAATAGAAAAAATTCAAGTCAATTTAACTATTTTCGGAAGGATATTTTCTTCACTAAAATCAATTAAAACTACCGATTCGGGATTTCCTCTCCTCCCCTGAGAAGCAGAACCGGGATTCACAAATATTACATCATCCTGCTTTTTTATAAACGGAATATGCGTATGCCCGAAAAAAACCAGATCAAAATTTTCTGCCAATTTAAAATGTTTCTTATGATCCGGGTCAAACTCGTGTCTGATCAATATATTAAAACCGTTTACCTGAATAGTTGATTGGTATTTCAATCCCGGGAATACAAAAGGTTTATCAATATTTCCGAGTACAGCATATGTAGGTGCAAGTTTTTCAAGCTCCACTATAATTTCACTTTTACCTATATCACCGCAGTGGATAATAATATCAACTTTCTCAAAAACTCCCCTGACTTTATCATTCAACCTGCCGTGAGTATCAGATATTACCCCAACCTTTTTAATTATATTCTTAGGCATTACTTTAATCCAAGATATTTATGAAGCTGTATCTGTAGTTTTACTTTAAGATTGTCTTCAATTATCCAATTTGCCAGAGTTAAGGGTTCTAAAACTCCATGGACAGGTGAAAAAATAACATTTTCCGTTAGATCGTACTCAGATAATTTCTTTTTTATCCAATTATAATCTTCCCGGTCCTTAATAACGAATTTTATTTCATCATTGACCTTTAAATTTTCCAGATTCTTTTGATCAAAATGTTTCTCCATGCCGCTCGACGGTGTTTTAATATCCATTATTACCACTGCATTTTTATTTAAGCTGGAAAAGTCTATCGATCCATTGGTTTCAACAAGTACGGTTAAATCATTTTTGACAAGAGTATCTATTAAAAAAAACGCATTTACCTGCAGCAGCGGTTCTCCACCTGTAATCTGCACATGACCCAGTTTTGAGATTTTTACCTTTTTGATAAGTTCATCAATCGTATATTCAATTTCTTTGTTTATGATCTCTTTTGTATCACAATATTCGCATTTAAGATTACAGCCTGATAATCTAATAAAAAAGAAAGGGATTCCCTGGTATGAGGACTCCCCCTGAATGCTGGTAAAAACTTCACTGACCTTAATCTTCTTCATATCTTGCGGAATATTTATCTGATTCAAACACTTCAACTGATCTTAGGGTTACGTTCTCAGGCAGTTTTTTTTTGAACTCATGAAATACTATCCTCGAAATATTTTCAGCGGAAGGATTAATGCTTTCAAAATATTCAAGTTTATTTAAATCTTTATGGTCAAAACCTGAGAGAACGTCATTTAAAATGGTTTTAAGTATCTTAAAATCAATAGAAATTCCGATTTCATTTACTTCCCTGCAAGTTGTAATAACCTTAACTTTCCAGTTATGCCCATGAATATTTGCGCATTCCCCGGGATATTCACTTAGCGAATGAGCGCCTGAAAATTCACCTGTTATTGAAATGTAATACATTTTGATCTCTATTTATGAATATATTGCTTTTAGTATATCTTTATGATTTTCAGTATTGAAAAATAGAAAATCAGGTTTGGAATTTTTTATACTATCCAAAAATTCTTTTTTTCTGCATACTGCAATTGTTTTCGCATTTATTACCTTACCGCATTTCACATCGTCGGCAGTATCACCGATAACAATAACGTTTCTATTATTAAATGATTTTCCTGTTAATTCTTTTGCTCTCAGGACAGCTGCGGCAGGAAGTTCCTCCCGCAAAAAACCGTCATCGCCAAATGCCCCAACCTTAAAAAAATGCATAATATTAAAAGAACTTAATTTAATTTCAGCACCTTTTTTGAAATTCCCGGTAAGAAGTCCCAGTAAATTTGTATTATCGTCATTTATATCGTTCAGTAATTCAACAACTCCTGAGTATAACTCTGACCTGTCATGCCTGTATGAATCTTGTAGAAGTCTAAAATAATCATTTAAGATGATATGCATCTTTTCATTATCAAAAGGAATATTAAATTTCTTTAGAGAATTTGATACAATTAAACGGTCGGTTTTACCCGCACAATCTTCAACAGTCAGATCTACAGGATTATTTGTAAAATTACTTATCGCATCAGACAGGGCGCGGCGGGCGCTTGGATCTGTTTTCAAAATTGTTCCGTCTATATCGAAAAGTATAAGTCTTTCATTTATCATGAATTAATCTACTAAACATGCTTAATTGCGATCATTGTCAGATCATCATTTTGTTCAGCATCCCCGGCAAATGTGGTTACTTCGGTTAATAATTGATCACAAACCTTTTTGCAGCTGACATCGTTTAATGCAGAAATAAAATCACTAACCTTATCTTCACCAAATTCATTTTTCCGATTATCCATAGCTTCACTTATCCCGTCAGTATAAAGAAAAAGCATATCCCCTTTTCCGATAGGTACAGTCACCTCTTCAATGACCTTATCAAATATCAAACCCTTATCCAGACCTATACCGATCCCTTTCGGCAGAAAATGATTTATTCCTCCTAAATTTTTCAATATTAAAGCATTATGCCCAGCCCGTGCAAATGTAAATTCCTTTTGTTCAACATCAAGAACACCATATATCATAGTGGCAAACATTTTCTTGTCAATAGTACCGAATAATCTCTTGTTCAATATTTTAAGCAGTTCCATCGGAGATTTATAAATATGACTTAATGTATTTATCATTCCCTTTATTTCTGCCATGTAGAATGCTGCAGAGGTTCCTTTACCTGACACATCGGCAATGACAAATCCATACTTTTTATCATCAATTTTAATAATATCGTAATAATCTCCACCGACTTCTTTGGCTGGGATACACATTCCAAACATATCAATTTCAGAAATTTGAGGTACCTGTTTTGGAAGCAAAGATATTTGTATCTGTCTGGCAATTTCCAATTCTTTTTTCATCCTCTCCTGTTCGGCTAAATTTTCATATAGAAGGGCATTTTCATATGGAAGAAGAGCATATTCCATTATATTTTCAATAAATTTTAACCTGTCATAAGTTTTATATGCTTTTTCACCTGTTAAATAAAACAGTCCAAAAATTTTCCCTTTTCTGGAGAGAATGATCATATAATCAAAACGATACTCCCTGAAGATAGCCCTATAGTTGTCATTAGTTGAAACTTCCTGGCATAAAACAATTACATTTTTCTCACGCGTCTCATTAATATTGACCTGACTTACAATTTTCTCACTTATATTCTTGTATTTGACCGCATCAAAACCATTACTGTAAACCACGTTAAAGTTCTTTGCATCCCCGCTGAGAGTAAAAAGACCTTTGCCTGTTTTAGCTATTTTTGAAAGTTCATTCAAGACCAGAATTGAAATTTTATCAGGTTTGAGGACTTTACTTAATTCTCTTTCAAAATTTTCAAAGAACTCTTTTTCTTTTAACTCATTTATCATGTAATTAACTGTTTTGGAAAGTTTACCGATCTCATCATGAGTTTTAACTTCAAGTTTTTGATCAAGGTCTCCTTCAGATACTTTCAAAAGTACATTAGATATTTTTATCAATGGATTCGATAAAGTGGAACCTAAGAATATTGATGCTGCAACACCTATTACCATAAATAAAACAAAAAGTATCAGACTTTTTTTGTATATCTGTGAAACTTCCCAGTTCACATCCAGCATAGAAAAGCCGACAATTACTTCTCCGATCTTTTCATTTCTCCCCAATACATCTTCAAAGTTCACCGGTACTTTTACATTTCTTAAATTTTCAGTATCTTCCCCTCCAAAATCTTCAGAGACAAGCTGTTCTACGATCTCTTTGGAACTGTATAGTTCTAATCCCCCCTCATTAACAAGGGCATTAAAATTTAATATATGTGCTTTTAAATTATTCTCAGTATCAAATATAGCCACATAGACAATGTTTTTATTTACATCCGGCAAATTGTTGATAAAATCCTGGTATAATTCCCAATTCAGGGTTTCCTGAACAGACATGATCGATGCAATGATGTGAGCTATTTCGGTCATTCTTATTTCAATACTTTCACGCTTTGACCTTAATTCCTTTGCAGAAAAAAGATAGCTAACTGAACTCATCAGAAGGAGCAGCAATACAATTACCATTGAGGTAATCTTCAGCTTTAAACCAATATCTTTTTTGAACAGGGGCATACTATTTTTCCCTCTTAAGGATCAGCAGCGTCATATCATCCTGATCGTTTGAAGCCGATCTGAATCTGTCAAGTTCATTTCGGATAATATTTTTGAGCATGACCGGATCTTTTTCCCGGTTTTTATATACTGTTTCTCTCAGTCTTTCTTCCCCAAACTCTTCATCTGTTTTATTTTTTGCCTCGGTAATCCCATCTGTATAGAAAACTATTATATCACCAACATCAAGATTAATATTTCCAAGTTCATAATCCATATCCTTCAGGTATCCAAGAACAATACCTCCTTCTTTCAAAAACTTGTGTTCTCCATTTTTTTTAACTACTAAAGGAGGATTATGTCCTGCATTCGTATAATAAAAACTATTAGTGTTATAATCAAGCACTCCATAAAAAAAAGTTGAATAATTGCCTACTTCAACTACTTTTCTAAATTCATTATTCAAATAATGAGCGAATTGATTTGGAGATTCATATTCACTGACCTGACTTTTAAATATCGAATAAAAAGATGCCATTAATATTGCACCCGAAATCCCCTTTCCTGAAATATCTCCGATGGCTATTCCAAGCTTGTTTTTTGAAAATTGGACAATATCATATAGATCGCCGCCAATACTCTTGCTTGGCTTGAAAAACCTGGCAAGTCTGTATCGCATAATCCTCGGAATTTTGGTCGGTAATAATGCTTTTTGAATATCATTTGCAATTTTCAGGTCTTTTTCTATTTCTTTAGTCTTGATAAATTCATAATTGAGCCTGAAATTCTCGATAAATATCCCGGTGATATTGGCGATCGACTCCAGATAATCATAGTGTTCTCTTGTAAAATAATTTGCCTTGTCACTTTCCAGGTTCAATACTCCCTTAACTATTCCTCCAACGTAAAGAGGGACTACAATTTGAGACTTGGTCTTTTTTCTTGCTTCAATATATTTCTGATTATTACCCGTATCTCCAACAATAACTCCTTTTCCAGTTTTTGCGCACCATCCGACAAGACCTGTTCCCAGTTTCAAATGTACCTTGTCAATGTACTTCCTGTCATACCCTCTTAAAACTTTATACTCAATTTTATTTCTTTTTTCCTGAATCAAAAATATTCCGGCTGCATTGTATTCAATAACTTCCTTAATCTTGTCTATCATATAATTCAATGCATGATATATGTCTAAAGTTCCTGATAATTTCCTGCCGACCTCAAGTTCAATCTGCTTTTCCCATTTTATTCTTTTCAGCAGATCTTCGTAAAGCAGGTTTTCTATCAAAAGACATAAATTAGGATTGTACTCTTTAAGATAACTCAATAATTCACGATATTTAACAGCGGGATTATTACTAATGACCAAGCCGCCATAAATTTTTGAATTTACTTTTAAACTGTAAATTCTGCCAAACTTTAAGAGTTTCAACCTTTCAAATTCAGGGAATATAGATAAGAACCTGTCATTTAATTCTATATAGTCATTCTCTCTGCATATGTTAATGAACGTAACACTCTTCCGTATTTTAAAAGAACTTAAAGAAGTATGCGATAATCCAAAAACTTTGACTATTTTAAAATTTTCATCACTCTTATCCAGAAAATAAATAAATCCATAGTCGATTTTAAAAGATCTTTTTAATAAAATTACCAGATTATCGAGTAATTTATACAAGTCTCCTGTATTAAAGAAATCTTTAATATTCGTTTTTGGCTTATTTGTCATAAAAGCTGCCTAAAGAACTTTAACAAGTATCAATGTTATATCATCGGATTGAACATTCCCTGATGCATGCTTTTCTACGGTAGAAGTAATCTCAATGAGAAGATCATCAGCACTTTTAGTATGATTTTCAATAATAACTTTTTTCAGGTTTTCCTCTTCGAATTCTTCTTGTTCATGATTCATAGCCTCAGTAATTCCATCAGTATAAAGTGTAATAACATCACCAGGTAAAAGTTTAAATTGCCCCTCGTCAAATTTCATGTTTTCCATCATTCCGAGAATAATTCCGCCAATTTCCAGCTCAATAAATTCTCCTGTCTCCGGACGGTAAACCAGAGGTGGATTATGGCCCGCATTACAATAATTAATTGTTTTTTTCTCAGAATCAATTTTTCCATAAAAAAATGTTATATATTTATCCAGATCAGTATTTTCAAATATTATGTCATTCACCTTTGAGACCATTTCAGGGATCGGATGCTTCATCTTTACAAGAGCTTTCAATGAAGCCTGTAAATTTGACATTAATAATGATGCAGGAAATCCTTTGCCTGAAACATCCGCAATTACAACGCTAAGATTATTATCGTCATCAAGTATTACATCATAATAATCTCCGCCAACCTGCTTGCTGGAAACATTTATCGCTGCAACATCAAAATCTTTAATTTCAGGTATTGATTTTGGTAAAAGCTTCTGCTGTATTTCCTTAGCAAGATTTATTTCCTCTTCAAGTTTTTGCTTTTCAATTGTTTCTATAAATAATCTTGCATTCTCTAAAGATATCATTGCCTGATTTCCAAGCAGGAACAAAAAGTCTTTTTCAGCCTGTTTGAATTTTGAATTGTCAACTTTTTTCCCAACAAGAATTAAACCATTAAGTTTATTCTGTATGGTCATGGGGACAATTAAAGATACACTGCAATCAGAAAGAGCAGCTAAATTTTCTGTACTATCTACTTCTATCGGTAATTCCAGATTTTCAAGTTTTATTAACTCTTTTGTACATGCATCTAAAACCGTTTTTTCATTAAATTGTTTTATCCCTTTATTATGAAATAATTCATATTTATCTTTATCAATTAAAAACAGGGCATATTTATTGATCATCATCTGCCCCATCAAGGAATAACTCAACAGCTTAATAATTTTGTCTTTTTCAAGTGTAGAACTCAGTCCCCTCCCAATATCAAACAGTGTGTTTAATTGTTGGATGGAACCATCTAATCTTTTATTTACATCCCGTAACTCTTCATATACAAGACTGTTATTAATCGCTGTTGCAGCAATATTTGACAAGGATTCAATAAACTCTATATCTTTTTCAGAATATGTCCTGCGGACTATTTTTTCTCCCCATCCTGCGATTCCCAGTAGAGAATTCTGCACTACAAGCGGAGTAATAATAAAGATCCCTGTATCTTTAAAAAAATCCAAACAAGGTTTGTCACAATCAAAATCTTTTATAAAAAAAGTCGTATCAGGCATTTCTTCAATTTCAATAGTAGTACCTATCAAATCTCTCGACAATCCTTTTAAAGTCTCGATCTCAAATAAATCATTCTCCTTTTTAAGCAGAACCAGTCCCTTATTAATCAGCATCTTTCCCATTGGAATGCGTAAAAATGTATCTAAAATGGATTTTAAATTTAACGAAGAATTCAAAGATTTACTGATTTCAAACAAATCAGTTAATTCAATAATTTTTTCATCTAATTCTTTATAAGAGCCTGTATCTTCCACTAAATTACGTCACTTTTTCAAATATTTCACCATTATGACCTGGTTTTTATGTCCCGGTTTGAAATCAAATTTGACTTCATCCATGAGCACCTTCATTAAATGAATACCAAGTCCCCCAACTTTATGCGTTTTCAGGTAGTTGTTCATATCGGGAAGATTGATATTAGCAGGATCAAACCCTTTACCTTTATCCCTTACTAAAACAGTAAATTTTTCATTATCAACTTTTACCTCGACATCTATTTCCTTGCCTTCTTTAACTTCGTAAGCGTGATTAACCACATTCGCACTGGCTTCGTCAACCGCAAGTTCAATTTTATCCACTTCAGATTCAGAAAACCCGGAAGATTTGGCAGCTTCAGAAACAAATTTACGTATATGTTCCAGATTATTAGAACGACAGGAAACCTTAATCCTACGTTTTTTCAATTTTTCTTTCAAAACTCCACCATAATTATTTATTATTTACCGCTGGTATACTTTGCAATAGCGTCATCTTCCCTATCGTAGATCTCATACAAATTCGGAAAACCAAGCAATTCAAAAACACGAAATACTTTTTTCGTCATATTTGTCAGTTTAATATCACCGCTGTTTTCCCTGATATCTTCAATAAATCCCATAAAAACACCAAGCCCCGCACTGGAGATATAACTTAACTCCTCAAAATTTACGATGAGCTTGAACCTGTTTTCATCTAAGAGTTTCTGGATTTCCTCCTCAAAAGCAGGAGCCGTATGAGCATCTAAAAATCCTTTTAGATTTAAAACAGAAACCTCTTCAACATCTTTACGTAAAACTTGAAATCCGTTCATATATTCCTCCTTAAACTCTATATATATTATACGTAAACTTATATAATATGTTTATTTCAAAAACTTTTTACAATAATTAAAGTGATATCATCAACTTTTTTCTCGCCCTTACTGAAATCTTCAAGCTCTTCAATTAATTTTGTTTTTAATTGGGGTGGCTCCAATGACTGATATTTTTTAACTAATTCCAGGAGATTCTCCTCTCCATATTCTACTCCAGATGGATCTATTGTCTCGGTAATTCCGTCAGTATATAATATTAGAATATCACCTTTCTTTAATGTTATCTTTTGCTCTTCAATAGTTTCGTTAAAAACTTTGCCTTTGTCAAGCCCTAAACCCAACCCGTTTGGCTGAAGGAAAGTTCCATTTTGACTCTCACCTTCAAAATACAGAATCGGCATATGCCCTGCACGGGCGTATTCAAACGAAAATTTTTCAACATCAAAAATTCCAAATATCAATGTTACAAAAGTCTTACGTTCAATATTTTCATATAATGTATGATTAACCTTCTTTAACAATTCCAATGTTGAACTCGTTACAGATCTGAATGATTGGATAATTCCTTTAACCTCAGCCATATAAATTGCAGCAGAAATCCCCTTTCCTGAAACATCTGCAATTATTACTCCAATTTTTTTGTCATCTATTTTCATGAAATCAAAGTAATCGCCGCCAACTTCATTTGCAGGGATAGAGACCGCATCTACCTGAATATGTTCACCAAAATCAGGTATTTCATCAGGAAGAAGGCTTAGCTGGACTTCTCTGGCTACTTTCAATTCCTGTTTTAACCTCTCTTTCTCAATTGATTCCTCGAGTAAATTCGCATTCTCAAGAGCTATAAGAGTATGATTTGCCAGTGACTTCAGCATATCTGCATCATCTCTGTCAAAACCGAATGCCTCCTCTTTAAGAACATATAAAATTCCCATTATACTATTATCAGCTACTATGGGAACACCTATCAATGAACCCTTTATTCTGGTTTTTAGAAGTATATCTTTCTCGTATTCGATCTCATTTACAATTAAAATATCTTTAGCCTCTATAATTCTTTTATTCAGGAACGATCCTTCATTCAGGTCAACAAGTTCATAATCTCTGTCTTTCAAATTATACAGAGCAGCCAGGTAAAATTTATTATTTGACTTATTCCTTAACAACAGCCAGGAACTGTTACCGCTTGATACTTCGCTCGCCATCCAGGCTACCATATTCGTGATCTGTTCGAATTTTAAAATCGGTATCGATTCACTTAACCTGCTGAGAGTATTAAACTGTTTCATTCTTTTGTCAACAAGGCCGGCAGTGGGTAAATGCAGTAAAATACTCATCATGGACATAAATATATAGATTATCATAAAGTTTTTTGTTATAAGATAGAACCTCATTAAACCGACAGATACAATATTAGTAGTTAAGAACGGCATGATGTCTACCAATCCTATAATGATTATTATTGCGAATCCCCCAAAAAACGTAGCTATCTTCTGTTTTTTATTGATAAAATTTACCCATGAACTTTTAAATGAGATCAAGACCATTAAAAAAATACTAATCGCAAAAATCACTCCCTGGTTGATTACTCTGAAAGAAAAGTCAAAGCTGCTGCTGAGGTCAGGGATAATAATTGGATTATCTATATTTAGAATCACATAAGCTCCGGTAAATATTAATATCAGATTAAAAAAGCGTCTGATAAACCTTTTAGATTTCACCAATATAAAATGATGGATCTGGAGTAATACCAGAATCATAAAAATCCCAAGTGTAATAGAAAAAGCAAGCCGTATAAACGCTGAAACAAAGTTTTTATCGGAAACTATATTCATTTCCATAAAAATCCTGGGGAGATCATTAGGATCATCAGGCATTCCCACCATCGGACTGTTTTTTATGAAATGAGAAAAAATGCTGATAATAAAAATTGTAAGTGAAAATAGTAACACCGTGTAAAGGAAATATTTCAGCTTCCTTGGAAGTTCAGTAGTTCTAATAAAATCAAGCTGCTTAAAGATTGGAATTGAAAAAAGAAGAATAATTAAAATGATCGATTCAAGTAACCAACTCAGGTTTACAGAATAGAGAAGTACAAAATATAATAAAACAAGTAGTACAATAATTGATATATTTAGCTTCGGCTTTTTCATTATAAACAACCCCCGCGAATATGGACGGGGGAAATCAAAGAAAGTTATTCTTTCAACTCTTCAATTTCCTTGAGGAACTCTTCTTTATCCTGAAATTTTCTGTATACAGAAGCAAATCTGACATAAGCTATCGGATCCAGTTTTTTAAGCTCATCCATAACTATTTCCCCTATTACTTTCGAAGGGATCTCATACCCGGGGAAAGACACAATTCTTTCTTCAATTTTATTAATGATCTCGTTTATTTTTTCAATGGAGATTGGTCTTTTTGTAACGGATAGCCTAATACCCCTTTCCAATTTCGTTCTATCGAATTCTTCTCTCCTGCCGTCATTCTTTATGACAAAATGAGAAATTTTTTCTATATATTCATAAGTAGTGAACCGCTTAACACATTCCAGACATTCTCTGCGCCGCCTGATCACAGCACCTTCCTTAACAAGTCTTGAATCGATGACCTTGTCTTCCATCGAACTGCAGTATGGACATTTCATAATTACATCCCGTATAGCGGGAATTTTCCGCAGAGTTCCTGAACAGAGTTTTCTACTTCTCTGTAAATATTTTCATTTCCAATATTACTTATTACTTTATTAATAAGTTCTCCAATGCACTCCATTTCATCTTCTTTCATGCCCCTGGTAGTAACAGCAGGAGTCCCGATTCTTATTCCGGAGGTTACAAACGGACTGTTTTGATCAAATGGAACCATATTTTTATTAACGGTTATTCCGGATCCCTCCAATGCATTTTCCACATCTTTGCCAGTCAGATTTTTTGATGAAAGATCGATCAGCATCAAATGATTATCTGTTCCGCCTGAAACAAGGTCATACCCCTTTTCCATTAATGTTTTCGACAGAGCAACTGCATTTTTTATAATTTGACTGCAATAGTCATTATAATCATCTGATAAAGCTTCTTTAAATGCAATTGCTTTAGCAGCAATTATATGCATTAAAGGACCACCCTGCGTACCCGGGAAAACCCTTGAATCGACAACTCTCCATAACGGTCGTTTTTTACCCATCCACAAGTCTTCAATTTCCAGTTCAGCTTCTTTACCAACAAGGATCATCCCACCCCTGGGTCCTCTCAATGTTTTGTGCGTTGTTGTTGTAACAATATGACAATACGGAATGGGATCAGGATGAAGACCTGCCGCAATCAGCCCCGCTATATGGGCAATATCCGCCATTAAGTATGCACCAACTTCGTCAGCAATTTCACGGAACTTCTTAAAATCCAAAAACCTGGGATATGCGCTGAATCCGGCTAATATAAGCTGCGGTTTCTCTTTTAAAGCGAGATCTCTGATCTTATCATAATCTATCATACCCGTTTCTTTTTCAACACCATAGGAAACAACATTATACAACCTGCCTGAAAAATTGACCGGACTGCCATGAGTTAAATGTCCGCCATGCGCCAGATCCATACCAAGTATCTTATCTCCGGGTTTTAACAGGGTAAAATATGCAGCCATATTAGCCTGAGCTCCGGAGTGAGGCTGAACATTAGCGTGTTCAGCTTTAAACAGCATTTTTGCTCTTTCAATTGCATGTGTTTCTGCAACGTCAACATTAACGCATCCTCCATAATACCTTTTTCCAGGGTATCCTTCTGCATATTTATTCGTGAAAGTACTTCCGGCTGCCTGGAGTACCGCTTCACTGACAAAATTTTCAGATGCGATCAATTCAAGATTATTATTCAATCTTCTGTTTTCCGCAATTAGCGCTTCAAAAACTTCCGCGTCAGCTATTCTGACTTTTTCATACATAATAACCTCTACAATCAGTCTTTTTGATCAATCTTGTTTACTCGTACTTGGTGCCTTCCTCCTTCAAAGTCGGCATTTAAGAATATATCCAGCATTTTCTCTGATGACTCTTTTCCGGCTGAATTTGCGGCAAATACAATTATGTTCGCATTATTATGATTTCTCGACATCTTTGCGTCATCGACAGTATGACATAAAGCTGCTCTTACTCCATTTATCCTGTTAGCGGCTATTGACATTCCAATACCGCTCCCGCAAATTAAGACACCCCTCCAATATTTATCATTAGAAATTTCGATCGATACTTTTTTTGCGTAGTCTGGATAATCAGCGGATTCGCCGGAATAACATCCGAAATCCGCAACATCATATCCCTTGTCTTTCAGATAATTTATAATATCATTTTTCAGCTTAAATCCTCTATGATCAGACCCGATAGCTATTTTTTTCTCTTCTTTTAGAACATCCATGCGTATTGTGCATCTTTAGGTTTGGTTTCTCCTTTATGGAAGAATTTATCTTCCTCCGTCGGTATAGAATTCTTGATACCAGTCATATACCTTGTTGCTTCATTCTTATACATTGGATCTTTGGTCCCTTGTTCATAAGTGTCGTAAGCTTTTTTATAGGCAAGTTTATCACCAAAATCGATCTTTTCATATCCGCCCTTTTTCTGTAATACATCATCGACAAAACCTTCATATGCCTTGCCTTTTTTAATATAAGCCAGACCAAAATTGCGGTCAATTTGTAAAGCTTTATTTGCATCGCTGACAGCAGTTTTAAATTTCTTCAGAGCAATGTTTGACTCAGCGATCTCACAATAATAGCCTTTTTTGCTGTCATCACTGCTGTCAACATTGAGTAGAGTATTATATATACCAATAGCATCATTATATCTTTGAAGATTCAAAAATGCATGGGCTTTTATTTTTAAAATTGAGATGTCATTTTTTTGTATTGCAAGAATTCTGTCGGCAATTTCAAGTACCTTTTGATTGTTACTGCTTTTTGTATAAAGGTCTATTAAACTCTTCATGATATCTGTATCATTAGGATATTCCCGGAGATTTTTCTCGTATTCGGTGATCATTGTTGCATCGTCAGATGAAGCACGCATAAGCGCCACTTTGTTGTCTTTGTATTCTTTCTCATCCGGGAAAAGCTCAATAAGCCTGTTGTATATTCTTAGAGCTTCCTGAGTATCACCTCTTCCTAACATCACGTCTGCAAGAGTTACATAAAAAGACTTCAAATCATTATATGCCTTTTCTCTTTCTAAAATTTCAATTGTTTTATAGAATTCTTCCAATACTTTATCGGGTTTAGCAAATTCCCTATACAACTCAATTAATCTGTTGTGTAAATCAGCTCTTTCTTCACCTTTCTTTTCATAATTAACATAATCTTCATAGTATTTTAGAGCTGATTCCTTGTTGCCTAAATTATAGTAACAATTACCAAGCCATCTGATTCTTATTGGGAATTTAATATTTTCACCATGTAATTCCTTGTCCATCATAACGGCTTTCTCTAATAAAGGAATAGCATCCTGCCACCTTTCATTATCATAAGCATCTTTTCCTAAATTAAGCTGGATATGGAGTTCTCTGGTTTTAGCCTGGAATTCTGCTTGGTTTAATGAATCAGCTATTCTCTGCTGTTCTGCCGGTGTAAGGACTTTTGTTGTTTCTTTGGATCCTCCACACCCAAATAGCAGACCAAAATAAAACAATACTGCCAGAAAATAGACCAATCCATTGTTTTTAGATAATTTTTTCACCGGTAACATCCTCCGTTTTGTTAAAATGTTCTCTCAACAAACCATTTTTCTCCCCCGGCAATGCTGATGAAGAATTTAAACATCAAATCCTGACCGGGGTTTAAACTGGTATTTCCTCTTTTTCCAAATTGGAATGCCATATCGATCCTGCCTTTTCCTTCCATAAACGGTATACCCATTCCGGTGGTAATTAAAAATTCGTTGACTTTATTATTATTCAAGTCATTAATATAAAAATTTCCCATATTCAAACCAACTCTGTAAGCGATCCTTCTTTTTAAGGGATCAGTCGGGTCATCTGAATCGATATACTCAAACCCAAGACCAAAATGATTTGAATCATTAAAATACTGAACAGGAGAACCGTCAATTTTTGAATCTTTATACAAATTCTTATATAAATCAATATTTACCGATATTTTCCTGTTCAATTTTGAAAACAATCCAAATCCGTACGATGAAGGAAGTTTAAATTTAAAATTGCTTTGGTATCCGACACTGTCTTCGAAGAATCTTATTCCCTGTTCCCCGTTAAGAGTAACTGAGGGTTTAAATGTAAATCCAAAATTTAATTTCTCAGATAATTTTAAAATAATTCCACCGGAAAAAGAAGCTCCTTTCATAGATGAATACACACTTCTTTCCGTATTCAAAAATGAATTATCTAAAAAGTCGATTCGATATTTTTCATCAATATTGCCAAAGTAATAATTAACAGATGCACCGATAGTAATAATATTCCTCATCTTATATGCGCCGGAAAAAGAAAACAGATTTATCCCGCCATCGCCTGATAGAGATTTCGTAGCACCATTTGCTTCTTTTAATTTCAAAGCATAATTCAAATTACTGAAAGGATTAATAGACAAGGAAAATGCAAAATTGTCAGCTGCTCTGACTCCAAAACCCAACCCGGTAAATCTGGTAAACGACATTCCAAAATCGGCAGATTGATATTTTGATACAGACCTGGAATGTATTCCACCTATAAAAATTGAAGTATTTTTCAGAGAAATTATCGAAGCCGGATTAAATGCACTAATTGAAATATCATCTTCAACTGATATTCCCAGGCCACCCATTCCTTTTACCCTGACGTTATTATTGTAATTTAATTCCCCAAAACCGGGGATCGAGTAAATGGACTGTCCAAATCCTGGATAAACCAGAAGAAATACGAGTAATATTAATAATATCTTTTTCATTTTTCAAAATGTTTTTCAGGTGGTACAGAATAATATATCTCTAACCTTGGAGAAAACAGAGTATCAGTCTGAGTTTTCTTAAATTTAAAGTATCTTGCGTCAGTTCCTTCTGTTTCAGAATACAGAAGTATCCCATTATTGATCAACGAACCGTTAACCCAGTTTCTCACATATGTCTGAATATTGATCTCTAAACCTGATCGTGTAAAAGTACCTGTTTTTTTTGTATTTGTATTAATTTCAGCTGAATCCCAATCGGCAGATAATAGCGGTGTAGAAATCATAACTTCTTCAAAAGATTTTACATTAGAAAAATCCGGATCATTATCTATATGCAGAAGCGCTTTGTTAACAACAGCACTTTTTGGAATATCCGATACATCAAAAAACAATATCGAGCGGTAAATGTCAAAATTGCTTAATATAATCTCCGATGTTGTATCCGGCTCTGCTCCTTTAATCAGAAAAACATCGTTATATGGCGCATATATTGAATCTCTAATGACCCCTTCTCTAATAAACGAAAAATAGAGTTTTGGTATTTTGTCAATGTCGATCTCTGCCGTATTTAATGAATAATATTCTTTCAGAAAAGAAGCATCGTCATTAAAAACCACAAGCATTCCCTTATTAATTTCATTTAACGTGTCAATTCCTGCCTCTACCCAACGGTTAATTAATTGCGGATCAATAAAAACAGAGTCCGCCTGTTCATTTGTACTTGAAACTTCAAAACTGCCGTAATCTTCCGGATAATAGGCTAAATCATATTCCAGTTCATTTGTTAACATTTCTATCGGTTCATAAACACCTGCTGTAAAAGGAGTGTTTCCCTCTCCATATACATGATTGGGAACAAGTTTTAAATAAGCACTGATGACTTCAACGTCCTCGGGAAAACCTTTAAATTGCATCCATATCTTTGATTCAACACTTTTGTATTTCCCAAGTTCAAGGTAAAAGCTTTCACCAAGATTTACAGGTGAAGTGAAATTTCTTACCCTGTCAAGCCTTTTCGCGGTATAATTCAGGATAACATTATCATTTTTAAAAGGAATGCTGGAGCTGTCGAGAATATTATCTTTATTTCCGCAAGCTGCAGCAAAAATTATCAGAAGCCATAAATACTTATTTTTTCTAAACGTAATCATAAGCCAGTAATATAAATATATATTAATTTTTTTACAATGAATTTTTTCTTCAAATCAGGTTTCCGTATATAACTTTTCCACAATTTTCACACTTTCCATCGTTGTCCAGCCCCGAAACACTGGTTCTATAACCTTCTCTTTCAATTAATGTTTTTTTGCATCCGGGGCAAAATGTATTAGAGGTACCCTCAATAAAAGCATTACCGACATAAACGAAATTCAATTTTTTTACTGCAATTTCATAAAACCCTGTTAATTTTTCTATGCTGGTCGCAGGATTATTGAGTTTATGCCTCGGGAAATATCTGGATATATGCAGCGGCAGGTCCGGGCTTACTGATGAAGCCCAGTCAACAAGTTCATGCATTTCTTCTTCACTGTCGTTCAAATCTGTAATCAGAAGATTTGTTATTTCCAAAACTGTATTTCCAAATGCAAGTTCAATAGTCCTCTTGACCGGCTCAAGTTTGCCTTTGACATATTTAAGGTAAAAATCCGGTCTTATCGATTTCAGGTCAATGTTTATACCATCTATATAAGGAAGAAGTTTCATAAACGGTTTTTCATTGATATATCCGTTGCTGACAAGTACATTACAAAGTCCTTCATCTTTACATCGTTTCATTGCATCCAAAACAAATTCATACCATATTACAGGTTCATTGTAAGTATAAGCAACTCCAAATGACTTATTTTCCCTGCATATTCTTATTAGATTATCAATAGAATATTTTTGAGTATAAACTTTACTTTGAGATATCTCACAGTTTTGACAAAAAACACATCTGAAATTGCATCCGTATGTTCCGATAGATAAGATACTTTTTCCTGGAAAAAGATGATATAAAGGTTTTTTCTCAATTGGGTCCATTGCTGTTGAAGAAACTTCCCCATATGTAAGAGGAACAAGTTCTCCATTTGTATTTTTTCTTCCGAAACATATCCCTTCCTGTCCTTCCTTCATTTTACAGAAATTCGGACATATCTCACAGACGATCACATCTTTTTCTTTTCTGAAAAAATTATGATTCAGCATTTTTTGAAAATCCTTTAATAATATTCAATGCTGTTTCTAAATTGTCAGTGATAAAATCCGGATATATTTTTTCCTTCTCAATCATTTTTCTGTGAACCGGTCCATGCCCGGTTAAAAGTAATATCGTTTTAAGTCCTGATCTTCTTCCGCATTCAATATCTGAAAGTTTATCACCTATCATAATAGAGTTTTTGAGATCAATATTATATTTTTTTGCAGCTTTTTCTATCATTCCTGTGTTGGGTTTACGGCAGTCTGAGTCTATTGAATATTCCTGAACCCTCCCCTTTTTATAATAAGGTGAATAATATATCTCATCAATAAATGCACCATTTTCGACAAGTTTCTGTTTCATGAGTTCATGGACTTTTTCAACCATATCAGTATTAAAATATCCTCTTGCAACACCAGCCTGGTTTGTGACAACAAAAATCTTATAATCCAGTGCGGCAAGTTCCTTGAGTACTTTAGATGTATACGGATATAAACTGAACATGCTAATATCAGTAATATACCCGACTTCTTCGCTGAGAGTGCCATCCCTGTCAAAAAAAACTGCTTTGTTTTTTCTCTTCATATGAATAAAAAAATAGTCAAGTTATAAAAACTTGACTATACGATATTAACTTAAAATTAATAAAGCAAGTGTTTATTTTTTAATTTTTGCCTTAATGGTCTGTTCATATAGTTTTGTATAATTTTTTGCGGATTTGCTCCATGAGAAATCAGTTTTCATTCCTTTTTTAACAAACTTGATCCATTCCTTGTTGTCCTCAAATAATTTTATTGCATGTTTAACAGCTTTGATCATTTCATCTTCGGAATATTTTAAAAATGTAAAACCGTTCCCTTCTCCGGTTTTGGGATTATAATTCTTAATGGTATCTGCGAGACCGCCAGTCAACCTGACTATAGGTACGGTTCCGTATTTCAGACTTATCATCTGGTTCAAACCGCACGGTTCATATTTTGAAGGCATCAGGAACATATCGGCACCGGCTTCAATCTTGTGGGCAAGTGCTTCGTCATAGGAAAGAAAAACTGCAAACTTATCAGGATATTTCTTTTTAAGCCCCTTAAACATTTTATGATATTTTTCTTCTCCTGTACCCAGAACAATAAACTGGGCATTCATTTCAGCAAGCTCTTTTTTTGCATTATCGATCAGGTCAAATCCTTTCTGGTCAACAAGCCTTGAAATCATACCAATGAGAGGAACATTTTCATCATACTTTAAACCTGCCTCTTCAAGCAGCTTTATTTTATTATCCTTTTTCCTGCTAATAGATTTTATTGAGTAATTTTCTTCAATATACTCATCTGTTTCGGGATTCCAAACGCTGTAATCAATACCATTTAGTATTCCGAAAAGTTTTTTCTTATTACTCCTCAGCAGTCCTTCAAAACCAAAACCATATTCTTCAGACTCCTGAATTTCCTCAGCATATTTCTTGCTGACCGTATTAACAATATCGGCATAATTGATACCGGTTTTCAAAAAGCTGAATTTATCAAAATATTCAAATGCGCTCCCTGGTGTAAATTCAGACTTGTCAATCCCGGCTTTTTCTGCAACATTCTTAGGAAAATTACCCTGAAATCCAAGATTGTGAATTGATAATAATGAAATTGCTTTTGATAACAAAGGTTCTTCTTGGTAAACTGTTCTTAAATAATACATAACTAAAGCTGACTGCCAGTCATTACAATGAACCACGTCCGGTGCCCATAACAACCTCTTTAATGTTTCAAGAACTGCTCTTGAAAACACAATAAATCTGTCTGCATTATCCGGGTAATCTTTCTTCTTCTTCGGATCGACATATATTCCCATCCTGCCGAAATATTCTTTGGAATCAACAAAATAAACCTGGACTTTTGAATCGGGAATAAATGCTGATTTTACACTTAGAGTTTTTGTTTTCGTACCAAGAGGAATTTCTATGTCCCGGAGCCTGATAACTTCTCTCAGGATATATTTTCTTTCATTAATAAACTTGTACTTGGGCATTATCACACGAATTTCGTGTCCCAGGTCCTTTAACGCCTTTGGCAAAGCACTGCTGACATCTGCCAGCCCACCTGTTTTTGCAAATGGATATATCTCAGTTGAGACAAAGAGAATTTTTAATTTTTTCATTAAAAATACCTTGTTTTAAATAAAATTAGATGATAAAATCTGAAGTATAAATATAAAAATTTTTTTCCAAATAATCAACATCAAAAAGCTATATCCTGAACATCTTCCATTTTTTCCTACGTAGATGTCATTTCGACCGAATGAGAGAAATCTTTCCTTTATTTGATTAGATTTAAGCACGAAGTTTAATATTTGACCTATCTTTCCAGAGCCTCGAATTCAAAATGAACTAAATATTTATGTTTTTTTCAATCGGAAATTTGCCTTATTAATTAAATAAAATTAACAATTTATTACTAAATACGAATGAAAATTTTAAAGATAGTTCATAAAAAAGCTGTGACAGTAATACTGCCGATAAATTTAAAACTAAAATTGATTGGCTAAAATCATGAAAAATTAATTAATTACACAAAATATTTACATTCAATTATATTTAATGATGATTCTTTTATCTGCTTTTTACTTCAAAAGTTAATTTTCTGACTGCTGAATTCCCAATATTATCCTCAACTATAAATTCAACAGTATGATTTCCGAAGCCGAGACTTTCTTCGACCCTGTAAAATAATATCTCAGCTTCAGGATCATATTCGGCTATTAGCTTTTTCCCGTCTAAATAAATGTCAGTTTGGCAGTTTGATCCGATTCCAGACAGGTCATCCTTGACTGAAGCCCTTATAAGCGGTTTTCTGTTGAAAATTTTCTGACCGTCCCGAGGAGAAAAACGGTAAATATCCGGTGGCCTATCATCAATTAATAAAGCCAGTTCACCAAACTTATTGATCCTGCCTGTTACCAGACCATTCAGACTGTCTATCTCCTGAGATACAAAATTCCAGTCTTCTTTTTCGCTATTAAAAGAAAACACGCCTAATTTTGAGGTGTTAATTTCATTAGTATTGTATTTTATCTTAACGGCTGCTTCGTTTTTAAGCGGCACTGTAGAAGGATTTATTTTGTATATACTGCTTCTTCTTAAATTTTCATTAACAGGATATAGATTTTCAACAATATCAACTTTTGCCCAGAAGGGCGAATAAACCGCTCCCTTCCCTATTTCAGCGGTAAACAAACCGTCTTCAGAGATTATCCTGCCCCCGTTTAATCCGATTTTCTTAAATTTTTGTGACGTCTTCCAGACAATGTTATCATTATGCTCAATTTTAATATCCAGGTTCTCTAAATTATCCCGAAAATTTATTCTTGCCGCAATTTTGTCAGGAGAAATTAAGTATAAAGGAATATTCCCAATACTATTATTTATATAAACTTTTGGATATTTTTTATTATCAAACGGTCCTGAAATTTCAAGCCTCAGGAAATCATTAAAAGACTTCATTTCAACATTAAAATTTACCGGCAGTGAATTATTTGAAGCTGTTGTGTTAAAATTATTTGTATTTGAAGGCAGCATATTATCATTCGGAAAAACATTGAGCATTCCTGTTACGATAGATGAGTTTCTTTTAAAATCCGTAACGGTAATTTTAAAATCGTGAGTACCTTTTCCTATCCCGTTTTCTTTTAAGCTTACTGCCGATATTACACCGCCATATTCATCCCGTACATTATAAATATCCAGATCATTTCCGTAATCTTTATACAGTTTATGAAAATATCCCATTCCTTCTCTCAAAAGATAGTAGTCGCGGTCAATATAGATCCTTGAATTTTTAAAATAACTCAGTTTATCGTATTTAACCTCAAACACTAAAGCGTTGTCTATTTCAAGAGTCACAGAGTAAGGTGAAAACTTATTTGCGTTTTTACCGTTATGATCAAAAGTAGATATAGCAAATCCTATCTTCCCGTAAATCTTCAATTCAGGTTCAATTTTATACTGCCCCATTTTAACATGCTTAACATCAATCACTTTTGGTAAAAAATCACCCTCAACAAAAGAATTATCACTAAGAGGTGTAAGCGAAATTTTTCTTATGATCGGCGGCGTATCATCAATGAAGTCAAAATCAAATTTAAGCGGATTTACAGGGACTGCCTCCTCCTCTCTTAGTTCAAAATGAAGATGAGGGGGACCTGAACCGGAAGCACCTGTATAAGCAATTAATTCTCCCTTTTTTACAGGGATCTGATTTTTCCTGAAATATTTTACTATCCTGAAACTGTTCTTTTTTTTCTGCTCTTCACGAGCAGGTTCTTCTATTTTTGGGACAAATTTCTTTAAATGCCCATAAAGGGCTATCCTGCCGTCATTCAATTTCAGGTAAATTGCCCTTCCGTAGCCGAAGGGAGATATCAATATTTTCCACACATACCCTGATTCAACCGCAAAAACCCTGTAACCCGTTCTACCCCATGTTGAGATGTCTATACCCACATGAAACCTGCCTTCTCTGAACTCCCCGAAAGTCGAACTTAATAATCGGGATGAATTTGTGGGCCAGATGTAATCCTGAGATAATGATAAACAGGGAATGATTAATAATATAAACAAAACGGCTGTTTTCAGCCCTCTGTTTCTACTTGATTGAAATCTCATGATATTTATTCTTCGTGCTTAATCCGGCAGATCTGTTTTTATTAACTCTCCGTCTGCAAGTAAAATTTTACCATTCTTTATCACAGTATCAACATGATTTATTCCAAAATGATAGAACGGATACCTGTAATTATCACAATTGAATAATACAATATCCGCTTTAAGTCCGGTCTTAATATTTCCAATATCGAATCTATTAACAGCTTTTGCAGCATTCAGGGTTACAGCTTTAATGCATTCTGAAGGCAGCATTTTTAACTGTGTGCAAGCGATCGATCCGATCAGAATGAGGTTTTCAGTCATACATGAACCGGGATTGAAATCAGTAGATAAGGCATATTTTACATTATTCCCGATAAGCTTCCGGGCAGGTACATATTTTTTTTGTCCAAGGAAGAAAACGGCTCCGGGCAAAAAGACTCCGATAACATCACTTTTCGCAAGTATTTTTATATCTTCTTCCGATATTGCATCAAGATGGTCAACAGATGCTGCCTCAAGCTCCACAGCAAGTTTCACACCTCCAATTGAACTGAACTGGTCGGAATGAAGTTTAGGGATCAAACCGTACTTTTTACCAGTCTCTAAAATCAATCTGGTCTGACCGTAATTAAACGCACCTTCTTCCAGGAAAACATCACAGAACTCAGCCAGCTTTTTATCCGCTACCTCCGGGATCATCTCTTTAACAACAAGATCTACATATTTATCAGTTTTTCCTTTAAATTCCTCAGGTACAACATGTGCTCCTAAAAAAGTAGGAACGACATCAACAGAATGCAATTTATTAACTTCATCCGCTGCTTCCAGCATTTTTATTTCAGATTCCGTGGATAATCCATAGCCGCTTTTGACTTCAACAGTTGTGACACCGTTTTGCAGGAAAGAATCGAGCCTCCTGCAGCCTTCTTTTACAAGTTCTTCCTTTGAAGCATTTCTGACTTTCCTCACCGTATTTAATATCCCGCCGCCTTTTTTTGCGATCTCCAAATAAGGGACTCCTCTAATTTTCATCTCAAATTCATCTTCCCGGGTACCGGAGAAAATAAAATGAGTATGGCAGTCAATAAGCCCCGGTAAAGCGGTTTTTCCTGAACCATCAATGGTCTCACAATCAGTGCTTTTGATATTTTTACCAACTTCTGAAATTTTTCCTTTATTTATTAAAATATCACCATTTTCAATCACTGTGAACTGTTCTTCTTCATCAAAAGTCACGATCTGTGATATGTTTTTGATCAGAATATTTTTATTTTGGGAACTCATCATTTTTTCAGCCAATCCTCAGGATTTAAAAAGTTTTCACCATCCTTACTAATAAAAAATGTTAATTTCGGTCCATCAAGAGAACTGTCATCTCCTACACGCCCTATAATATCTCCCGCATCGACTCTCTGATTAGGTTCAACAAGAATGTCAGAGAGATGGGAATAGCCGGTAATATACTTGTCGGCGTGTTTGATAAGTATCATTGAACCAAAACTTGGAACCCAGGTTACAGTAGACACAATACCTCCCGACACGGCTCTTACGTAAGTGTTCATTTCAGCTTTAATATCAATTCCTAAATTTCGTGTGACCGTTTTATGTTTAGGATTCACGACCCTGCCGAATTTTCCTGAGATCCTGCCTATTACAGGCCAGTCCATTTTCCCTTTTGTTTTAGGAAAGGTACCTTTAAATTCTTCAAGATCTTCTTCGGTTGCACTTCTTGATTCAAGAGATGATGCCCTTTTAAACAAAGCAAATAGTTCTTCTTCCCTGTCTTTTTCTCTTTTTATTAAAAAATCAATGTTTTTTATTTGAGATTTTGCCTTATTCAATACCGATTCCCTGCCTTTTCTTCTTGTATTCAGTCTTTTTTCCTCGACTGTTTTTTGATCCGCCAAATCTTTTTTGTCATTTAAAGATTTCTCAAGTGACCTTGTTTTTTCATTCAGTTTTTTAATTTTATTCTCAAACTCCGAAAACCTCTTTTTATCAACATCAGCGACAAGCTTAAAGTACTTCACACCTTTAAAAAACTGATTTAATGAATTTGACATAAGAACCGCTTCAACTTCATTAAACCGGTTATATTTATATAACAATATTATCCTCTTTGACAGAAGTTCTCTTCCTTTTTCAAGTTCAACATTTAAATCTTCAATCTCTTTTCGTGTTTTTCTTATATCTCCTTCAAGTGTTCTGATACCGCTTGTGAGATTTCTCAGAAGTCTTTTCCTTAAATAGATTTCTTTTTCGATATATTTAAGCTCATTTGAGGCATTCTGAACTTTTTGTTCTTCCTCACTCCTGCGTTTGGCCAATAGACCAATTTCATCTTTAAGAGCACTTATCTGATCCTGATAATACTTACTGTCTTTTAACTGGGAAAACGAATAATCCGGTATGAATAAAAATATAAAAGCGGTAAATAGAATATATCTTTTCAAAATAGTCTTCATTTTACGTTTAACGTAAAAGTATTGGTTCAAGTGAAAGATATAAATTATTTCAGAATAATGCAATACAAAATTTAACAAATTAATAAAAAAACCTCACAGGTTTTGAAAACCTGTGAGGTTTTAGGTCGTAAAATAATATCAAAAACTTACCAGTTCTCACCCAGCAGTTCAAAATAAGCCTGTGGATGATCACATGCCGGGCAGTTACCCGGAGCATTAGTGCCTTCGTGAACATATCCGCAGTTTATACATCTCCATTTTACCGGTTCATCTTTTTTAAAGACTTTACCTGCTTTAATATTTTCCATAAGATCAAGATACCGTTTCTCATGCTGTTTTTCTGCTACAGCAATTGCTCTGAAAACAACTGCAATATCCTTGAATCCTTCTTCTTCAGCAGTAACTGCAAATTCAGGATACATGGTTGTGTGTTCATAATGCTCTCCGGCAGCAGATTCTTTCAGATTATCTACCGTGTCTCCAATTACACCCGCAGGGAATGCCCCGGTAATTTCCAGTTCTCCGCCTTTAAGGAACTTGAAAAGCCTTTTGGCGTGCTCTTTTTCCTGGTCGGCAGTCTCTTCAAATATCTTTGATATCTGTACAAAACCTTCTTTCTTTGCCTTGGAAGCATAGTATGTGTACCTGTTCCGCGCCTGTGATTCTCCTGCAAAAGCAGTTAAAATGTTTTTCTCCGTTTTTGTTCCTTTTAAATCCTTCATTGTTACTCCTCGTTTAATTAATTTACTCAGTTGGAGCGTAAAAACATACTTTGGGGGAATGAATAATCCCTTCAGTTTTCATCTCTTTAAATAATTTTGACACTTCTTCTTTTGGAATATCCGTTAGTTTAGCCACATCACCAGCTTTTAATGGTTTCCCCGCTTTTTTCATTACATCTAATATGACTTTTTTATTATCGGACATATTTCCATCCTCCTTATTATTCAAATTTCCACAAACCATGAATATTACAGAATTCTCTCGCAGCTTTTACGTCCTCACTGATTTCAAAATCAGCCTGGGCATCTTCTCCAGGTTTCAGAAATTTAATATAAGTTTTGTCATCCGTATGTGCTTCGATCCATTCAATAAAATGCTGGTCCTGCATCGGGTGCGGCACTGAACCAACTTTAACGACAACATTATTTCCATCTTTTTCTATCACTGGAACATGTTTCTCGGTGGTCTGATCAGCAGTCTGCTCATCAAGCAGATTCATATTCTGACCGCAGCAAACCAGAGTTCCACCACTTGCATGCATAACCATGACAATGTTGCCGCAAATTCCGCATTTGTAAGCCTGTAATCTTTCTGTCATTTTATACCTCCTTTATATTAATTGATTTAATCGTTAAGTAAAATATCTGCATTTGAAATAATGATCAGGCTGAGTAAAAAACAAACCATTCTTCTAATTTAAAATTTTTAGATAAATATCTTCTGAAAAAACAATCTTAAAT
>JBHPGK010000018.1:0-26541 GCA_042570605.1 Candidatus Zhuqueibacterota bacterium
TGCCTTCTTCAATATCAGAAAGATCAGCACTTTCTTCTTTGGTGTCCTGTCTGGTCCAGTTTTTGCCTTCTTCATCTTCATTCTCTTCCTCAGTTTCAGCTTCCTCATCTTTCCCTGTTTCAACTTCCTCGTCTTCATCTAATTCTATATCATCTACTTCTATATCATCTATTTCAAGAGTATCAAGGTCTTCAGAGATGTCTTCCTCCAAGCCCTCCTCAAGGTCAACATCGAGATCAATGCTTTCTGAGGATCCTTCACTTTCTTCTTCATCTATTTCCTCACTTTCCCTTTCTGAAAAGTCTCTTAATCCAGTTTTTAATTCCTTTTTTTCTCTGAGTTCTCTCTCAATTTTCCCGGTTTTTAATTCACTTTTTTCTCTAACATCTGTATCATATTCCTCAGTTTCAATTTTTTCATCCTCAATAATTGTTTCTTCATCTGCTGATTTGCCCAGTTTATCGAGATCAATTTCTGCTTCTTCTTCAGTTTCTGTCTCTTCATCATCTGTTTCCATCGCGGGACTTTTAAGCATGTTTTCTAATTCATCGATATCCTCGAGGTCATCTTTTATTTCATGTTCAAGATCCTCCTCATCTGTGTCTATAGAATCTTCAAGTTCTTCAACAGCTTTCAAAATAGTACTTTCTTCATCTGATTCGGTTTCTTCTTCAGTATCTCCCTCATCTGCAGTCTCAATTACATCCTCATCAATAGATATATCTTCCTCATCTTCTTCCAAAATATCTTCAGGCAATGAAATGGAATCTTCATCTTCTTCGACATCTGCTTCTTCAGATTCAGCTTCTTCTTTTTCAGTTTTTAATTTTTCTCTGTCGGGAATTTCTTCTTTTGCGTCTGTTAAAGTCTCTTCTTTAATTACATTCTTTCCGTCAATCTCCACATCTTCAATTTCAAGCGTTTCTCCCTTAACTCCTTCTCCACCTTCAATATCAAAATCAAAGTCCCCTATTTCCTTTTTTTCCTCAACATCTATTCCTTCATCAGTGGTATCAATATCTAAATTAAGATCTTCAAATTCCAAAGCTCCATCTTCACCCGATTCGGTTTCAACATCTTCGTCAATTGATATTTCCCCATCCGGTTCTTCTGTTTCAATTTCTCCATCCGCTAAAATGGTTTCTTCTTCTATTTCTTCTTCTATCTCCAATGTACCGGATTCTTCTCCCTCAAGGGAGAGCTCTTCCACACCTTCACCTTCAACCAGTATTTCTTCAATTATTCTTTCTTCTCTGTTTATTTCTTTTTCAATTATTCTTTTACCGCCCCCGATACCTTCTTCATCCATTTCTTCTTCAATATCTTCCGATATAATATCTTCACCAACTGTATCCATTTTTAATGTATCTTCCGATATAATATCTTTACCAACTGTATCCATTTTTAATGTATCTTCCGATGTTATGTCTTCATCCACGGTATCCATTTCTAATGCATCTTCCGATATTTTATCTTTTTCTACAGTACCCATTTCTAAAGAATCTTCAGTAATTTCAGTTTCAAGGGCTTCTTCTCCAGGTTCGCTGTCTAAAGAGTCTCCTACCTCAATTTCCCCGGTTTCAATCTCTTCATCTTCAGTTTCCACATCTAATGCGTCCTCGAATTCTTCAATTTCTTCTTCGCCTGTATCCATATCCAGTTCCATATCTTCCTCTTCGCCTCTTCCTAACAGGCTGCCTGATTCTTCATCTGTAGTTTCCTCTTCCATATCCACTGACGTAATTTCTTCTTCTTCAAGTGCAACATCGTCAAATTCCATTTCCTCTACTTCAGCCTCTTCCTCGTCCTGTTTAAATTCCTCTTCGAGGTCAGCTTCTTCTTCGGAAATTTCTACGGTATCTTCATCAATTGTTTCATCCAAACCTTCTTCAACTTCTGCGAGATCTTCTTCAGAAATATCTTCAAATTCATCCTCTAATGTATCTGCTCGTGGTGTTTCTTCTTCGTCAAAAATATCATCATCAATTAAAGGAACATCATCCTCTACTTCAGCCTTAAATTCAGGCATTACATCCCAGTCTCTGTAAGGGCTTAATATAACGGCTTCTTCAATGATCTGGCTCAAAAGATCAGGCTCATCTTTACTCTCATATATATCACCAAGCATAGTAAGAACAAAAGGAATATCAGGATCAAGCTCTCTGGAATTTTTTAAAGCCTCTTCCGCATCATCGGTTAGTCCCATTGCAAGACATATCTTAGCCATAATTATATATGCGGTTATGTATTTGGGTGATTTTTTTATACCTTGATCACAAATATTAAATGCTTTTTCAACATCCCCAAGTTCAAGGTATCTATCGGCTAATTTGGCAAAAAGGACAGAATCCTTGTTTTTTGAGATTTTGCTCTCTAAAAATTTGATCTCTTTTTTTAATTCTTTCTCGTCCATATATGTTCTCCAAAAGAATTACCACGCAGATATAATTTCTTCAAGAATATCGGTGGTAAGTTTGTCAATAGCTTCTTCTATAGCCTGGTTGCGTTCGGATAAGTCAGTATAATTACTCTGCCCCCGGACGCTTTTTTTGATAATCGTTTTACCCGTTTTTCTGTCTTCTAAAACTAACGAAACGCTTATGTTAAGCTCGAACTGGCTTGCTACTTCGTTCCTGTCAATTGTTGCCGATCTGTCACTTATGCTCTGTATGGTGCATCGCAAAATTGAATCTGAAGCGTTGATGTTTTCAATTTTCAGGTTGCCATCCTGCATGAATTTATCAATCAGAGAATTTGTTACCTTTTCTCTAAGCTGGAATTCATTGGTTTTATCATCTGCAATAGGGATAGCAATTGAGTTTATTCCCGGAAGCCCGCCACCGGTGAACGAGTAATTAAAACAGCTTACTAAACTTAATATAAGCAATAGAATATAAATAAATCTATTCATTTTTCAGTTCGTTTTTTATTTTATTGATTTTTCTATATAATGTTCTCTCACTAATACCGAGTACACCGGCTGTTTTCTTCCTGTTTCCGTTAAATTTTTCAAGTGCCTCCAGAATTGAGGTTTTTTCGAGTTTTTCAAGAGAGAAGTCATCTCCCGGATCAACTTCTTTTATATAATCCTGCGTCTCGATATCACCTCTGAATATCTCTTTTGTCGGAGATAAATGAGGATAACTGTGCCTGTTGAAAAGATGTTCTTTTATTTCCATTAAATCCGATTTCAGTGACAGGAGTGTTCTGTAAATAATTTCCCGTTCAGCCTGTTCAGAAGATTTATTCAAATGAACCGGCAGATTAATATTTTTTTCATAAGTATGTTCACTATAATTATCGGGAATATCAAAATGTTTTATGATTTCACCCTTTTTTAAAACAACAAGGCTTTCAATCAGATTTTTTAACTCTCTGATATTCCCAGGCCAGGAATAATCCTGAAGTACTTTTATAGCATGAGGTGAAATCCCTTTTGTTGGAAAACCGGTTTTTTTACCGAAATCTTTCAAGAAATGCTCAGCAAGTATTTCGATATCCACCTTTCTTTCTCTTAAAGGAGGGATTTTGATCGTAACCGCTTTTAACCTGTAATAAAGATCTTTTCTAAATGTCCCGTTATCTACAGATTTTTCCAGATCTTTATTTGTAGCAGCAATAATTTTAACATCAACCTTTATCGTTACATTGCCTCCGACTCTCATGAATTCTCCCTCTTCCAGGACTCTAAGTAATTTAACCTGGGTTGAGAGGCTCATTTCTCCGATCTCGTCAAGAAATATTGTACCTTTGTCTGCTGCTTCAAAATAACCTTTTCGTCGTGCGGATGCACCAGTAAATGAACCTTTTTCGTGGCCAAATAATTCACTTTCAAGTATCCCTTCAGGGATCGCACCGCAGTTAACATTGATTATAGGTTTGTCTTTCCTCGCACTCTCTTCATGAAGAGCCTTTGCAATAAGTTCCTTACCGGTTCCGCTTTCACCAATAATAAGAACTGAGATATTTGCCGGGGCAACCTGATGAATAATCTGTTTTATTTCAGTTATCTTTTCTGAAGTGCTGAGTATCTTGTCGATTGCTTTCATTTAAAATATTTTAAACCTTTTTTCCCGATATCTTTCCTGAAATATACTTTTTCAAACTCAATTTTATCAATATGCTCATAAGTATTATTTATAGCACCTGCCAAAGTGTCATCAACACAAGTAAAATTAATAACTCTTCCGCCATTTGAATAATACTTGTTGTTTTCGAATTTAGTTCCTGCATGGAATATAATAAATTTTTTCTCGTTTTCAAACTTTTCTATTCCTGAAATAATTTTTCCTTTTTCATAATTACCCGGGTATCCGCCTGATGCCAAAACGACAGTTATTGCATATTTATGTTTGGTAATTATCTCTACGCCGTCCAATTTGCCGTTAACAGCTTTCAGCAGTATATCGACAAGGTCATTTTCTATCAGGGGCAGAACAACCTGTGTTTCCGGATCTCCAAAACGACAGTTAAACTCAACTACTTTCGGTCCCTGGGCAGTTATCATTAAACCGCAGTAAAGAACACCTTTATATGGTATGCCTTCTTCCGCCATTGCATCCAGGGTAGGGGAGATGACTTCTTCTTCAACCTGTTTTAATAAAAAATCATTTATTACCGGTGCTGGTGCATATGCACCCATTCCTCCGGTATTTGGACCCTGGTCTCCGTCAAAAATTGCTTTATGATCCTGCGAAGAAGGCAGGGTAATAAAATTTTTCCCGTCACATATTAAAAAAATTGAAGCTTCCTCTCCGGTCATAAAATCTTCAATAATTATCTGTCTTCCTGCATTGCCGAATATTCTGTCTACCATTATTTCCTTAACAGCTGTTTCAGCCTCTTCCTCCTTTTTACAGACATATGATCCTTTACCAGCAGCAAGTCCATCTGCTTTTATGACAAGAGGAACTCCTTTTCTTTTTATATATTTCAATGCATCATTTGGATCATCAAAAATTTCAAAATCCGCGGTCGGAATCCCGTATTTTCCCATAATCATTTTTGAGAACACTTTGCTGCCCTCAATCATTGCAGCATCTTTAGAAGGACCAAAGATTTTCAATCCTTTTTTTTCAAATACTTCCACGATTCCGAGTACCAGCGGTACTTCCGGACCTACTATGGTCAAATCTATTTTATTTTCAACTGCAAAATTCAGCAGACCGTCTATGTCATCTGCTTTAACAGGGACATTTTCTGAAATCTCCTTTGTTCCTCCATTCCCCGGAGCAGTAAATATTCTACTTACCAGACTGGATTGAGCAATTTTCCATACAAGAGAGTGCTCTCTCCCTCCGCTTCCTATAACCAATATATTCAAATTATTACCCTCCAATCATTTTACCGATCATTTGGCTGAATATCTATCTTAATCTAATTATATTTTGTTTAAAAATAAATTAATTAATGTGTTTATTAAAACACAGCCTTTTTCAATTTTTTTATTTCATCCCGCAGCTCCGCAGCCCTTTCAAACTCAAGGCCCCTTGCCGCTTTCATCATTTCCTGTTCAAGTATCTTAATTAATTTATCCGGGGACATATCAATAAACAAATCTGCTTTAAATTTTTCGGGTTCGGCAGGTTTTCCCTTTTCATCAGCGACAGCAGTGGTTAATTTTATTTCCTCGATACTCTTAATTATTGATTTTGGCGTGATACCATGTTTTTTGTTATAAGCAAGCTGGATTTTTCTCCTCCTGTTGGACTCATCAATGGTTTTTTTCATAGATTTTGTAATGCTGTCAGCATAAAAAATCACCCTGCCCGCGACATTTCTTGCTGCCCTGCCGGCTGTCTGCATAAGGGATCTTTCAGAGCGCAGGAATCCCTCCTTATCGGCATCAAGTATTGCAACTAAGGATACTTCCGGAAGGTCCAGTCCTTCTCTCAAAAGGTTGATCCCGACAAGAACATCAAATTCACCAAGTCTTAAAGAACGCAAAATCTCAACTCTATCCAGAGCATCTATCTCCGAATGAAGGTACTGTACTCTGATATCCATACCTCTGAGATATTCGGTTAAATCCTCGGACATCCTTTTTGTAAGTGTGGTAACAAGGATGCGCTCCTGTTTTTCGGTGACAATTTTTATTTCATCTATCAGATCGTCTATTTGTCCGTCAACAGGTCTGATCTCGATCTCAGGATCTAAAAGTCCGGTTGGCCGGATGATCTGTTCTACGATCACACCTCCTGACTTTTCAAGTTCATAGTCACCCGGTGTTGCGGATACAAAAACAGCGTGTTTCAAAAATGTCTCAAACTCTTCAAATCTTAGAGGCCTGTTGTCCAGAGCAGAGGGGAGCCTGAATCCGTAATCAACAAGTACTTCCTTTCTCGACCTGTCTCCGTTATACATTCCTCTTACCTGAGGGAGGGTTGCATGAGACTCGTCGATTATAATCAGAAACTCGTTTTGAAAATAATCGAGTAGAGTATAGGGCTTTTCCCCCTCTTTTCTTCCTGTCAGGTGTCTGGAATAATTCTCAATACCATTGCAGTAACCGATCTCCTGAAGCATTTCGATGTCATAATTTGTTCTTTGCTCAAGTCTTTGAGCTTCAACAAGATTATTCATCCTTTTAAGTTCATCCAAGCGCTCGGCTGCCTCTTTTTTTATTGCAGTTATTGAATTTTCAATTTTACTCTGTGATATTACAAAATGAGTAGCCGGGTATACGAATATTGTATCGAGTTCATTAAGAGTTTCTCCGGTAACAGGGTGTATCCTTGTAAGTTTTTCTACTTCATTTCCCCACATCTCAATACGGTACGGATTGTTCTCATATGAAGGGAATATTTCAATTACATCACCCCTGACCCTGAATGTTCCCCTGTGGAAATCAATATCATTTCTGGTATAATGTATGTCGATCAATTTTCCGAGAATTGATTCGCGGGAGGTTGTTTGCTTTTTATTAAGAACCATGTGAAGACCGATATAGTCTTCCGGTGAACCCAGACCATAAATACAAGAAACTGAGGCGATTACAACTACATCTTTACGCTCCAGGATGGAATTTGTAGCTTTCAGTCTGAGTCTCTCTATCTCTTCATTTAAGTGAGTATCTTTTTCAATGTAAGTGTCGCTTACAGGCAGATATGCTTCCGGCTGATAATAATCGTAATAACTGATAAAAAACTCGACTGCATTATCCGGAAAAAAAGCTTTGAATTCGCCGTAAAGTTGGGCAGCGAGGGTTTTATTATGAGATATCACAAGGGCAGGCATCCCGACATTCCGGATAAGATTAGCCATGGAAAAGGTTTTACCTGAGCCGGTTACTCCGAGCAGAGTTTGAAACCGGTCACCGCGTAATACTCCTTTAGTGAGTTCATCTATAGCTTTAGGCTGGTCTCCGGTCGGCTTAAAATAACTGTTTAATTTGAAATCCATTTGTGATTAATTAAAACCTTCCAGGTTTTGATTGCCAGGAAGGTTTCATGTTTATTATTAAATGACAGGTTTATTTGAAATTATCTGAATCTTTAAATCTTTCAATAATAAGTTTGAAAATATCGGATGTGGATTTTCCTTCTGTTAAAGGGATGGTTTTTACAATTCCCCCATTTGCAAGAACTGTTTTATGTCCTACGATAGTTTCAATAACATAATCGCCGCCTTTAACAAGTACATCTGGTATTATCAGGTCAATAATTCTTTTTGGAGTTTCCTCTTCGAAAATAAAGACTGCGTCTACAGGTTTTAGATTGGCAATGACAAATGCCCGGTCTTCTGCAGGTATAATGGGTCTCTTTTCTCCTTTAATGAGTTTTATTGAAGAATCACTGTTAACTGCAACTATTAAAAAATCACCCAGTTCCCTTGCTCTTGACAGGTATTCAACATGTCCTTTATGTAATATTTCAAAGCAGCCGTTGGTAAATACAACCTTTTTATTCTCACTTTGAAGTTTTTTTCTTATTTTTATGACTTCGTCCAGACTATACAGGGGCATTTTGGTCCTCTCGGGATTTTTTGTTTCAAGACTACGTACTTGGTTTTATTTTTTTTGCAAACCTTAAGGTTTGCCCTGCAGAATAATTTTTAGGGTGAAAAAGCAGGGCAAAGATTTAGCTTCGCTTAAATTCATGTTTGATTTAGAACAGCTTTTCTCAATTTATCTATTTCTATGACCACAATTCCAACCTCACTGCAGACAATACCGGCGGCATAATTTGCAAGGGTGACTGCTTCCTTAATATCTGCTCCGGCAGCTAATAACAATGTCAAAGTTCCTATGACGGTGTCCCCGGCACCGGATACATCATGTACATCGAGAGCTTTTGTCTCAACATCTTTGATCTTTTTGCCTTCTCCAAAAAGACTCATTCCTTTTTCACCCCGGGTGATGAGAACATATTTGCATTCCAACCTGTCCAGAAGCATTTTACCGGCAATTTCGAGCCTGTCATCCGTGTCTATCGTAAAACCGAGTGATTCCCGGGTCTCTTTCAGGTTAGGCTTAAAAACGGTAACATTCTTATACTCGTAAAAGTTACTCATTTTAGGGTCGACCGTAATTATTTTATTTTCTTCATTAGCAAGGTCAATTATATATTTTGTCAGTTCTTTAGTAAGAACTCCTTTATTATAGTCTTCGATTATAACTGCATCTATATCTTTGATCTTTTCTTTCAAGAGTATTTTTAAATTTTCCTCAATGTTTTTATCAATATCTTCATTTGTTTCTCTATCAGTTCTCACAACATGCTGATTATGGGCGATCACCCTTGTTTTGACAGATGTAGACCTGGATTTATCGACAATTATTCCTTTTGAAAAATAAGTTCTCTTTTCAATTAATTTCTTTATTGTATCACCGCTGCTGTCGGCACCTGTTACACCGAATAGTACAGGAATTCCTCCAAGAGATTCTATGTTATTAGCGACGTTTGCTGCCCCGCCTAATCGTTCGGATTCCTCTTCAATCAAAACGACAGGGACCGGTGCTTCCGGTGAAATTCGCGTCACTTTGCCCCATAGATACCTGTCAAGCATAATGTCGCCTATAACGGCTATTCGTTTTCCTTTTGCGTTATCGAATAATATATCAAGTCTGTTTTTATCTATCAATTTCATTTATTACCCCTTTATAACTCCGATTGGTTTAAGTTTTATGACCTTTTTTGAAAGTTCCGCTTTATCTACGATATCAACTACATGATCTACATCTTTATATGCTTCCGGCACTTCTTCGTTAAGACTGAATCTCCCTTTTCCGATAGCCACAATTCCTTTATCTGCGAGTTCTCTTTCGATAGACCGTCCTCTTGTAGCTTCAATTGCTTTTTTCCTGCTTAATAATCTTCCTGCCCCATGGCAGGTCGAACCAAAGGAATCACTTAATGCCTTATTTCCGCCAACTAAGAGATAAGAACAAGTTCCCATATCTCCGGGGACTATTACCGGCTGACCTATTTGCTGATATTTCTCCGGAACCAGAGGGTGTCCTTTTGGTATTGATCTTGTAGCGCCTTTTCTATGCACACAAACCTTTCTGGTTTTTCCATCAATATTGTGTTCCTCGATCTTGGCAATATTATGGGCAACGTCATAAATGAGATCCATTTCAAGACTTTGCCATGATCTGTTAAAGAAATCTGCAAATGTTTCTCTTACCCAGTGCATTATGATCTGCCTGTTTGCCCATGCATAATTAGCGGCTGAAGCCATTGCACCAAAATATGACTTCCCCTCATTTGATTGGAGTGGAGCGCAGGAAAGCTGTTTATCCGGAACATATATCTTATATTTCTCCATTGAGCGCAGCATTTTATGAATATTATCATCACAGACCTGATGTCCAAACCCTCTTGAGCCGCAGTGGATCATGACACATATCTGACCTTTTTCAATGCCCAGCATTTCTGCAATACCCTTATCAAAAATTTCTTCGACAACCTGTACCTCGAGAAAGTGATTACCGGAACCGAGAGTACCAAGCTGATCTTTCCCTCTCTTAAGAGCTCTTTCGGAAACTGCATTCGGATCTGCAGCCGGCATGCATCCGTTATCTTCTGTGTGCTTTAGATCTTCTTCAACACCGTAACCATTTCTGACAGCCCATTTGGCCCCCTCTTCAAGGACTTTCTTTTCATCAGATAATGAAAGCCTGATCTGCCCACCAACACCCACGCCGCAGGGGATATCGTAAAACAGTTTTTGCATAAGGCTGTGGATCCTGTTTTTCACATCATTATTTCGGAGATTCGTTTTCAAGAGGCGGACCCCGCAGTTGATATCATAACCGACACCGCCGGGAGTTATTACGCCTTCCTCAATATCCGTACCTATTACTCCTCCAATCGGCAGTCCGTATCCCCAGTGAATATCCGGCATCGCCATCGAGTATTTCAGTATCCCGGGTAAATGTGCGCCGTTAATCACCTGTTTGAATGCTTCTTCTTTCTTTGCGATCATGAGCATTTTTTCATCGGCAAATATTAATCCCGGAACCAGCATACCGCCCGTTTTCGGGATCAGCCATTTATAATCTGTAATCTTTTCTACCTGAATTGACATTTTATTTACTTAAAATTTCTTCATAATATTCTATATAAATATCAATGATTTTTCTGACATCGAATTCTTCAACTGCTTTTTCTCTCCCTTTTAATCCCATTTTTTTTCTCAATTCGTTGTTTTTCAAGATTTCCAGGGATGAATCTATCATCTGCTTAATATCGTCTTTATCAACCAGAAATCCATTTATTTTATTATCTACTACTTCCGGCAGCCCCCCTATATTAGAAGCCACAACCGGGCATTCACAACTGAGTGCTTCCAGTGCTGAAAGTCCGAAACTTTCCGTGGTACTCGGCAGCAGGAATAGATCGGATATGCAGAGTATATCATTTGTGTTCTCAAGTTTTCCAAGGAAAACGACATCATCTGTGATCCCAAGCTCATGGCATAGTTCTTCGCATTTGCTTCTCTCTGGACCGTCACCAATCATTAAAAGCTTTGATTTAACTGCTTTTTTGATCCCGTTAAATATATTTACTACCTCAACAGGTCTTTTTACCGGTCTGAAGTTGGATATATGAGTAATTATCTTTTCCTGCTCAGGTGCAAATTTTGATTTAGGACATTTCCTACTGTCCTTCTTATATTTTTCAGTATCCACAAAATTATGAATTACTTTGATTTCCCCAGTTTCCCCGAAGGTCGCGATGGTCTGGTTTTTTAAATAATTTGATACCGTAGTAATGCCGTCGCTTAAATTCAAAGCCAATTGAGTAACCTTAAAATATGAGGGGTGATTCCCAACTACAGTAATATCCGTTCCATGTAAAGTCGTAATTATTTTTATATTTTTTTCAATTAATTTTGCAATATGAGCACTAATAGTGTGAGGGATTGCATAGTGAACATGAACAATGTCCAGGTTTACCATTTGAGCTACCTGAGATATTTTTGCTGCAAGGGAGAGTGCATAAGGAGGATATTGAAATAGCGGATACTCAGGCATATTTACATTGTGAAAAAAAACTTTGTCATGGAATCCCTTTATCCTGAAGGGGACATCATACGAAATAAAATGAATATTACATCCCTTCTTAGCGAGGTTTAATCCCAGTTCAGTTGCTATAACACCGGAACCTCCGTATGTAGGGTAACAGACTATTGCTATGTTCATAATACACCGTAAATAATTAATTTATTTAAAATTTTGCTTTTAATTTTTAATCTTTTTAATTTTTCAACCGGGAAATCCCGGAAATCTTTAATATTATCAACAACCAGGGCAAGTTCTGTGTCTACGTCTCCTGTAAAAATTACTGATGTATATGTATTATTCTCAAACTTATATTCCGGTATTATGTTCCTCAAATCAATTAAAGGCACATGTATTCCGTTCATTTTAATTTTTTTATTTTCATAATCGATGTTGCTCAGGTCGGAAAGTCTAAATATTTTCTGAATATTAGAAGACTCGATCATAAACTCCCGTTCTTTGAGTAAAAAACTCAGCCCGTTTATGTTTTTATCCCTTTCTTTTGAAGATTGTACGTATTTAAGAAATTGTAAAGTGTCATACAATGACAGAATTTCCTCTGAAAAAACAGGAATATCTTCATTTTCTTTGATTTTTGAAAATACTTTAAGCCCCCTGTCGATTATTTCCTTAACATTCAAAAAATATATCATGTTCCCATTCTCGTCCACAGCACATCCTGAAAGATGTTTGACACCCTCAAATATTTTACCGATCTTTCTTATGATCAGCTCTTGAATATACAGGAATTCATCAGCTATAATGCCAATTCCTTTTTTATCGGTTCCAAGCATTATTACATTGAAATCTTTCTGATAGCCGTCAGATTCATTCCCGAAAATCATTTTTAAATCAAGTACCGGGATCCTGGATTTGTTCAAATCAAGGTAAAAAATCCCTTTTGTTTTTTTCTCATTTTTTATCCTGAAAACTCTGTTGATCAGGCTGGATATTATCGCCATTCTGAAATTATCCGATTTAAATACAAGACTCGGTGAAACGGCGAGAGTTAAAGGGATTATAATTGAAAATTTTGTACCTGTTCCAATTTCTGACTCCACGGTAATAATTCCGTGCAGTTCTTTCAAGTTGCTATTTACAATATCGAGCCCTACACCTCTTCCGGAAACCTCCGACACATCATTTTTTGTCGAGAACCCCGGTCTGAAGATCAAATCAAATACTTCGCTGTCCGTCAGTTTCTCCGCTTCTTCGGCGGTGATCAATCTTTTTTCCAAGGCAGCGGACTTGATCTTTTCAGCATCTATTCCTCTTCCGTCGTCTTCAATTCTTATTTTAGCCTGACTTCCTCTCTGGAAGGCAGTCAGTTTTATAGTTGACAATCTGTTTTTACCTGAGTTCAACCTGTCCTCTTCATCTTCAACACCGTGATCTATTGCATTTCTTAATATGTGGATTATTGGGTCTGTGATCAGGTCAAGGATGCGTCTGTCAATTTCCGTATCAAGTCCTTCTATTTTAAAATCAATCTGCTTATTCTGATCTTTTGAAATATCTCTGACTGTCCGCTTAAGTCTGCTTGTTATTGTAGAAAACGGGATCATTCTGACTTTCAGTATTTCTTCCTGCACTGTGTTGGACATAAAAAAGAAATGTTCGAGTTTCGATGAAAAAACTTCCGTAGTTCTGTCAATACTTTCTGTTAATCTGGCAATTGAAATTTCAAGATCAAACATAGGTGTATTCAGCTGGTTTTCCTGGATACTTGCAAGATAACTTTCGAGTTCATCAATTTTGTCATAAAAGGAATTTCTTATCTTAATCAGATTATCTAATGTTTCTGCAAAAAAACCTCTTTTAACTACTAACTCACTTGATAGATCTATCAGTTTATCAATTTTATGGAGTTTTATCCGGATAGTCTCTTCCTCGGGAATCTCCTGCGCTATCCCGGGAAATGTTTTCTTTGCGGGTATAATCTTTGTTATCAGCTCAGTACTTTCATATTCCTCTGCAAGTCTGTGAATTTCGGAAATCTCAGAGTCAATAGACTCATGATATTTCAGATTCTTCAGTATTTTCGTAAAGATATCCGTAACCTTAAACATCAATTCGAAAAACTCGGAAGATAACTCTTTTTTCCCTTCCCGGATACTGCTGATTATATCTTCAAGTGTATGAGATACTTCGCTCAAATTCTTATAACCAATGGAACTGCCCGAACCTTTAATGCTGTGAAAAATTCTAAAAATTCTGTTTATGATCTCCTGGTTATCCGGATTTGATTCAAGATCTATCAGAATTTCATCAAGAGTCTGAAAATATTCGGAAACATCCTCAAAGAAAGCTGTCCGTATTTCTTCAGTCTCCTTGTCAGAAAGTTCAGTTACACCGGGGCTGCCTATTATTTCAATTTCTTTTTCATTAGCCGCCGGGGAAGAGATTGAAAGGTCTCCATCCATGATCTTGATGATTCCTCTTACAGCATCACTTTCTTCAAAGGATTTGTCTTTTTCAAAATATTCTTTGAGTTTTCCGATTATTTCAAGCACCTGCTGAAGGTGTTCCGGTGTAAGTTTTGCTCTATTCAAGGCAAAATCCTGAATAGCTTCTTTCAGTCCTTTGTGATTATCATCTTTGGTGAAATATTCTAATGATAGTATTTTATCAAAATTTTTGAGAAACTGGTTTTTAAAGGCTTGATTATTTGGATCAAAAATAAGCTCAAGTGTTATATCTATAGTTTCTTTAAAAAGCTGTTCTGTTCCCATGGTTTTAATTCATTTTGTGTAATTTTTCTGCAATATCATGCAGGTTTTCTGCTGCTTTCACAATTTTTTGAATAGATTCAAGACCCTTTTTCATATCCGCATTGATCTGGGAAACTGTTTCATTAACCTGGTTAGTTGAAAAGTTCTGTCCCTTAACGGATATATCAATTTTTACAACCGCATCCACCGTATGATTAGTGGCATTATTTGTATTGGAAACAGCTGTCTGGATCTCTTTGATTAATTTCCCGATGTTCTCAGTTTGTCTCCTTGTATTTTCAGCAAGTTTTCTTATTTCCATTGCGACAACTGAAAATCCTTTGCCTTGTTCTCCTGCACGGGCTGCTTCAATTGAAGCATTAAGAGAAAGGATGTTAATCTGCTGCGATATTTCTTCAATTGCGGTTATGATATTATTTATCTGTCGTGTTTTTTCCGCCAGTTCCTTCATTTCTTTAGAAGTATCTTCGATCTCCTTTGTTACCTCGCTTGCATGGAGTGCAATTTTTGCAGCTTCATCTGATAGATCCTGTATTGAAGCCGCTGTTTTATCCAGTGAAGATGATTGCTCGATGGATTTAAGTTCTTCATCTTCTGCCGTCTCAAGGATTTCCTCGGAAGCAGAATTAAGCATATCTGATACTTTATGAATGTTTGAGGAAATCCTCCTGGTAATAATGATCCCGAATATCAGGCTGATAATCACGAGTCCTGCGAAAATTATAAGGAGTATTTGTAATGTACTGCCCTGCTTTTCAACCATGCTTTCCTTTTCCTGATTTACAAATTGAGCATAAGTATTACTTATTTCAGACTGTTTTTGCTGTGCTTCGCTCAGATAATTTGAAAATTTAATCTGGTACTCGTTGTAGTCATATGACCTTAAAAAACTGCTGCCCCTGCTTTTGACAATATTTGACATGGTTTCGAGGTCTTTACGGTAATTTGTGATGATCTCTTCAAATTTCGGGAATAATGGATTCATTTCCGGAAAGGGATTTTTTGTTTTAAACTGTCCATTCATCACCAGTACTTTATTTAAAGCTGCATTGAGCCTGCCGACATAAGACGGCGACTTAGACAGGTCAAGCTGGATCTGTACCTTTTCGACATCATATAAAGAAGTTGAAATTTCCCCTATAAAGTCTTTTGCCGGCATTATCTCATCCAATACCCTGGAATTCAGGGAGGTTATCATTTCAAAACGGGAAATGAAAAACTGCCCAATCACCAGAATTACAAGAATTATTATAATACCATATCCAAAAAATATTTGTTTGTTTATAGTCAATTTCATAAGTACCTCTAAGTATTTATTTTAATAATGGAATGATTTCCTTATGGTTTAACAAATTATCCAATCCTAAAATATAATACTTTCTATTTTTAATAACAACCTTACCATCAAACATCTGTTTATCTTCCCGGTAAAAGTTTTTTTCCGGTATCGTGTAAAATAATTCTATGGAATCAACCAGTATGCCGAATTCAAATTCGCCCGCTTTACAAATTACAACTCCGTCCTTTTTATTTGATTCCGTATTAAGTAAATAAGGTGTATTTAATACCACAACAGGTTTTCCTTTATTGTTTATTACACCTTTAACGGCTGCCGGAACCCCCGGTACTTCAAAGAATATTTCGGGGAAGACAACTTCCATGATTAATTCTTTTCTTAATCCGAAGATCCTGTTTCCTATCTTGATGAATAATATATCCATTGTGCTAATAAAATATCAGTCCGATAACAATGTAAAGAAAAGAAGCCATGCTGCCGGCAACAAGAGCATATGGAAGCTGAGTATTTACGTGATCGATATGATCCGAAGCAGACGCCATAGATGCAACGATAGTTGTATCAGAAATTGGTGAACAGTGATCCCCGAAAACTCCGCCGCCAAGCATTGCCCCTACAATTGGAGCTAAGGAAATATCCAGTGTACCGGCTATTCCTACACCGATAGGGAACATTATCCCCCATGTGCCCCAGGATGTGCCTGTAGCAAATGCGATAAAACTCGTCAGTATAAATATCAGAACGGGAATAAATTTCGGATTTACAAACCTGTCGGTAAGTTGAGCAGTATATGCGCCTGTATTCATGTCCTGGCATACTTTCCCAATAGCAAATGCAAACATCATAAGTATGGATAAGGATATCAGCCCGCCTACACCTTTGAGGAACAGGGAAGTCAATTCCTGCAGGTTCATAATTCCCTGGACCCTGTATAAAATTCCACCGACAACTATAGCAGTGATAACTGCCCAGAGAACCGAGGTTGATCCCGAACCCTGGGTTATGTCCCCCTTACCGGTTATTAAAAGTCCGACGAACATCATAGCTATCATTGAAACGATGGGGATGATCATATTAAGTGCTCTTTTCGGGATATTTTCCTTTTCATCGATCTGCGATACTTCATCCGACATCAAGGGCACAGCCCCGTCTCTCAAAACTTTGCCTTCTTTAATAACTCTTTCCTCAGCTTTTTTCATGGGTCCGAAATCTATCCCGGTAACAATAAGAAATAATACCATGATAAGGGTAAATATCGCATAAAAGTTTAATATAAGAGAAAACGCAAGAACATTTATAACGTTTAGAACATTAAGGTTGTTCATTAAAGACAGAATATAGGCGCCCCAGGCGTTAAAAGGAAGTAATACACAAACAGGAGCAGAGGTAGAATCACAAATATAAGCAAGCTTTTCCCGCGGGATTTTATATTTATCGAATAGCGGTCTGAAAACGGTCCCTCTGACCAGTGAAGTGATACTTGATTCAATAAATAAAGGAAATCCCGTTAAATAGGTCAGGATTTCGACGCTTTTCCGGGATTTTACTATGCCCTTTTTTGAGATCAGATTTATAAATCCGGAAACCCCTCCCGAGCGTTGTGTATAAGCAACAAGTGCTCCGATAAGAGCTGAGAAAATAATGACCTTGGTATTATCCCCGTTTTTAAATACGTTTATGCACAGTTCGATAGTATCTGCCGCTCCTGCAATGGGATTTCCATTGGCAAGAATGACATTCCCTGCATAAATTCCCAAAAGAAGTGATATGAAGACCTGTCTGGTAATTATAGCTAAGAGGATTGCAAGAACAGGTGGTAATATGGAAAGCCATGGGTAATTTTCTAACATTTAAATTTTATCCCGAATAATTTAAGGGACTGTGATATATTATAAATTCACTTAAAATTCTTAATCTTCAGATATTGATTTAAGGATCTGCTGTAATTTTTCCAGTTTTACGCTGTAATCCTGAGACTTCTGCCGCTCTTTCTCAATTACATCTTCAGGTGCTTTTTCCAGAAATGCATTGTTTGTCAGCTTCTTGTTAATTCCGTTCAATGCTCCTTCTATCCTTTTGAGCTCTTTTGAAAGCCTTTTATTTTCAAATTCAAAATCAATAATTCCTTTAAGAGGAATATAAATTTCCAGTTCCTTGTGTATCGATGAAGCCGACTGCGGAGATTTTACGATATCAACTCCGGTTTTTATCTTATTAACTTTTGCCAGTTTCTCAAAATACTTTTTGTTATTTTCAATTATTTCAAGAATTTCTTCCTTATCCGATTTTATTGCAACAGGAACTTCTTTATTGGGCATAATGTTCATTTCGCCCCTAATATTTCTGATCCCGTAAATTGCGTCCTGGATAAGCTCCATTTCATATTTAGCATCGGGGTCAATAAAGCCCTCATTAATAAAATCTATAGGGGCAACCATAATGCTCTGACGTTTTTCAATGGACAGACGCTGCCATATCTCCTCTGTAAGAAATGGCATAAACGGATGAAGGATCTTCAGCGCCTTTTCGAAAACGGGAATTGCTATTTTAGCCAGAACAAGGCAGGATAATACAGGATTTTTTTCATCAAGTCTTAATTTAACCAGTTCCAGGTACCAGTCACAGTAGTCATGCCAGATAAAATTGTAAATGCTCATCAGGGCTTCATTTAATTTATAATTCTCAAAGCAGTCCTTTACTTTTTCAATCGTTCTGTTGACTTTTGAAATTATCCATTTATCTGCAAGCTCATATTCCGGTGTTTCTCCTTTAATATCAGGATTATTACATTTATCGAGGTTGCTTTTTAAAAACCTGAATGTATTCCAGAGTTTATTGCCGAAGTTACGGCCCATTTCGAATTTTTCTTCAGAAAGCCTGATGTCCTGCCCTTCTGTGGATAGTGCGACCAGCGAATATCTTACAGAGTCGGCACCGAACTGTTCTATCATATCGATAGGATCAATGCCGTTTCCGAGAGATTTGCTCATAATACGTCCGATCTTGTCCTTTATCATGGCTGTGAAAAATACATGGGAGTACGGCTCTTTATCACAAAACCATAAGCCTGCCATGATCATTCTTGCGATCCAGAAAAATATGATATCGTAACCGGAAACCAGAATTGATGTGGGATAAAAGAACTGCATATCTTTCGTTTTTTCCGGCCAGCCAAGAGTGGAAAAGGGCCATAACCATGAGGAGAACCATGTGTCGAGAACATCACTGTCCTGTTCGAGTTCAGCACTTTTACATTTTGGGCATTCTGCAGGATCATCACGCGATACAATTACTTCACCGCAGCTTTTACAGTACCATACCGGAATTCTGTGCCCCCACCATAACTGCCGTGAAATACACCAGTCCCTGATATTATTCATCCAGTCAAAGAAGACTTTTTCCCATCTCTGCTGCACAAATTTAATATCACCTTTTTTTACGGCGTCTATGCTTTTTTCAGCAAGAGGTTTCATCTTAACGAACCACTGGTCTGAAAGGTATGGTTCTATTACGGTTGTACATCTCTGGCAGTGGCCCACAGAATGAGTGTATAGTTCAATTTTTTCTAATAGACTTTTTTCCTTTAATTCCTCGACAGCTCTTTTACGTGCTTCGTTCCTTTCCAGTCCGCGGTATTTTTCACCTGCCTTGTCATTCATAAAACCACGGTCATCAATAACGCATATACCTTCCAATCCGTGTTTTCTGCCAATATCAAAGTCAACAGGATCATGACTTGGCGTGATCTTTAAAGCTCCTGTTCCGAATTTGGGATCAACAAGTTCGTCTGCGATTATGGGTGCTTCCCGCCCCGTGATCGGAAGGATCACCAATTTATCTTTATACTTTTTGTACAGGTCCGAATCCGGGTGCATTGCTACAGCTACATCACCCATAATTGTTTCGGGTCTTGTAGTAGCGACGGTTATATGTTCCTTGGTTCCCTTGACAGGATACCTGACATACCACAGGTTAGATTCGAGTTCAATATGATTTACTTCCTCATCCGAAATAGCCGTGTGGCATCTCGGACACCAGTTAACAATATATTTACCTTTGTAAACAAGTCCCTGTTCGTATAATGTTACAAAAGCTTCCCTGACCGCTTTTGAGAGCATTTCATCCATTGTAAAGCGCAGCCGGCTCCAGTCAAGTGAACTCCCGAGGAGCTTCATCTGGTTGATTATAATTGAACCATGTTGTTCTTTCATTTTCCAGACTTCTTCAAGGAATTTATCTCTGCCGAGATCTTCTTTTGTCTTACCTTCTTCAAGCAGTTTCTTCTCAACAACATTCTGTGTTGCAATACCGGCATGGTCGGTACCCGGCAGCCATAAAGCCTCATATCCTTCCATCCTTCGGAACCGGATGATCGTATCTTGTATGGTATTCTGGAGCGCATGCCCCATATGGAGTATGCCCGTTACATTAGGAGGAGGAAGGACTATGGTAAAAGGTTTTTTGCTGCTTTCGTTATTTGCCTTAAAAAGTTCGTTCTCCATCCAGAACTCATATATCCTGCCTTCAACGTCCTTTGGATCATATACTTTTGGTATCTCAGTATTCATAAAATCCCGCTTTTAAGTTACAAAATTTGTTCAAATATCTATAGAATCTGATTAGATAAAATTACATCCTAATAATTTATAACCATTAACAGAAAAAGTCAATCGTTTTAGGGGGTTTTTGAAGGGCATAGCGCAAAGTGCATGGAGCAGAGTGTATGGCACATAGGGCAGAGTGCCCATTATGATTAATTCTCTGAATTTATAAAAAGGGCGGGTTATCTACCAGAGGTAGATCCACCTTTGGTGGACAAACCCGCCCCTACATAAAAAATCTCTGTGCCTCAGCGCCTCTGCGGTTTGATTTTCCCTTTCTCTCGTTCCAACGCTCTGCGTGCAATGTGCCCCTACATTAAATCAGCAGCGGTTATCCAGTTCATTTTGGATTTTTATATTTAGTTTTGCATTTTAATTTTTGATATTTGAATTTATTTATCTGTATCTCCGTGTCTGTATAACGAGGGCGGGTTGAAAACCCGCCCCTACAGAAAAAATCTCTGTGCCTCAGCGTCTCTGCGGTTTGATTTTTCCTTTCTCTCTTTCCAACGCTCTGCGTGCAACGTGCCCCTACATTAAATCAGCAGCGGTTATCCAGTTCATTTTGGATTTTTATATTTAGTTTTGCATTTTAATTTTTGATATTTGAATTTATTTATCTGTATCTCCGTGTCTGTATAAAAAGGGCGGGTTCAAAACCCGCCCCTACAGAAAAAATCTCTGTGCCTCAGCGCCTCTGCGGTTTGATTTCTTTTATTTCCGTACCCTGACAGGGTAGGGAGGTCTCTTTAATTTTTTGGGAGGATTGTTTTTCAGTTCCTCCATTATCACATCGATTGCCTTTTCAAGCTGAGGGTCATGCCCAGCTATTACATCAGCAGGTGTCTGTTCCACCTCGATATCAGGCGGTACACCCACATTTTCTACCACCCATCCGTCTTCAGCCCAGATCGCTATATTCGGAGCAGTGACATAACCACCGTCCATCAGTGTTGGAAAACCGAGTGTCCCGACCAGACCGCCCCACGTTTTCTTGCCGATCAGTTTCCCGAGATTGAATTTTCTGAACATCCACGGCAGCAGGTCTCCGCCTGAACCTGCAGTTTCGTCGATCAGCATAACTTTCGGACCCTGAATAGAGCCGCTCGGTGATCTGTAATCTTCACAATAACGCATGTTCCAATAGCTGATAAATGGTCGCCTTAATAAGTCAATATAGTAATCTGCAATGGAACCTCCGCCATTGAACCGCTCATCAACTATAATAGCATCTTTATCCGCCTGGGGAAAGAAGTACCGTTTGAAATAAGTATGCCCGAGTGTGGAAGTGTTCGGGACATAAACATATGCAACGCGTCCGTCCGTCGCTTCATGCACCTTTTTGATGTTGCCTTCCACCCAGTCCCTGTTCCTTAAAGAACCCTCACCTGATACCGGTACGACATTTACTGTCCTGGGATCTTTTCCATCCGGACTTTTACTAACGGTAATTTCAACGATCTTCCCGGCGGTTTTTTCAAAATAACTGAAAATGTTGTCTGAAGCGGTTAACTCTTTACCGTTAACTGCGATCAGGTAATCCCCGGTATTTACATTAACTCCCGGTTCGGTAAGAGGAGACCTTAACCCGGGATTCCAGTTCAAACCTCCGTATATTTTTGCAAATCTGTACCTGTTGTTTTCAATTGAATAGTCTGCACCTAAGAGTCCTCCTCCCACTCTTTCCGGGCTGTTCAGGTAATCGCCGCCGCCTACCCTGTGATGACCAACTGACACCTCACTGCACATCCACATGATAATTCTGTTGAGGTCCTGGCGCGTAACAACGTGCGGCAAAAAGGCAGAATATTTCTTTTTCATTGTTGGCCAGTCCGCACCGTGCATATTTGTTGCGTAAAAATAGTCCCTGTTTACTCTCCAGGCTTCATCGAAGATCTGTTTCCATTCCTTCAAAGGATCTATTTTTACTTCTATATTATCTGTTTTCAGTTTTCCTTCACCGGCTTTCGCTTTTGATGATGCGGAAGTAATGAACCATGAACTTCCGGACCTGTAAAGGATCTTCTTGTTGTCAAACGAAACAATATAATCATTTGCATTTGAGACAATAACTTCGTCTTTGCGTTTCTCCAAATCGTACTTGTGAAGTTTAGTGCCGCTGGAAAATGGACCTCTCGCATTTGGCAGTGCCTCAAGGTAATATATTATACCGTCTGCGCCGCTCTGAAGGTTGTAAAGGTTACCGGTACCAATTGGAAGAGAGATTATCCTGTTCTGAAGTCCGTCAAATTCAATCTTAAAGTCAGGGGTCTTTTCTTTTTTGTCATCTGCTTTTTTAGGCTTTTCCGCTTCTTTTTCCTCTTTTTTGATTTTTTCCTCATCACTTTCTTTTGCAAGTGGAGAGGGCGTCTCTTTTTCCATTGTAACAAGGTAAATATTCCGTGAAATTCTCATGTCGGCATTGGACATTGCAAACCAGTGTTTTACAGGTCCGGCATCTGTTGAAGCAAAAAAGTAAATATATTTGCCGCTGTTGTCGATGACGGGATCACTGACATCACTTAACCCGTCGGTGATAGCGAAGGATTTGTTCTGATCGATTGAGTGGATAAAAACCTGCTGAAAAAGTGCGAGCGTGTTTTTTGTATATACTATCCATTTGGAATCGGGCGTCCAGATACCCTGTATACTGCCGAATGCGCCGGGGAAATATAAAGGTTCGGAGTCGATCTTTTTTATCTTCCCGGATTCAAGATCGATCCAGTATAGCCCTCTTGAATTATCGGCAAATGTCAGCTTTTTACTGTCGGGTGACCAGACCGGGAATGTATAGAAACCCGAACCGTTCAACTTATAACTTTTTGCTTCACCTTTTCCGTCCTGCGGTTTTACCAACAGTTTATACTCCCCGGATTCATCAGAAAAGTAAGCAATGTTTTTCCCGTCCGGCGACCAGACCGGGTCCCTTTCATGTGCACCCGGTGTATTGGTCAGATTTCGGGGGTCACCTTTCTTTTCGGGAACTGTTACGATCTCTCCGCGGTATTCAAAAACCGCTCTTGCCCCGGAAGGAGAGATCGATGTGTTTCTGATAAAACGCGAATTTGAAACATACCTTGAGCGCACCTCCTGGTGGTCTGCTGCTATTCCGATTGTCAGTTTCCTGCTTTTTAACGTGGAAATATTGTATATATGCAGGTACCCTGCCTGTTCATAAATGATCTTATCTTTATAAGCGGAGGCATTCAGAACGGGAAAATCTTTATGGTCGGTCAACTGTTGTATGCCTTCGGTTTTCAGGTCAAAAGAAAAAATATTAAATTCCCCGTTCCTGTCGGACCTGAAATAAACCATACCGTCCTCCCACATCGGATCGGTATCGTTGCATGAACTCTGCGGCTGCGGGACCTGCTCTACCGAGAAATCCTTTAAATCACATAACAGGATTCTCGATACAGTGCCGCCCCGGTAATTTTTCCACTGATGGAATCTTTCTCCAAGCGGAGTGTATGCAATTTGTTTACCGTCGGGTGAATAGTCCGCTTTAAAGGCATTTGGTATTTTCAAGGCTTCGGGAAATCCCCCCGAAACCGGAACAGTGAATAACTGTGCGTACCTGTTAGTAAAGACAAATCGTGAAGATATAAACAGTATGTTTTTTCCGTCCGGTGTAAAACCCCTAACCTGGTCACTTCCCGGATGCCAGGTCAATCTCTTTGGAATCCCGCCCTCGACAGGGACAACAAAAACGTCGGTGTTACCGTCATACTGAGCGCTGAATGCAATAAGTTTACCGTCAGGAGAAAAGACCGGGTCGGATTCACTGCCTTCATCGGATGTCAGGCGTTTTACATTTTTCCCGTTAAGATCTGCCGTCCAAAGATCGCCTGCATAAACGAAGGCTATATGGTCTTTACTGATCGCAGGCTGGTTAAGCAGTTTTGTATCGTGAATATCATGACCAGACTGCTGTACAGCCGGGATTTGAAAAGAAACTAAAATTAAAAACAGAAAAAAGGAAAATTTTTTCATGACTTTCTCCCCTTGTATTTTTGGCTATTAATTGAAATTATTTGAATTTGTAATGAGAATTTTCAGTGTCGATCCAGCGATAAAGTACCTTGACCTGCTTGATATTATGATTCCAAGATAATATATGATCAACCTATTCGCAATCAAAAAACATTAAATCAATATCTAACTGAAACCGTCTACCTGAGGTAGATCCGCCTCTGGCGGAGAAACCGGCAACTGTCTATTAATAGCTGGTAACCGACAACCGGCAACTGGAAACTGATCACCGGAAACCGGAAACAGGCAACTGCTAACTGATCACTGTCAACTACTTCATCAGGTATTTATCAAAAAATTCCTCGATCCTGCGGTACTCGTCCGTCCAGCTTTCAGGGTCGGTAAAGCCGTGATTCTGGCTCGGGTATATCATGAAATCGAAATGTATACCTGCTTCGATCAGTTTTTCGGCAAACTGGAACGAGTCCTGCGAAAATACGTTGCTGTCCACCAGCCCGTGTATAAGAAGAAGCGGCCGGGTCAGTTTCTCCGCATAAGTTATCGGCGATGATTTTTTATATGCTTCCGGGTTGTCCTGAGGGGTGCCAAGCCTGGCATTTGTATACCCTGCATTGTAGTTTTTCCAGTCGGTGACCGACCGCAGTGCAGCGCCGCATGTGAAATATTCCGGTTCGAGGCAGAGGCACATTATAGTCAAAAATCCGCCGTAACTGCCGCCGTAAGTACCTACTTTTGTCTCGTCGATAAATCCCTGCTTTTTCAGGTATTCAATACCGCTGACGACGTCGCGGGTGTCCTTGCCGCCCATGAATCCGTATATTCCGGTCCTGAAATCCCTGCCGTAACCTGTACTGTGGCGGTAGTCCGGGTCAAGCACTATATACCCCTTTTCCACAAGCCGGGTGTGCCACTTTATATTTGGCGTGTAGGGATCCCATCCTTTTACAACGTTCTGCAGCGAGCCGGCACCATGAATAAAAACCACAAGCGGGTACTTTTTATTCCTGTCCATGTTTTCCGGCAGGTAAAGCCTCGCTTTTACCATAACTCCGTCATCGATGTTCGGGTATTCAATAAATTCAGGACGTACCCATTTTATCTCTTTAAATTTTTCCGGTATGGAATTCGTGATCCTTACAGGTTCGGAATCCTTTTTCAAATTGATAAGATAATAGTCTTCCGGGAAATCGACATCCATATGACTGTACAAAATTTTCTCCCCGTCTTTTGAAAGTGAAAAATCCGTATTCATACCTTCTTCTGTTTTTAATTTTCTTCGTTTCCCGGTTTTGAGATCGAGTAAATATATATGCCGTTCTTCGGTCGCTATTTCAGTCGAAACATATATAACCTTATCTTTCTCCGAATTAATCGCATAACTTTCTATTTGCCAGTTCCCGGAAGTAATCTGTTCGGGTTTCCCGCCTTTTGTTGAAAGCCAAAAAATGTGATTATAGCCACTTTTTTCCGATGTAAAGAGAAATTCTTTATCATCTTTAAGCAGGATCAGGTTTGATGCCATTGAGGATAACCATGTTTCATCTTTTTCATTAAAGAGTATACTGACTGCACAGCTTTTTGGATTTACCTTGAGAATATATCTTTCGCGCTGGTACTCCGTATATTTATTTATCAGGAAAAATTTACTGTTCTCTGCCCAGTATACACCGTAAACTGAAAATCTTTTGAATTCGCCAGTATCTACTTCTTTTATATCTTTGGATTTTAAGTCAATTACATAAATGTAAGTATCGGAATTTTTATCTCCTGCAAACGAATTACGTGCAGGCCTGCCTGTAACGTATTTACCCATAAACTGCGGTACGATAGCGCTCCGTCTTTTTGTATTGCTTTTGCTGGCTGTGTAAACGATATATTTACCATCGGGTGACCAGTAATGCGAGCTAAGATTCGGGTCTTTGGTATTGTCCTTCACTTTTTCCAGGTCTGTAACTTTTTCATTGTTCCGGCTCTCTATATCCAGGATATACAGGTTATTATCCATTGTATATGAAATTTTATTTTCATCAGGAGAGAAACGCAGTCCCCGCCCGGTATTAGCGGCAAGCTGTACCTGCTCTTTGTCCGGGATCTCCAGCTTCCATATACCTTTCCGGTTAGTAAATACAATAAATTTCCCATCTTCGGAAACAAGGCACTCTGTCCGTCCGAATCTTCCCCTTGAACGACCGCTAATTCCGCTTTTGTCCTCTGTGAGCCTCTCAGATTTGCCGGTCTTTGCATCAAGCAGGTAAAAATCCTGTCTTTTTGAGTAGAGTATTGAATGAGTTTCGGGCAGCCATGTATAAAAATCCCTGAAATTTTCCAGCAGTTTCCTGTTATTACTTCCATCCGAGTTAACCACCCAGACACACGCCGAAGAGTCTTCTTCACTCTGCCAACTATATGAGA
>JBHPGK010000019.1:0-26272 GCA_042570605.1 Candidatus Zhuqueibacterota bacterium
TAAGTTATATTAAAACAAGAGCTTAAGTATAGATCTTTTTTAGTTTTACCGGACACTAATCATTCTATTCATTTAATTTTACAAATAAACTTACTTTTTTTATATATACGGATGGAATTGAATAAAAGATAAGTGATTTTTTCAGAATTATCAAGGGATTAGGGGTGTAATTTACTTGACAACCTCTATTTTTAGTCAGAGTTGTCATTCCGGTGCCCTGAGTGCTGGGGAGAATCTCCTGACACGATATAAATGTCATTGCGATCCCGGTTTACCGGGAGAAGCAATCTGCTACCACAAAGACAAATTCTAAAATCCCAGCAGATTACTACGTCGCTTCGCTCCTCGTCTACCAGAGGTAGATCCGCCTCCGGAGGATAATGACATCTTCGTATCAATTCTTTTCAAGTCAATATTTCTCGTAAGTATATACATTATCAATAAGATTATTCTTAATGATTTTCAAATTTTGGAGGGTAGTTCAGATTAATAGGGGAAAATTAAACAGCTCCCTTACTTTTCAGGAACCTTGCCATATTGGTGTCGATTACCGTAATATGTTCCACAAAATAGACCCAGATCTGTTCTTTGCAGTACTTAATAAATCCCGAATCAAGTCTCTTATGAACATATTCGTCTTTGATTTCCTTTAAAAATGTTTTGAATTTCAAATGCTGTGATCTATGAAATTCCGCTTCCGGATAATTATAATCCCTCATATATTTTTCTTCAAGTTCAAAGTGTGAATTAATATAATCGGACAGGTATGCGATCATTTTGCTAACTTCGACCATACCCCTGCCTTTTTCTACAGCATCAATAAGTTTGTCAAGTTTTTGAGTAAAATTTTTGTGCTGTAAATCGATCAGCCGAACCCCTGTTTCGTACTCAGTATCCCATTTTACAGACAAAATTTCTTTACCCCGGTTAAATTATTACTTAATTTTGCTAAAATTTGCTATTGGTTGTAATTTAGAGATTTTCGCGGTTTTATTCAACATTAAAATCTACAGAAGCATTGTAGGGGCGAAGCATTTTAAAAATCTCAAACTTCATTAAACGTGCATTTATTGTGTAAAATGCTTCGCCCCTACTTTACATGCAAATCAGGGAGATCATTATAATTTAATCTGAAATTTGTGAATAAAAATATAGTAATTATGATTTTGTAATACTACCCATATTTCTCTTTTAATTTAGATGCATATCTTCGGCTTATCGTATACGGATATTTAACTCCTTTGAGGTATAACCGGAAAGAATAATTAAACCATTCTTCGATATGGTCAATATACTCAATATTTACAATGGTTGAACGATGGATCCGGCAGAAGCTCTGATCCGGGAGGCGGTAGTCCCATTCTTTCATCGATTTAACAGTAATTCCATTTTTTCCGTTAATCAGGGCTAATTCTGTATAATCCCCGGCTGCATTGATACTGAGAATATTTTTGATATTTATGAATTTGTATTGCGAATCAAGTAAAATGAATAAAACATCATCATATTTCAGTTTTTTGAGACTTTCTTCAGATGATCTTTCTTCTTTTTCAAGTCTTTCAACTGCTTCATGCAGCCTTTCAGGATTCACAGGTTTAAGAAGATAATCAAGTGCATTAACTTCGAAAGCCCTTATCGCAAATTCATCATATGCAGTCACAAAAATAATTTTTGATTTGATTTCAAATTTATCCAGCAGATCAAAACCTGAACCTCCAGGCATCTGTATATCAAGAAAAATTACATCCGGATCTAATTTCTTTACAGCTTTTACCGCTGACGAGACACTGTCGGCTTCTCCAACTATTTTAATATTCCTAAATTCCTGAAGCATGGAGATCAATTCTTTTCTCGCCAGTCTTTCATCATCTACGATCAAAGCATTATATGTTTTCTGCATATTTCCCCTCGAAATTCCCCTGTATTTCTATTGAAACGGATACAATTCCAGTTTCTTCTGATATATTTAACTTATGTCTGCCCGGAAATGAGTTATGCAGACGGAGCCGAACATTGTCTAATCCTGTACCGGTACCATACTTTTCCTGATTTTTCTCATCAGGTTTCAGCCACTTTCCGGAATTCGACACGGTAAGTTTAAGTTTATCATCAGTGACATCTGCTTTAATCATAATTTTCAACGGCATTTGACTTGTCTGCATTCCATGTTTTACAGCATTCTCGACTAAAGGATGTATAAGAAAACTTAAAACCGGATAATTTTCTGCTCTGGGCTCAACATTAAAAGAAACATCCAGTTTATCTTCATAACGCTGTTTTTCGATTGCAAAATAATGTTTTAATGAGTTCAATTCATCTTTGAGCGGTATGTTATCGTAATTTTTTTGTGTTAAGGAATACCTTAAAAATTCAATAAGTTCAGTGGTCATTTTCTGCGCCCTTTCTTCGTCTTCATCTACCAGCGCACGGACTGAATTCAGCGAGTTAAAAAGAAAATGCGGATTTAACTGGTATCTAAGCATTCTCAATTGAGCATTTTTTGCAAGTATTTCCGCCTGCTCACTCCTTACCTTCTGTTCACTCCACTCTATCCAGAATTTTATCCCAAAATAAAAAGTGGTCCAACAGAAAAGATACAAAGAATTATAGAGAAAATCATGAAGATAACGGGAAAAAGTAAACGGATTTTGAAATTCCAGATTTCCAATGACAAAAATATCCTTTAATAATTCAAACACAATCCAGAGATGAACAGACAAAATTAAGAACGGAATTGTTTTTAATAATATCGATTGGATTGAAAGGGACTTAAAATCGAATTTTCTGAAAAAATAAACCAGTAACAGGCAGATAAAAAAACCGATTGAATACCTGGACAGATAATGTATAATTAAATCAGACTGAGCACTAAAATCTCTCACATAGATAAAAATGATCACGGCGACCATAATCCACCATCCCGATATATTAAGCACCCAGAATAGCTTCTTTTTATCTACAATGTTTTGAGTTTTCACCTGTTAACTTTCTCCCGGATTCCCAGTTTTATTGATAAAGAATTATTATTTTCAATCAGTTCAAAAGTATATCTGTTCGTAAAATTATGACCCATTTTTTGGATAATTTCATCTAATTCCGGTTCAATACTTTGTTTTTCCAAAACTGAATTTTCATTCTGTGTTAATTTTATTTCAATTTGAATATTATTATTAATTTTTCCTGATTCAATACTTAATTTTTTCGGCTTGTCTTTTTCAGGTTTGGTATGTCCGATTAATTTCTCAACCAGTTGGTGTATAAGAAAACATAATACCGGGTAATCCTCAACTTCAGGTGAAATATCAAAATCTGCAATAATATTCTTCCCCGACCGGTAATTTTCAATAATCAGGTAATTTTTTACCGCTTCCAATTCATTTTTAAGAGGAACTTCTTCTTTGTTTCTGCACAGCAATGAATAACGGAGAAACTCCGATAAATTTGTGATCAGCTGTTTAGCAAGTTTTTTATCTTCACTTATGATATTTCGAATACTTTTAAGTGATTCAAAGAGAAATTCCGGATTTAACTGATACCTTAGAATTTGAAACTCCGCATTTTGAGCAAGCATATCTGCAATTTCTCCCTTTTCTTTCTGCTTTTTCCACTCCTGTAAATACTTAATGCTGAAATACAGCATACTCCAGCCAAACACAGGCATGGTCATTTCAAAAACATCTGATGCATAAAGTTGAGCTAATATTCTGCCGTCTGACATCCATATATTATTGTATATAAAATTAAAGATGATCCTTATGATCACTGCACTTGAAACCGATGTAATGAGAACAACAATAAGCAGAAATAAAAGTGGTATATACCGGGAAAAAATTTTTTTATAGAAATACCTTAATAAAATACATACAAAAAAAGCTATAATAACCGGCAAAATAGAAATGAACATTTCACTAAGATTATTTATATCAAAAAACCCATATTGGGAACGATGGACTTTTAAATAATGCAGTACCAAATTTGCAGAAATTAGCAGGAAATAAATAAGCCACCCGGCGATATGCAGTACCCAGAAATTAAGTAGTTTTTCGTATTTTTTGTCCTGAATATCCATAACTATCCCTGGAATTTTTTCAGACGGGCTTCAATTTTTTAAATATAATATCTCTAATTATTAATTACCAATTAAAACTTTTGTATATAATTTAAGTTCTCCTGCAGCATTTAATAATACAAATCGATAAAAGGTTTACACTGTCGGCAAACGGTAAATATCAGAAGTAATCCATTTTGGGATTTTGATATTGGGATTTTCCTGGGATTTTGTAATATTTTGATTTGGGATTTAATTTGGAATTTGTCGTTTAACATTTGAATTTTGACATTTCTTTTCTTCACATCAGCCTCTAAACGAATCTATTGACCGCTAATCGATTTTGAATTCAGAATTTGTATTTAATATAGCTAATTAAACCTAAATACTTTTGATATTACCAAAATTTATTATTTATGGAGGTATAGCATGAAACATACTTCGACTATTTTTGGAATTATGATCATGATCGTATTGATTTTTTGCAGTTGCACAAAACAATCTGAATTTCCGGAATTGAAAGGACCTTATCTCGGTCAAACGCCACCGGGAGATGTACCGGAGATTTTTGCACCGGGAATTATCTCCACAGGATTCAATGTTCAACGCTGTACTTTTAGCCCCGATGGAAAAGAGTGTTTTTATTCGATAATGGTTGGATGGTATGAAACTATACTTTGGACCAGAGTCAAGAATGGCAGATGGACGGTGCCGGAAGTTGCTCCTTTTTCAGGAAAATATTATGAAGGTTATCCCAGTTTTCATCCTGACGGCTCAAAGTTATATTTTCATTCCTATCGTCCTGAGGATGGGGAAACAGAGTTTTCTGAGGGAGCAAATATTTGGGTGGTAAAACGTACAGATTCCGGTTGGGGTGTACCTGAAATATTGGGTCCCTCCATTAATGGAAAAGGATCCGTTTCAGGTCCATCGGTTACAACGGATGGAACACTTTATTTTGCACAGTGGCAAGATAACAAAAAAGAATTTGCAATGAGGGCAAAGTTTGTTAATGGAGTTTACCAGGCACCGGAACCTCTTCCTGCTCATTTAAGAAGTTCAATTCATTCCTGCATTTCTCCGGATGAAAGCTATCTGATCATTCCAAAAGGAAAAACAGAAGACCTTTCAGGAGGTGGTCAGAATTATTATGTTTCGTTTAGAAGTGAAGACGGAGTGTGGAGTAATTTGATTGATCTTGGAGATAAAATCAGATCTCCCAGATCAGGGGCCGGCTACTTCCCGACTATATCATCAGATGGGAATTATTTTTTCTTTCAGGCTAAACCACGTGCTAAATTTATAAAGAGGCAAAACAAGGAATTAGACTTTTCAGATTTGCAAAAAGAGCTATTAAGCGAACCTGCATACGACCGGGGTACAATATTCTGGGTAGAGTCCTCTTTCATTGAAGAACTAAAATCGGATGAATTTAAATAAAGGGAGTAATCACAGTTTAAAAATAATAAATGTGAGGTGGTATTCAGTAAGGACAAAATACACGCATTTATTTACTGAAACTGGATGGTCTTGAAAAAAATTAAACGTTTGAACATCTGTTGATCAGATACTTTAAATATTCATTCGGAATTCTTTAAAGCCTCTAAACGAATCTATTGACCGCTAATCGATTTTAAATTTAGAATTTCTTTTTTAATGGTAAATTTTACATCAGAAAAAATGATTAAAATTCATCCCTCTGCTTTGAGGGAAAAAATTAAATACCGGAGAATATTATGAACTGCTTAAAAACCTTATCAGTAAGTATAATAATACTTTTTTCCCTAAACGTTTTTGCTCAAAACGGTGAGCCAATATCAATTCCCCGAATAAATGGAGAAATAATTTTTGATGGTTTATCAGATGAAGATGCCTGGCAGAATATAGAAACGCTCCCTTTAACAATGTTTCAGCCCACTTTCAAGGGGCAGCCTTCAAATAATTCGGAAATTCTCGTCGCGTATGATGATGAATACTTTTATTTAGCCGGACGTTTTTATTATAATGATCCATCAAAGGTAAGCATGAACACTTTCAAAAGAGACGGTTTCAGCAACAGTGACTGCTTTAATATTATCATCGATACTTATAACGATAACGAAAATGCAATGTATTTTATGACTACACCCTCCGGTTTAAGACGGGACTGTCTGTTATCCGATGATGGAAACGGCTGGAACCTCGACTGGAACACTTACTGGGATACAAAATCTATAGTTAATGAACAAGGATGGTTTGCCGAGGTGAGAATTCCGTTTTCAAGCCTGCGTTTCCAGAAAAACAACGGTGAAATAACAATGGGACTCCTTGTTCACAGGTATACAATAAAACTAATGGAGCGGGTTACGTTTCCGGCAGTTTCACCTTCAATAACCAATGAACCTTTCAAACCGTCAATGGCATATGACATCAAATTAAGGGATGTTTCCAGCAAAAAACCCGTTTATATAACACCATATATACTTTCAGGTGCAGACCGAAGTTATTCTTTGAACACAGCTCAGAATGCTTATACCGCATCAACCGTGGATGAATTTGAAGGGGGTCTGGATATAAAATATAATCTTACTTCGAACCTGACTCTTGACCTGACCGCCAACACGGATTTTGCACAGGTTGAGGCTGATGATGAACAGGTAAATCTGAACCGGTTTTCGCTTTTTTTCCCCGAAAAACGGCAGTTTTTTCAGGAGCGTTCAAATATATTTGATTTCGGCACAGGAGGTTACAGCAGGTTATTTCACAGCAGAAGGATAGGTCTCACAGATGAGGGAAAAAATGTCAGAATTTTCGGAGGGGCAAGGCTTGTGGGAAGAATCGGTGAATGGGATATGGGTTTTCTTGATATGCACACAGATAATACCGAAAATACGCCCAAAGAAAATTTCGGAGTATTAAGATTAAGAAGAAGAGTAATAAATCCATATTCCTACGTTGGGGGTATGCTGACAAACAGGGCAGGAGAAAACGGCAGTTATAATACAGCCTTAGGTCTGGACGGAACTATCAGACTAAAAGGAAACGATTATTTTATATATAATTATGCAGCAACCTTTGAAAAGGGCGGAAAAAAATCCCTTGCTGACAATTCCAGAATCAGATTACGACTGGTGAGGAGACAGATACGGGGATTGTTTTATACAACAGAGTTAATAAAATCGGGTAAAGGTTATAACCCCGGGATGGGTTTTATAATGAGAAACAATTTCTTTTCCGGTAACCAGACAGTTGGTTACGGATGGACACCAAACAAAAGTTCCAGACTCAGAAATTACAGAGTGACTTTTAATTCCTATGGAGTATACAGTAATCAATACAAAGCTGCTGAAACATTTGAAGCATACGGTCAATTTACAGCAGAATATAAATCAGGAATTTATTTGTATGTAAGAGCAAATTATTCTTATGAGAATGTTTTCGAAAAGTTTAATCTCGAAAATGGAGAAAACGAAGTTTATGTACCTGAAGGTATACATAGATTCGGAAAACTCGATTTCTTTTTCAGCCTGGGCGAGGGACAGAATTTGGTACCTTCTGTCAGAATGACTGCCGGTAACTATTTTGACGGGAAGATTTATTCTTTTTCACCGGGTATAGGGTGGTATCTATCAAAATATATCAATTTTACAACAAATTATTCATTGAATAGAATCAAATTTGACAGCAGAAACCAGTCTTTTATATCGCACCTTGCAGGCTTACGGGCAGAGCTTACGCTCAATACCAGATTCTCTTTGAATTCATTTCTGCAGTACAACAGTATTTCCGATAAATTTATCTCAAATATCCGGTTCAGGTATAATTTCAGTGAAGGAAACGACCTGTATATTGTCTATAATGACATTTTAAATACCGAAAGAGATCTTTCTGTACCGAGACTGCCTTATTCAGACAGCAAGGCTTTAGTTATGAAGTTTACCAGGACATTTATGAAATAGCTTTAAATAATATGAGGAGGACATTTATGAATACCCCAACCCTACTTTAAAGTCAGGTTTTCTGCATTGGGAAAATGCCCCTACTCATACTTTAGAGAATCAACCGGATTCCTGCGTGCTGCTTTTATTATCTGGTAGCTGATAGTCAGCATGGAAACTAAAAGTACCAGCAGACCGCCATATAAAAACAAACCGATGCTCATGCCTGTTTTATATGCAAATCCGTTCAGCCATTTGTCCATAATAAACCATGCTGAGGGCCAGGCTATTATATTTGCAGCTATTACCAGAAAAAATATTTCTTTTGTTACGAGTCCGATTATATTGGATACCGAAGCGCCGAATACCTTCCTTATACCTATTTCTTTTATACGGCTGTTGACGGTTATCAATGTTAAGCCGAATACTCCTATACTTGCTATAAGGACGGTAAATAAAGATGAATACCGTACTATTGAATTCCACCTGTTCTCACTTGTATAAAACTGTTCAATATCATCCTCAAGAAAAGAATATTCAAAAGGTTTTTCAGGCTCAATATCTCTCCATACATTTCCGAGAAATTTTATTGTTTCAGTTATATCCTGCGGTGATATTCGTATTACCGCATAGGTCAGTTCCAGTGAAGGATCCATATTCAGGACTGCAGGTCCGGCTTCTTCCGTTAATGACAAATAGTTAAAATCCTTTACTACACCGATAATTTTCACGGGAGGTTCCGGTCCCATTGTTATTGTTTTTCCTACAGGATTTTCCATCCCCAATTCCGACACAAGTTTCTGATTTACAATCACCGATGACGTATCACTTGAGAATTCTCCCGAGAAATCCCTTCCTTTTAGCAAAGTCATGTTCATTGTTTTGATATAATCGTAATGAACTTTACTATAATAGGCGTTTATGTTTTCCCCTTCTGTATTAACTGTTGTTAATAACAATGTTCTGTTAGGTGAATTTAAACTGCCCGAAACACTTACGACAGTATTGTAGGACCGGATACGTTCCTTGAATAATTTGAATAATGCCTGACTTTTTAATACATCGCGTTCCTGAAGATCAACGACCAGGACACCCTCTTTATCATAACCAAGATCATAATCTTTCAAAAACCCGATCTGTTTTGACATTATCAATGAAGAGATCAATAAAAAAATTGACATGGTAAACTGGAATATGACCAGAATTTTTGTAAATGAATTATTCCGCCGAAGTTTAAATTTACCTGAAAATATGTCCACTATTTTAACATTCGACAATACAAAAGCCGGAAAACTCCCTGCAAAAATACCAACCGTCACCATTAAAAAGAAAAAAACTGCAACATTGTTCATATTAAAAAGAGAATTCAAAGTCAAATGTTTACCGGCAAGTAAGTTAAAGGCAGGTATCATAAAAGCCACAATACAAATTCCGGCAATTACAGATATCAGGGTTATTACTATAGATTCACTCAGGAACTGAGAAACAAGCTGTTTCCTCCCTGCTCCGAGAACTTTCCTGACGCCTGTTTCCGGTCCTCTCCCCGCAGCTTTTCCAATCGACATATTAATAAAATTGATCACAGCTATAAAAAGGATCAAAACAGCTATTCCGGTAAGTATATACGATCTTTTTATATTGCTCCTGGCTAATCCAAAAATATTCGGTGAATTCAGATGCATCTCTTTCAGATTCTGAAGATCGTATGTCATTGTTTCGCCGTCTTTGACCAAAAGTCCCCATCTCCGCATGTTTTCATATGTTTGGGACAAGTACGGTTTAACAATTCTGAGAATATTATTTTCAATATATTCAGGATCTGCTGTTTTATCGATTAAGAGGAATGACTGAGCCAAATTTATTCTCCAGTTATCGAACGCATCTGATGAAAATATAAAATCAAGATTTTGAATACTTATCAGTATCGAAAATCTAATTGAAGAATTTGAAGGTATCTCTTTTAATATCCCGCAAACTGTAAAGAGTTTTTGTTTCTCTCCAAACGTAAATCTAAGTATTTTTCCTATTGGATTCTCATTTCCAAAATACTTAGTTGCAGTACTCCGGTCTAAAATAACAGAATTATCGGAATTCAAAATTGACCCGGGATCCCCGGTCTCAAGCTTGAAGGAAAATACATCAAAAATCTGCGGATCGGCAATATGGATCGTTTCATTGAACAGATTATTTTTATATCTGACCGGGATATCCCAACGCCTGATCAGCCTGACGTAATTTTTTACCTCGGGGAAATTTTCTTTCAGAACCGGTGCAAAAGGTACCGGCAGATGCCGGTGTGACCTTTCTATATAGTGATTAGTGCTTACTACAGAATATATTGAATCTGCATTTTTATGAAACCTGTCGAATGATAGTTCATCCCTTATAAAAAGATATATCAGGATACAGAACGCCATCCCTATGGATAGACCGATCACATTTATTATAGAAGTGGTCTTCTGTTTCAAAAGCGTCCTGAATGCGATCTTCAGATAGTTTTTGAACATGTAAAATCTCCAGAAGATAAAATACTTCAAAAACGAAAATACAGACCTGAGCACTTGAATCCACATGGTAAGATATGCAGATATTTTCCCGGTACGTTCAGAATTAAAGATAAAATCCTCTTCAAGGTCTCCTAATACTGCGGTTTTATCCTCCGCCAGAGCTATCTTTTTGAGGATCCAGAATGCAAATTTTGGCGGTTTTATTTTAGTTCTTTTCATAATCTATTCAGTCCTTAAATTATCTACGGGATTTTCCATAGCAGCTTTAACCGTCTGATAACAAATAGAAACAAATGCAATTAAGCATGTTAGAACTGCTGAAATTATAAAAGTGAAAATTCCCAGGCTTACTTTATATGCAAAATTCTGAAGCCACTTCTGCATCAAATAAAATGCCAGGGGCCATGCAAAAACATTCGCAATGAGCAGGTATTTTGCATATTCTTTTATAAGAAGGACAATATTATCCTGAATAGAGGCTCCAACAATTTTCCTTATACTCATTTCTTTTTTCCGTTTTTCTATTGTATAAGCTGCAAGTCCCGATAAACCGATACATCCAATGAAAACTGCAAGTATCGAGAACAATGTAAAGATCCTCATTGTGCTCTGTTCCGCTCTATACAGACTGTCAAAATAAGAATCCAGAAAGAAATAATCGAACGGCATGTTCTCCATAGATTCACCCCATTTACCCTTGATATATGCAAGCGTTTCTTCAACATTTTCTGATCTAAGTTTAATTGAAATATATCTGGGCGGTCGATATTCAAGGCCAATGAATAATGGTCCAACAGTTTTGTGCAGTGATTGAAAATTGAAATCTTTGACCAGTCCTATGATCGTGACCGGAGATTCATCTCCCATGTTTAATAATATTTTCCCGACAGGATATTCTAAACCGAGTGATTTGGCGGCAGATTCATTGATAATAATAGCATTATTGTCTGAAGGAAATTCCTTTGACAAAAACCTTCCCTCCAGAAGCTCCAGTTCATATGTCTTAAGAAAATCTGTATCGGTTGACAATCTTGTAAGACCGTGAACCACATTATCACCCTTTTCTTTGACTTTAAAACCTTCTATCCCATAATCCTTCCCGGGAACGTTATCTGATACTGTGGCGCTGAGAATTTTATCATGCTGAACCAAATTCTCTTTTAATATATTCGCATTCTGTATTTGAGATTCTGGGATATTTATTACCAGCAACTGGTCTTTATTGTATCCCAGCTTTCTGCTCTTGATATATTCAACCTGATTATAAACAACGAAAGTCCCGATAAATAATACTGAAACAGTAATAAACTGAAAAACAACAAGACTGCTGCGCATAAATGAACAGCCTGTAAAAGGTTTATTAAAATTTCTCTGGATCAGTGAAACAGGCTTAAAGGAAGAAAGGAAAAAAGCAGGATAAATTCCTGTAAGTGCTCCGATAATAACTATTGCACAAGTTAAAAAGGGTAATAATTTTAACATACCTGCTATATTCAACTCCAGTTGTTTAGCTGCGATCTCATTAAAATACGGGAGTAATAGTTTAACCAGACACACAGCAATCACAAATGAGATCAAAGTCAGGAAAATTGTCTCGGCCAAAAACTGAAAAATTAGGTTTTTTCTGCTTGAGCCGAGTGTTTTTTTAATACCGATCTCTTTTGAGCGGGCTGATGACCTGGCTGTTGAAAGATTTACAAAATTAATACAGGCTGTAAGCAGAATAACCAGTGCAATCACTGAAAAAATATAAACATTCTTTATATCACCGTTTGCTTCAATTTCAAACATCATATCTGAGTGTAAATGAATATCTGAAAGAGGTTGAAGATAATTCTCCCACTTTCCCCCTGTCGCAAAGAATTCGTCTATATCCATTCCGGACGCAGCCTTTAAATAAGGTCCTACATATTTTTTTACAAGGTTTGGAAAATCTGCTTCGAGATCAGCTGCAGAAGCCCCCTTCTCAAATAAAATGTAAGTATAAAGTTGTGAATTGAGCCAGCTTGGATCGCCGCTTCTGTTGAGAGTGTTCAGGGAGGCTAAAAAATCAAAATGAATATGTGAGTTTTCAGGTACATCTTTTGCAATTCCGGTAATCAGGTAATAATCAGAATTGTCAACTCTAAGAGTTTTTCCAATGGGATCCTCACTTCCAAAATATTTCCTCGATGCCGATTCGGTCAATATTACGGAATATGGTTCTTTTAGTACCGTTTCGGGATCCCCCTCTATTAAAGAGAAATTAAAAAATTCAAAAACGGACGCATCGGCATATAAGAAACGTTTTTCATTAAAGCTGTTATTTTCATATTGAACCGGGGTCTCAACATCAATGGATTTGTATATCCTGACTGCATTTGATATTTGAGGGTAATCTCTTATCATTGTTTCAGCCATAGGAGCAGGTGTAAGTGCAAAATCAGTCTCCTCAAGATTACCTATCTTTGCAGTTCCGGCTATCCTGTATATCCGGTCGGCATTTTCATGAAACCTGTCGTAGCTTAATTCATCCCTGATAAAAAGTAGAATTAAAAAACAGCATGTAAGTCCGACTGCAAAACCTGCGATATTGATAAAAGAATATCCCTTCTGACGATTTAAATTTCTTATTGCGATCTTTAAAAAATTCTTAAACATTGCAAAACTCCCTGTTGAATAATATTTGAAAAAAGAAAACAGAGACCTTAACACCTGCATCCAGCAGATAAATGATGCATGGAATATTCCGCTCTTTTCAGCAGTATATTTAAAATCTTCTTCCAGATCTCCATTCAATGCCGATTTATCTTCAGGCAGCGAAACTCTGTTAAGTATCCATAAAGCAATTTTTGGCGGTTTTATTTTATTATTGTTCATTTTCATTCTTTATTCGACCTTCAGACTTTCTACTGGATTTGCACGTGCAGATTTAATTGTCTGGCTTGACATACTGAGCAGTGCAATTAAGATCACGATTGAAGCCGACAAAACAAAAAGCCATATGCTCAGTCCTGTCCTGTAAGTAAAACTCTGCAACCATTTATTGGTGAAATAATAGGCTGCAGGCAAAGCTATAATCAGAGCCGCAACAATCAGGCTTAAAAACTCCTTTGTTATCAGCCTGATGATAGTAAATGTGGATGCGCCCAGTACTTTTCTTATGCCGACTTCCTTTGTTTTTCTTTCAACAATAAAAGAGATCAAGCCAAAAAGTCCCAAAGATGCAATTATAATCGTTAGTATTGAGAAGCTTATCAGAATACCGGACAGTTTCTGTTCAGTCCCGTATAGATTGTTGAACATGTCATCCATAAAAGCATAATCAAAGACAAAATTTCTGTTGAACTTTTGGAATGAGGTTTGAATATATCCAAGAGTCCTGTTTATATCCTTATTTGATATTTTTGTAAAAAACATCCGGCCACGTTGTGGACCATAGAGAAACATTATCGGTTCGATCTTTGTTCGCAGTGATTCAAAATGAAAATCTTTAACTACACCGACAATATGGTATTCTTGTTCCCATCTTACCAATTTTTTCCCAATTGGATTTTCAAGTCCCGCAATTTTTGCGGCAGTTTCATTAATGATTACCGAATTTTCAATATTTCCTGCAAATTCCGAAGAAAATTTTCTGCCTGCCGCTACTTTCATATTAAAAACATCGAAATAATCATAATCTGTAAAATAGCATGTTACCTGCGGGATCTTCACCATTTCCCCGGATTCACTTTCAATTGTTATGCGGGTTACTTCCGTTACCTTTACAGGAGCAACATTTGATACGGTAGTGGAGGAGATATTCGGGTTTTTCAACAGTTCATTTTTAATTAACTGGTAATTCTGCCTGCTTTCATCGTCCCATAAACGCATACACACTATATTTTCCCTGTTATATCCTATATCCTTATATTTTATATAAAATAACTGCTTTTGAATCACTATCGCTGCTGCGATCAGGATAATGGAAACACAAAATTGAAATACTACAAGAATGTTCCTGAACTTTAACTGGCTGCAGGACAACCCGGATTTAAAAGAAGTTTTTAAAACTTGTACCGGTCTTAAGGATGAAAGCAGCAGTGCAGGATAGCTGCCCGACAAAAATCCCACGACGATCAACAGACCAAATAGATACAATACTGTTGTCCAGTCTCTTAAAACGTTCAACTTAATGTCATTTTGTGCTATTTTAGCGAAATATGGAAAGATCAGGTATACTATAAATAGTGATATTAAAATACTTAAAAATGTCTGTATGAATGAATCCCCAAGGAACTGTTTTATCAGTTGTGATCGTTCTGCTCCTACGGCTTTCCTGATACCCACTTCCCTGCTCCTTACCGAAGCCCGCGCGGTTGCAAGGTTCATATAATTGACACAGGCGATTATCAGGATCACAAACGCTATAGATATAAAAAGATAAATATATTTCTTGTCGATCGGAGGTGAGAGCAGAAAATTTGTAGTCGTATCAAAATGAACATTCTTTAATGGTACAAGAAAATAGTACCTGTCTTTATCATCTTCTTCATGATACCTGTTTACTATATATGGCAGTTTTTTTTCAAATTCCTTATAGGAAGAGCCTTTTTTCAACTGTATGTAAGTCCAGTAATTCAAAATACTCCATTTGGTATTTACATCATTTCTAAAGGAACTGTAAGTAGTAAATGATAAAAGATAATCGAATTTTAAATGTGAATTGCCCGGGACATCTTTAAATATACCCTTAACGGTATATTTATCCCCGTCTTCATGAGTAATTAATTTTCCAATGGACTCTTCTTTACCGAACAGTTTATCTGAAAGACTTTCCGATAAAATTATTGAAAACGGTTCTTTCAGAGCTGAGTTTTTGTCTCCTTTTATTAACGGGAATGTAAAGATATTAAGAAAGTCATTATCAACAAATAAGCCATTACCGGGAAAAGACCTCTGTTCATATGTGATCGGGGTATTGGTATCTGCAATTCTTACACTATTTTCAACTTCCGGGAATTCATGCTTTAATACCGGTGCGACAGCTCCATTTGTCATTGCATAAAAATGAGATCCGCCAAAATTCCATGACGGAACATACTGGCCCAACATATAAATCCTGTCACTTTTCTTATGAAATGAATCGTAACTGAGTTCATATTTTACATAGACCATCAATAACATAAAACATGTAATACCGACAATTAAACTGAAAATATTGATGAAAGTATAGCCCTTCTTTCTCTTGAAATTTCTAAATGCGACTTTAAAGTAGTTTGTGAACATAATGATACTCCATTTAAAATTGTAAGTCAAAAATGTAGTAAAAGAGCACAGCACCTCAATCCAGCAGGACAATGCCGCACTTATTTTACCTGCCTTCTGAACATTGCAAAGGTAATCTTCTACAAGGTCTCCTTTCAAAGCAGACAGGTCTTCAGGCAGTGAAACTCTGTTAAGTATCCATAAAGCGAATGATGGCGGTTTTATTTTATTATTGTCCATTTTCCTACCCGGTCTTAACTGCAATATCCCCGAGCCCTTCCCATAAAGCATAATTAACCTGCATAATATTTTTCAAAACCTTGATACCGTCTCCGGTAATATTATAATAATTCTTACTTCTTCCTCCCCTTTCAGGAGTCGGATCTCCTACAGTTTTCTCTATGTACTTTTTCTTTACAAGCTGGTCAAGGGTGCAGTACAGGTTCCCATAGTTCCAGTCCTTTCCCGTAACTTCATGAATATACCTCTTTAATTTTGCGCCGTATGCCTCATCTTTCAGCTTGTAGATCGATACGAGGAGAATCTCTTCATACTTTGTTAATAAATTCATATTTTTACTCCATAATTATTGATTATCAATATATATCGATACGGCGACATTAAAAGAAAGTTTCAAATTTCTATTGAATATCAATATATATTTTAAAAAAAATTTCTCGCAAAGACGCAAAGGTTGAACAAGCACGCAAAAACTTTTTTCTTCTATTTTTTAACTTCTATTTTTTAACCATTCACTATGAAGTGTCATTCCCGAGAAATCGGGAATCTCATTATTAATATCTCAAAAATAATTAAACCTCTATTGCCAGGAGAAATTCCGATTAAAAATTTCAGCAACTCAAAAAATAATTTAGTTGACTTTTATGATCAGTAAAAATAAATTCAACATTGAGATCAACTATACATTTAGGAAAAAAAATGAACTTACAAAAACTGCCAAAAATTGAACTGCATATTCATCTTGAAGGTTCTATTCCGCATACAACCTTATGGAAAATTATACAAAAGTATGGAGGGGATCCAACTGTGCCGACACTAACTTCCCTTCAAAAAAAATTTGAGTATAAGAACTTTAGAGAATTCATAGAATCATGGTCCTGGAAAAATCAATTTTTGCGTGAGTATGAAGACTTTGAATTGATTTCAGAGGAATTCGCCAAAGACTTAGCTTCCCAGAACGTAAAATATGCCGAGGTCTTTTTTTCACCCTCTTTATTTAAAAAATATAACCTGAATACGCAAAAGATAACGGAATCTGTTAATAAAGGAATTTCAAAGGTCAATGAAATAAAAATAAATCTCATAGCCGACCTGGTAAGAGATTATGGTCAGGAAAAAGAACTGATAACCCTGAAAGAACTCAGTGAAGTAAAGAATTTTAACCTTATCGGTATTGGGATCGGGGGCACAGAGCCGGATTATCCTCCGGAGCAGTTTACAGAGATTTATGAACAGGCGCGTTCAATGGATTTTAAAACCACAGTTCATGCAGGAGAAGCATCAGGCGCCGAAAGCATTTGGGCAGCATTAAATTACTTAAGGCCTGATCGTATCGGTCACGCAACCCGGGCAAATGAAGATCCTGCGTTAATGGAATATTTGTCTAACAGGAAAATCCCCGTAGAATTATGCATTTTATCCAACCTCAAAACAGGTGTAATTTCTTCAGTTTATGAACATCCGGTAAAGGAGTTCCGGTCGAGAGGTATCCCTTTTTCGATAAATACGGATGACCCTAAAATGTTCGGGAACTCATTAAATGATGAATACGAGGCTCTGCAGAAGTATTTCGGCTGTTCCGACAGGGAAATTATCGAAATATTACTGGATTCAATAGAAACGACCTGGTTACCTGATAACGAGAAGACCGAACTCAAAAGTAATTTTGAGACCGAAATAAAAAAACTATTTATCTGACCAAGGGTCCAACTGATAGTATAAAAAGAATTACAGATAACTAATCAGGTTGGTTTTGTTTTACTTTGCTATAAATTATTATCCCCTTTACAATATGTCATTCAGAGGAGCTGACTAAAAAGATCACTTTTAGTGTCATTGCGAGGAGTGAAACGACAGCCTGCCTGTCCCGCAGAATGCGGTGGTCCCGGTTTACCGGGAAAGCAATCTCACTGTTCGGAGTTGTTTGATGTAATTACTATCACGTCCCTGTTCAGCGGGGCGGGGCTGAATATACTTTTGGAGCCACATTTATGTGGCTTTGCCCCTGGAGGGCATTTGGTAGACAGCACTCAGTGTTGTCAAAAATTAAATAATAAAACGTTGCGACTTTACAGCACGAATAATTATCTCTTGATTTTATATGCATAATATCGTAAATTTATGCATATGGAGGAAAAATGAGAACAACACTTGATCTGCCGGAGGATTTACTTAAAGAAGCCATGAAGACTTCTAATACCAAGACCAAAACACAGGTGATTATTGTCGCATTGGAAGAACTGATCAGAAAATCAAAGATCTCCGGTTTAAAGAAATTTAAGGGAAAGGTTGACATTAATATCGATCTGGATATGATAAGAGGGCGGTAATGCATATTCTTGTAGATACTTCGGTATGGATCGATTATTTTAAAACCGGGGTCAATTCGTCTTTTCTGGATACTTTGATCGATGAAAATCTAATTGTAACCAATGATATTATCCTTGCCGAAATTATCCCGTTTTTAAAAATAAAAAAGCAAAGCAAATTAATAAGATTGTTACATAATGTTAAGAAATTGAATCTGAAAATTGATTGGGAGGAGATTATACTATTCCAGGTCAAGTGTTTAAACTCAGGTATTTATGGAATTGGAATACCCGACCTTATCATTGTACAAAATGCAAAACAAACTAATTGTGAAATATATTCCCTGGACAAACATTTTAAAATAATACAACCAATTTTAGATATTGATATATTTGAAAAAGAAATCCGCTGATAGATTTATAGCGCATTGCAGATTACACTCAAAAAATGTAAATTCAGCAGGTAAACAAAGAAAATATTATCATTAGACAATTTATTAAATGACCAACAGATTAATTACTTTCCTTCAACAGCCTTTCGCGTTTGAAATACCCATCAGGAGAATAATACTCTTCAGTTTTGTGGTAGGCATGTTTGTTTCCTTATTCCTCGTTGTCTTTCTGCCGTTCGGTTCTGAACAATATGTCAGGGAGGGAAGGACGTGGATCTTATGGGGTTATGGACTCGTAACCTCTCTGGTCCTGATCTTTAATATGCTTCTGCTTCCTAAGATTTTTCCCGGAATTTTTATTGAGGCGAAATGGAATGTCTTCAAAGGGATATGTCTTCAATTCCTGCACATTATTTTTATCGGGACGGCTAATATCTTATATTCAAATTTGATTATCGGTAATGAACTGAACATTTCTGAAGTCTTAAACTTTTTTCTGGCAACTTTAGCCATCGGATTTTTCCCAGTAGTTATGGGTGTTTTGTCAGCTCATTACTTCCTGTTAATAAAATATGTTGGATCGGCAGAGCATATCAGCGAAAAGATCAGCCTTATTGAGGATCAAAAAGAGTACGAATCTGAAAATCCCCTGAATGTGTTAATCACCTCCGAGACAGGAAAAGAGGAAACTGAATTGAGCCTCAAAGACCTCCTCTTTATTAAAGCAATTGATAATTATATAGAAATATACCGGAAAAACGGTGACAATACAAAAACAATTGTCCTTAGAAGCACATTAACACGGATTGAAGAGGCTCTGAATATGTATCCGTTCCTGTTCAGATGCCACAGATCATATCTTGTAAATATTAACAGCATTTTAAGGGTAACAGGTAATTCCCAGGGATATAGACTGTTATTCAAAGGTGTTGACTATTCCATCCCGGTTTCCCGTAATTACTCAAAAAAACTGCTTAGATTAATTGTATAACACCTTATTTTTAATCATTTCATCCCATATCTTTACATTTCATCCCATGCCTGTTAACTTTGGTAAAAAAGCGCCGTATATTAATACAGGAGACGACACAATTTAATCCTTTTGCAGTAAACGTTTTAAGGTGTCTTAGAAATGGTCTAAATAAAGGTTGATCGCGAATTATTTTTGAATAAGGAGTCAAAACATGAAAAATCTAATCACATTCCTGCTCTGTACAGTTCTATTCATTTCAGGATTCAGTCAAACCAATACCCTGCCGAAACCCTCAGGGAAATATTTGACCGGTATAACTTACCTCAATTTTACAGATAATACCCGCAAGGAATTATTCGATAATACCGGGGAGAAAAACAGGGAACTTACTCTTAAAGTCTGGTACCCGGCAGAAACAAGTACCAATCCTGAACCCTATTTTCCTGATCCTGAATTTGCCGTTACAAAACTGCAGTACCCGGAGTCCTTCAGGGATATGAAAACAAATTCAAGCCGTGATGTGCCCGTATCGCCCGGAGAAACAAAATATCCTGTGCTGATATTTTCTCATGGATGGGGAGAACACTTTTCACAAAATTCAATTTTAATGGAGGAGCTTGCAAGTCTTGGGTATATAATTTTCAGCATGGCTCATCATTATGAGTGTAAATTCTCATACTACCCGGACGGACGGATATTAAACATGGATTTTCAAAGTCAAAGGTTTCAGAAGATCTGGCGGGAAATGCAGAATCCTAAAGGGATGGAGCTGCTGATCAAAATGTATAGCGCATCCAATGATGAAGAGCGCAGGCAGGTTTTTGTTGAAATGGGTAATTTGCTGCCAACGGGTTTAATAGAAAGCCCGAAATACTGGGCGGAAGATATCTCATTTTTTATTAACCGGTTAAAGGATATAAATAAAGAAAATGAACTGTTCAAAAACAAACTGGACCTGGACAGGATCGGCGTTTTCGGGATGTCTATGGGTGGTATTGCTTCAAGTGAATTCTGTTTAACTGATAACAGGATAAAAGCAGGCATCAGTATGGACGGCGGTACAGGGCCTTCATCTTTAGAAAAGAAATTTCAGATACCATTCATGTACCTGAACGGCAAAAGGTTTCTGGGATACGGTAAACTATTTACAGGCAGGTCAGCATCGGATTGCTACTCGCTCAGCGTAAGAGGCTCAGACCATTACAATTTTACCGACCATTCAATTTATCCAATCCCTATAGTAAGCAGACTCTTAGGAGAAATTGACGGTAAAAAGGTTATCGAGATCACGAATGTTATAGTCACGGCATTTTTCGATAAATATTTGAAAGAGAAGCAGGATATAAATATAATTAAAGAGGCAAAAGCATTTCCTGAGATCGAGATAGCTTCAAATATTAACAGAAATTAAATCACTATTGTCATGTAAATTTTATTATTGAGATTCTTCGCTACGCTCAGAATGACGATTAAGCTTGGATTTTGATCGTCATTCTGAACGTATCCCCGCAGGATGCGGGGAGAAGTGAAGAATCTCATTTTTGTTGAGTATTAATATTTTTAAGTGTAATTAAATGTTAAGAATACCTTATTCCTAATTCTCTTTCTTTTCCGCTTTTGTATCTCTTCCTGCCCGGTGCAGTATCAGATGAGTTACTTTTCCGGCTTCATCTTTTACAAAAGTTATCTGAATGTCTGCTATCTTTAAGAAAAATTCAGTCTCCGATTCCGGGAAAATTTCAACACTCTGCTGCCCTGAAACCTGAGAAAAAAGTTTGTCTTTTTGTTTAGTAATAAATATCATTACCTGTGGTGCTATCTCATATTTGCCTACATAATCATCCAGTACCACCGGATCAATTTTGACCGCAACTCTTTCCTTGATTTCTTTTGCTTTTTTTGACGGATCTTTTTTGAGCACCAAAGGAAAACTCGTTCCGGCCTGTGACCATTCACCGTCAAATGTCAATCCGTCTTCCTTCAATATCCCTTTATAATCGCCGCCTACCATATTCATCACGAAATTTAATTTCCCGTCCTTAAAGGTCACTTCATCGACAGCCAGACCAGTAGCTCCCTGGTCGGGGCTGTCCATAGTCGCTTTATAGGAACCGTCCTCCTTAAGAGAAATATTTACAACTATTCTTAACTGGGTCCCCATTGCATCCAATGTTCCCTCCCAGACGCCGTCAATTTTCACGGCTTTTTCCTGTGAAAAGATACAGCATGGAGTAATAAACAGAACAGCGGTAAAAAAGATCAATGCTTTCACAATAATAAAACTGCGTTTTCGATTCATGTAATCCTCCTGTTTTTGAGATATATACGCAAATATAAACGAAAAGTTTGAGATTACATAGGAAAGATTTATGAAAGCAGGGGCGAAGCATTTTTTGGATGATTAATACACATTTTTTTATATTTAACTCTAAAATGCTTCGCCCCTACTCGTATTTCAGGGAATCAACCGGATTTTTTCTTGCGGCTTTTACAGTCTGAAACATCATCGAGAACAGAGAGATCACGATTGCGAGGGTTCCTGCCAAAATAAAAGGGAAAATATTTACGGTAACTCTATAAGCAAAGCTTTGAAGCCATTTGTTAACTAATAACCATGCAACAGGCCATGATATAAAAGTAGATATGACGATCAGCTTTAGGAATTCTTCTGTAAGGATAATATTAACATTTAAGATTGAGGCACCCATTACTTTTCTTACCGCTATTTCTTTTTTTCTCTGTATAGCAGTTATTGCAGCAAGCCCGAATAGACCCAGGCATGATATAAAAATAACAAGACCGGTGAAATACTTTAATATAAGACCGGTTCTCTTTTCAGACCTGTATAAATTATCAATAACTTCATCAAGAAAATAATATGTAAACGGTACCGAATCCCCATCGAATTTTGTCCAGACTTTTTTTAAATAAGTCAGGGTCTCATCCACATTGTTAGGTCTGATCTTAACATTTATGTAAGGATATCTCGGCACCTTAATAAAGAAAGCCGGTTTTATTTTATGATGAAGTGATTCCTGATTATAATCTTTAATTATACCGATTATTCTCCCTTCACGTCCTATATAACCATTATTCCAAATAAACCGTTTACCTACGGGAGAAGAGAGCCCCATTACCTTTGCAGCGGACTCGTTTATAATAAAATTAGAACTGTCGGTGGGAAAATCTTCTGAAAAAAATCTGCCTTCAGCCATTTCCAATTCCAATACATTTAAAAAATCATCATCAACATATACGTAATATAGAGTGACCTGTTCGTCCGCAGCTTTTCCTTCCCATGATACATTCGATACCCCTGTCCAATGCTTTTCGGGAGGAAAACCGACCGAAACATACAGGACATCAGGGTTTTTTAAAAACTCATTTTTTATTGCGTTTTTGTTCCTACCGTAGCTGCGCATTTCAAAAGATATCACATGTTCTTTATTAAATCCGATATCTCTGTTTCTCATAAATGATAATTGCCTGTAGGAAATTATTGTAACGATAATGATCGTTATTGCGGCAGCAAACTGAATTACAACAAGTATTTTTCTAATTATCAGCCTGCTGTTCATTCTGAAAATGGAAGATTCTTTTAACGAATTCGCAGGCTGCAGCGAGGAAAACAGGAAAGCCGGATAGCACCCTGAAGCAAGACCCGTCCACAATGGAATAAGAATTAATAAAGGCAGAACATTCCGGTTTGCCAGAAGATCGAATGATAACTGCTTTGAGGATAAATAATTAAATTCCGGAAGGAATAAATATACAATTAAAACTGCTATAAGAAAGGCAGCATAAGCGAACAGAATTGATTCACCGAAAAACTGCCTCATTATGTCAGACCTGTAAGCTCCAATAACTTTTCTAAGCCCTATCTCCTTTATCCTGGAGGAAAACCGGGCAGATGAGAGATTGGTAAAATTTATACAAGCGATCAGAAGTACACAGATTGCCGATAATGAATATATATAAACATATGTGATGTCACCAATATGATAGTTATAAATATCATCTACAAAATTTTTCGAATAAAGGTGGATCTTCTTTAGCGGCTGAAGTGAAATTTTCACATTATCCCTGTTTTCTGTTTTATTAAGTAGATTCCTTATCTTTGCGGATACTAACTTTTCGTTACTGCCTTCTTCCATCAATATATATGTTCTTACATTTACAGAATTCCCCCAGAAAAGACGGGGCATAATGTGATCGAATTTGAAATGAGAATTTCCCGGTAGGTTTTTAATAACACCGGAAACAGTTACGGTTCTGGTAAAAATATTGAGGTTTTTTCCGAAGGGATCTTCTTCTCCAAAAATTTTATGAGCGAGTTCTTCTGTCAGGACAATTGAATTCGGATCCTGCAATGCCGTATTCGGATCACCCTTTAAAAACGTGTATGAAAACATATCAAAAAAGGATTGGCTCGCACATGTACCAAAATTTTTATTAAAAACCTTCCCTTTATATTCAATATGAATCATGTCCCGTGTAGCTCCCAGCATCGCATAATCTATTATCTCAGGATATTCATTTTTCAGTTTTTCACCAAGTGTATTTGGCGAAGCGACAGATCTTTGAATTTCTCCTGAATTATTCTGCTCGGTAATAATTCGATATATATTATTCTTTTTAGTGTGAAAATTATCGAAGCTGAGTTCATCCCGGATCCATAACAGCATCAGCATAAAAGCCGCCATTCCTAATGCAAGTCCGGAGATATTAATTATTGAGAAGAATTTTTGTCTTTTTATATTCCGGATTGCGATTTTTGAATAGTTCTTGAACATATATGCTCTCCAGAAAAACAAACTCTTCAATAATTCCGGTACCGACCTTAAGATATACAGCCAGAACCACAATTTTGCTTTAAGCAGTCCTTTTTTTTCAACAAGGTTATTATAAACCTCGATAAAATCACCAAGCCTGGTTTCGCCTTTATCTTTGAATATTTTTTTAATCAGATATTCAGACATACTTGACAGCTTATGGGAGGTTTTATTTTCCTTCATAACCCTTCTCCAGATTTTCAATAGAGATATCCTGCCATATGGATTTTTCCATTTCTTTTAACCTGATAAGGGCATCCAGACCAAGTTTAGTTAATTTATAAAACCTTTTGCTTCTGCCGCCGCGCTTGTTTATGGGCTCTCCCATAAATGAAGTTAAACAACCTTTCTCCTCAAGCCTTTCAAGTGGAACGTAAATAGCTCCCAGTACCCATTTTTTATCAGTTATCTCATTAAGCATATCGACAATAGAAACTCCGTATGCATTATCCATTAATCTCCATACTGCCAGCAGTACCATTTCCTCTGCTCGCGATATTGTACTCATAATTACACCTTTTTTATTTGTCTAACAAGATATATACAAATCATATGTCTAACATACGTCATAGAAATAAAAAATGTTTCAAATTAATTCTTCCGGGACAATATTTTTATATAGAGGTTTTTGAAATATCAGGGAATAAGATATACAATTTTCATATATTAAATATAACGGAGAGAACAAGTTTGTCTATTGAAGTTAAATCTGCTTATTAATAAAAAATTCTAACTCATATCAATATTCAACAAATCAATATTATCCCTGTTAGCAGTTCCTAAACCAAGGTTTTCGGCTAATTTCATATGCTGCTGTGCCCTTAATCCGATCGGCAGTTTATCAAGAGCAGCCCTTTTTGCTTCAATAATATCAAGCATGACCGTATCAACAGCTACAGGGTCAGTTCCAACGACAATACTGCCGCAGGGTATTATTTTATCTCTCCCCCATCGGGGACCACCTTCATAGAGACCGAGCAGTGCATCGCCGATAACAAGTTTCTGTTTATTCCGTATCACCGGAATTGAATTGATCTCCGCAATTACAGGTTTTGTCGCCATAATTGAATGATAATATCCCGGATTGTCAATTGAACCAAAATGGTTTTTAAGACTGCAGGATACCCCCAGGGAACTATGATTTTTCAATACGGGAATGTTAATTAATGCAGTACAGATATCGGTAATTATACGGCTTACATGAGAAGTTGTATCTCCAATTTTAAATGCCTCTGGACCAAAACCTATTCCGGTTTGTCCCCGTCGTTTTTCAAAGGTTCCTAAAACACGCATCGCACCGGTCTCTTTTTGAACTGTATAACCTGCGGTGTCCATCTCTTCATCGCTGCGGTCCCATATCACCACATTTTTATCACTTATTCCCGCTTTTTTCATCCCCGTAATAACCGCAGATGTAACTGCCGTGAAGTGGTCAATAAATTCTGTACCTGTAATAGTCATCAGACCGTTTGTATTCAATTTTAAGCCGGTAATATCTTCTTCAGAGACAAACTGTCTCCATGCATCCGACAAAGAATTATGCCCTGTGAAAGTTGTCATTGCTTTGTCGAGCATCTCCTGAAGTAAAGGCTGCCGGACTTTGCCTGTCCGGTCAATTACTTTGCTGTTACGTACCAATACGACTTTACTTTTTGAAAAAGATGAGCTCTGGATACATATAAACGGCGGAGCAGAAGTGTATCATGAATACGGTTTTGTAAAGGCAGTAGTTCAGAACTATACTAATGGTATGGATAAAAATATTATTATTGAAATATTAAAAGAAGGCGTGCAGGCTTTTATACAGAAGCCATTCAAAATCGAA
>JBHPGK010000020.1:0-25717 GCA_042570605.1 Candidatus Zhuqueibacterota bacterium
TAAGAAGAGGAATCGACATTTTTTTATATAATGATATTTACCAGATTTTAAGATATTATAATTATAATAAACCTTCTAAACAAGCACATACTCAAAATTTGATTAGTACTTTGATTGTAAATGACTTGGTATACAGGTCTGCAGAATCTGTATTAAAAATAATAAAATCTGAGTTTGTTGAACTAGATTTTATTGATGAATTATTGAATTGGTTAAGTTTGTTGCTGATTGGGAACTTGTGGGAGGAGTTATTGTTTGGAAAATCTAATCAAAATATCCTAAGGATTATAAACAGTTATAATACCTATTTAGAAAAACACAATTGAAAAATGCCGATGATTAAATTTATCGCAATAACAAACCGGTGCTTACGAAACAGGTGTTCTTTAAATATGATTTACAAATATTTTGTGATTGGTTAATATTTTTCAACAATTAAAACAGGGATTATTATGTGTATTTCGGGGACACAATACTAAATTAATGATAATTGATCAATCATTGTCGAGGGTCAAAATTATTCCCCATTAAAATCGATTTAGGTCCATAATTATTCCTCAGTACCGGGGTCAAAATTATTCCCCGTTTTTTAGTGATACAGGTCCATAATTATTCCCCACCCGTTATTTAATAAAAGATAAAAAAGAGCCGTTTTTACTTAAAGGGCAGAAAAATCTTGGAGGTAAAAATGGCATATAAAAGGATCACTATCATGGATGTTTCAGAAATCATTCGACGGTGGGAAGATGGACAGACCATAACGCAAATATCGAACATGTTGGGATATGACAGAAAGACGGTAAGGAAATATCTCTTAACTACAAGAAGAGACTCTACTGCCGGCGCTAAGGAAACAATAGCAGAGATTCCGGGTCGTCCTGCTAAAAAGCAAAAACTGCTTGAACCTTATTTAGATGAGATCATCGATTTAGTCACAAATAAAGTTAATCCGATAAAGCCCAAAACAGCGTTTGAAGTACTTTGTACCAGGCATAATCTTTCCGACAAAGTCAGCTACAGCAGTTTTAAACGTTTTGTCAAGACTCAAAGTATATTTTTATCTCCTGATAAGTCAACGTGCCGGATAGAGACAGTGCCTGCCGGTCAACTGCAAGTAGATTATTGTAAAGCTGGGTTATTACATGATCCGCTTACCAATAAACGCAAGGCTGTTTATGCATTTATTGGAACGCTTTCATTCAGTCGTCATAAATACGTTGAATTTGTCTTTCGCCAGAATCAGAAGAGTTTTGTAAATTCGCATGTTAAGATGTTTAATTTTTTTGGAGGTATACCAAAAACTATTGTTATTGACAATTTAAAGACTGGCGTTATCAAACCTGATCTTTACGATCCAAAACTCAACAGAGCATACTTAGAGATGGCTGAACATTATCACTGTTTCATAGATCCGTGCCGTGTTGCCAGCCCCAAAGACAAAGGTAAAGTTGAACGTGATGTACAGACTATTAGAGAGCAATTCAAGAAGCTGCTTGCTCTTAATCCTCATATTACCTTGATAGAGGCTAACAACTCTATAAAGGGCTGGCTGGTCAACGACTACGGTAGAAAAAAACACGGAACAACATGTATTTCGGGGACACAATACTAAATTAATGATAATTGATAATTCATAGCATATCTTAAGTATTGCACGAAATGCACGGATTATCGGCATCACACAGTATCATCCTCTCCCCCCTCTCTTGAATAATTCATCCTTTTGTAATGTATTAAAAAAGACAATATCTTTGCATTTCAATAAAATGATTATTAGCTTTTTGTAAATTTCTTTATTTTAGTACAAAACGAGGGTATTATGAAAAAAATATTTTTGTTTGTTTTAATTTGCAGTGTATGTGTTACGGGAGTGTTTGCACAGGGTCAAATAGATGAGGACTGGGAGAAGGCGCTCGATGCGTGGGATAAAGGAGAGTATATTGACGCTCTAAAAGACTTCAAGGGGATCCTGACCGGTACAAAATCTGATCTGTATTTTAAAGATATCGCTTTGATAACAGGGGAACTGTTCAAAGTGACCGAAATTTCCAAAGACGGGACTTCGCCGAATTTCAGTCCCGGTGGCAGATACGTAACTTATGAGACAGAAGAGAATGGAGTTACGGTTACGCATATTATCGATACCGGAGCAGGAAATAAAGAGGCGGCAAAAATAAACGGGACAAATGTCCGGTTTTCACCCGATGAAAGCAAAGTACTTTTCCTGCAGGTGCAGGAGACAGACGAAGTTTTGAAAAAACGAGCTGAACTCAGTGAAGTAATGGAAAAAACACCCGGCGACAGAAGAGCGGTATTTGGAAAACGCCGGGAAGTCGGCTGGGCCGAAGCACTTAATACAAAAATTATAGTCAGGGATATGAGATCCGGTAAAGATACTATATTACAGGATAACGGTCTGCTGAAAGTATCGCCGCAGTTCAATTTTGACGGTTCGGGAGTGTTTTTTACAGGTGGTGAAGTGGATGTAAGGGACAAAAACGATATTTATTCTGTCGACCTTAGTTCTAATACTCTCCGCCCGGTCACATCAGGTGAGGGATTCAAATCAGATCCTGTCTCTGTAAAAGGGGGTAAATACCTGCTGTACAGTATCCCCTCCAGGTCTCCGCTGCCGCGTGCAGCCTCTGCCGGTTTTTCACGGTTCCGCCGTTCTGCTCCGGCAAGAGAATTTGTAATTGTCGATCTCAGTTCCGGCATAGAGACAAAATTCAGCGGGTCGAACCCTTCTGTTTCAGCCGACGGATCAACCCTGATCTATACCGTTAATTCAGATAGTTTAAATGAGATAAATACATTAAAACTTGACGGGACGATGACTGAACATACCGTCAAAAAAACCACCGGACGGATCGTTTCTGCAGGTATTTCCCCCGGCGGTCAATCAATAGTATACTCAATGATGAACGGCGTTAATTATGACGTGTATACCGTCAAGTCCGACAGTACTGCCGAAGTTAATATTTCGGATGAAATCCAGCATGACCGGTACCCGCGCTATCTGACCGATAAAAAGATACTGTATATCAAAGGTGAAGGGAGACACAGTCGGTCCTACATATACGATATGTTATCAGGAGAAACAACAAAGTTGTTTCATAATAATACTATCAGGACAATAGCTCCGGAATACGGTTGGGCGGTCAATGCCGCAGGTACAAAAGTCCTTATCCAGGCAGACCGCGACGGTGATACTATCTCACCGGAACAGGGGATTTATATTGTTGACCTGATCCGGAAGATAGGTAAGGATGAATTACTTGCCCGGATCGATAAAAATCTGAAAGATGAGCAGGCACTGCGCGCCAAAGGTGAACGAATATTCAAGCCCATTTTTGAAAAAGTCTCCGAGGCGGTGAAAAAGGTCTCTATCAGAAAAATATACGAGTATGAAGAAGTACTGTATAATTTTGGTTCCAAGTACATCACCGAACCGGGCAATAAACCAGCCGGGGAATATATTTTCAATACGTTAAGATCGTTCGGATACGAGCCGGAATACCAGTATTTTGAATCGCGTAACGTCCGTTCTGCAAATGTTCTGGCGACACTGCCGGGTACGGAAAACCCTGAGCTTGTATATGTTCTCAGCAGTCATTATGATTCAAACCGCCGCAGTCCCGGAGCAGATGACAACACTTCTTCGGTTGCGATATTACTTGAGACTGCACGCATCCTTAAAAACACTCCGATGCCTGCAACTATAATTTTCGCAGCATTTTCGGGTGAGGAAGCGGGACTGTTAGGCAGTAGACATTTCGTTGCCGAAGCCGTAAAGAATAAAATAAATATTGCCGGTGCTTTGAACAACGATATGATCGGGTGGGCGAATGACCACCGTCTCGATAATACCATACGGTACTCCAATGTGGGGATATGCGATATACAGCATGCGGGTGCATTCCTGTTCTCAAAAATGATCACGTATGATGCTCATTATTACAGGGGTACCGATGCGGCGGCGTATTATGACGCATTCGGTGATATCGTAGGCGGGATCGGCTCATATCCGGTTCTCGGTAGCCCGCATTACCACCAGGTAACCGACGTCCTTGAAACGATAAATCATCAGCTTCTTTATGAAGCCGCAAAGGCAAATACAGCGGCTTTAATGCTGATCGCTTCCAGCCCTGCAAGAATAAAGGAGCTGAAGGTCGATAAAGTCAGTGATAACGAATTGGGGGTTTCATGGCAGCAGAGCCCGGAAAAAAACATCAAACATTATTCGGTCACCTACGGAACAGAAGAAAAATCTGAGAAAAAGATACTGACAACGAAATCTCCTAATATCAAAATAAAAATTGATAAAAACCTGAAAGGAAAAATGCTAAAGATAGGTGTGAAAGCGTATAAATCAAACGGTCTTGAAGGCTGGGATTGGGCGTGGGGGTTAATTAAATCCCAATGACAAAGCCCAAATGACCAATGACAGTAATTAAATCCCAATGACCAAGCTCAAATGTCAAATGACAGTAATTAAATCCCAATGACCAAATCCCAATGATCAGCCAGAGGCTGATCCGCCTCAGGCGGACAAATGACAGTAATTAAATCCTAATGACCAAGCTCAAATGACAAATGACAGTAATTAAATCCCAATGACCAAGCCCAAATGACCAATGACAGTAATTAAATCCCAATGACCAAGCTCAAATGTCAAATGACGGGAGAAAAGAGAACCACGAAGGAGAATATAAAATCCAAATGACAGAAGACTAACCACTAAGGCGCGAAGAAGGGAAAAGGCACAAAGAGAAAAAATATTTATTGGGAAGAGAGAGAACCACGAAAGAGAATATAAAATCCCAATGACCAAGCCCAAATGACCAATGACAGGAGAAATTTACCACTAAGGCACGAAGAAGGGAAAAGGCACAAAGAACTTTAATTTTATAGTTTTAACAAAAAGTGTATTAAAACCCGGATAAAATCTTACCTTTAATATTTATTATTTGACTTTTCATTTTATTATTTTATATTTATTTATTACTTATCAGGGAGAATCTTTATGAAAAGAGTAACTTTAATTACAACATTCATTTTATCTTTTCTATTTTATTGTTCTTCTGAAAATAAAAATGAAAGGATGGAGACTACAAACATCTTAAGTGATATTCTTACTCTGGAATGTTCTTTCGGCGATAAAGATGAACTAGAAGGTGATTTTTTACTTGTAAAGCCAAAAGGGGTGGTCATAAACCGGGATGGAGACATTTTAATTCTGGATGATAACAAACTTAAATTATTCTCAGGCAGCGGGAAACCAAAGAAAATTTACGGTGGTAAAGGTCAGGGACCGGGAGAATTTGTAAATGCAAAAGACATTAAGATCAGTAATAAATATTTTATAACAATTCTGGATCAAAATAGTATGCATCTGTTAGATCGGAATTTTGAGTTCATTCAGAAAGAGATTTTTCCTAAAAGTAACCTTGAAAAAAACATTAAAGATGTACTCGGTTTAACAAGAACCTGGTTAGAATCTGTCATATTTCTTGATAGAAATACAAAATTTATCCATTCAAGAGGAGTAAATGACAATCAAGATTTCTCAATACATCCATTTTATTTCATAGGGGTAAGTAAAAAGAATAATCTCCTTCAAATAGCTAATCATACAACATCTCATATTTATGCGAGTTCTGAAAGAGGACTGGTAGCAATTCTTATTCTGGATTTTTTAGGTCAGTTATTATGGGATTATTCTTATACAGGTGACATTATTACTGTCAGCACAGATAAGGATAATATACTCAATGACAATTATGGGGAGTACAAAGTTAACATTTTTTCCATTGCGACAGAAGCAACATCGGAAATACTGAAAAAATACGAAAGAATTCGAATAGGTAAAATGCAAACGATCTTATGGGATGGTATAAACAGCAATGACTATCCTGATCCTTTGAAAATGGATACATATAAAGAAAAATTAAATAAAATATGTGAAAAAGAAAAATACAACAAATCTATTCAGGCATTAAAAACAGATAGAGAATATATATTTGCATTCACATATAAAACCAATAATAAAGGGGAAATATATACAGATATCTTTGAAATTAGGCAAAGAACTTATGTTAAATCTGTTTATTTCTCAAAAATTCCTGACATTATCCGAAATGGATATGCATATTGGCTTTTCAGAGGTTCCAAAAATGAATATCCGAGAGTAGAAAAATATCGAATCAATCCGGAAGTTTATAAAAAGTAAAGTTACCGATTTTTATTCATCAAAAGAAATTTTGACCTGAAGTGTTTTGTATTTTACCGGATCACAAAATACATGACAGTTCTGTTTCATGATGCTAAAAACAGTTAAGCTACACACACTTAAATGTCATTACTCTTTAGGGAATGATGTAATAACTGCCTATCTTACGGGCGAATGATCGAGAACGGCTGTGTGCCGATCACGGTACTGTCGGCGCCGTACACTTCCGCCCGGACGTACCTGCTTACATCAGGCAGGTCGGCTAATTTCAGGCTGTTTCCCCTGTGAACGATACTTCCGCATGACATCCATACAATTTCATTTTGTCCTGCTGTCCTTATCTGAATGATCCCTGTCTGTCCATCGGCAGTGACCTCCTCAATAACCGGGACGGGTGAACCGCTATGTCCTTCAGGTGCATGCGCAAAGAAAAAGCATCCCTGCTCCAAAGCCTGCCGGACCTTTTCAGCAGTCAATTCAGACGTTAAAATAATATTCCAGCTGTAGCCGATATCTTCTTTCGGAACATGCATGTCATCATTTGCAAAACCCCATACAGGGCGGCCGGGCAGCAGTTCGGTCAGAATGGTATCCCAGGTTTTCCGGTCTCCCGGATATCGGTTCCTCTTATTATAAACTTCCTGACCAATAAGATTATCGAATTTATGGTACATGTTCACGTACCATGCCGTACCTTTATCGTACCGTCCCGGATGGTGGAATACCGCTAAACCTCCCCGTTTTCCAATTTCTCTTACCACTTCTTCTTCAGTCGTCACATCAGGATTGCCGTAATCATTAAACAAACTCCCGATATGATGCAGTCCTGATATTTCGTTGCCCTGTATTGCCACCATGCCCAATGTTTCCGGGTCTCTCCGGTATGTCTGCCAGGGCCATGTTATTTCAGCAGTAACATTATCGTCATGATCGGTGATCGCCAGTATTGAATAATCCAGGCTCTTGTACTGATCGATCACCACTTCCGGTGCAGCTTCCGCTTCACCAACGCTTGTGTGAGTGTGAAGATTAGCCTTGTACTGCCCATACTTCGACCAGTCTACATCTGCATACGGATTTTCGATTTGATATGCGGGCTGCCGGCTGCAGCCTGTCAGAAGAGTAACAAGTATAAGAATTAATATCATTGAACCGGAAAAGGCATATTTAGATCTGCCGGATATTTTTGGTCTCATTATTTGCTCCTTATGTAAAAATCCTGATTAAAACGATACTGTGTGTTGTTAAAATATTTTGCACAAATATTCTTAAATATTAAGTGATACAATTAATTTATGCAAGTCATTTTTATATCATTCCGTCAAGGCTGACATGCAAGTCTGAGTGTAATATCCGCATCCGACAATAAGTTATGGAAGTTTTTGAAACTTATTCTAAATTATTACCGTATGTATGTAAATGTCATACATAGATTGGAGATATTATGTACGAATTAACAAAACATGAAGAATTGATTCTAATTTCTATCTGGAAATTAAAGGACAATGCATATGGCGTTACAATAAAAAAGGATTTTGTAAATACAACAGGGAAATCCATAAATTACGGATCATTGTGTAAAACTCTATACAAATTAGTCCATAAAGGATATATAGAATCAAAGGAAAGCTTTCCCGTATCTCAACAGGGCGGACGCCGAAAAGTAATGTATAATTTAACACCGGAAGGGAAAAAAGCCCTAAAACATTCATATGAAATACAGAAATCCGCATGGAGAGGTATTTCCGATTTTTTTATTGAATTTGAGTAGTATTATGCAGACAAGAAAGACGTCACTGCCACTGATTGCAAAATGGATAATCTCCAGGTTATCAATTTATGAGAACAATTTTGCTTTAACCGATATTATTGAAGAAGAATATCTGGAGATTCAAATTAACAAAGGAAAGACTAAAGCCCGGATATGGTATTGGATTCAGGTAATGAATGCATTTATCCAGTATGGGCCTTCATGTCTATATAGGAGTAAAATTATGTTTAAAAATTACCTTATAATCGCATTGAGGATTTTCAAAAGAAATCCCGGTTATTCTTTAATAAATATTACAGGACTTGCTGTAGGTTTTGCATGCTGCATGATCATACTGTTAATCGTTCATAATGATTTGACTTATGACAGCTTTCATTCGAAAGCGGACAGAATTTTTTTATTGAAGTCAACCGACCTCAACCAGCCGAGTCCTTTAGCTCCTTTCTTAAAGCAGAATTATCCGGAAGTGGTCAATTCAGCAAGATTTTATTTTCGAACCAGCACACTGCAATATATAGATAAAGTATTTGAAGAAAACCGACTGGCTTTTGCTGATCCCGATTTTCTGGAAATGTTCGATTTTCAATTGGTTACGGGAAACTCCGAAACGATCCTTGATAAACCATACACCGTATTGATAACAGAAGAAATGGCAGTAAAATATTTCGGCGAAGAGGACCCGGTTGGAAAGCTGCTCAGTTACAATGACCAGTATTCACTGACCGTTTCAGGGATCTTAAAAAATATTCCGGATAATTCGCACCTGAAATTCGATTTTCTCGTGTCATTTTTAACGCTGACTGCAGAAGGGATGTCAAATTTTGCAACTTATTGGGGTAATCATTATCTTTTTACTTATATCGAACTAAAGCAAAATTTAAATTATCCGGATTTTATTCCGAAGATTGAAAATATTGTCATCGAAAAGGTACCTAAATTAGCAATTTCCACAAAACTGACCCTGCTGCCGCTCAAGAAAATACATCTGTATGAGAATGGTGCAATAAAATATGTATATATCTTCTCGGTAATAGCTGTTTTAGTGCTGCTCGTTGCGAGTGCTAATTTTATTAATCTATCAACCGCACGTGTGAACACAAGGTTCAGAGAAATCGGTATAAGGAAGGTTATAGGCGGAACACGTTCAATGCTTGCAAAACAGTTTCTCGGAGAGTCGGTTCTTATATCTGTTATATCCGGATTTATCGCCATACTGATAACTGTTTTTCTTCTACCTGTGGTAAATTCAATTGCCGGAGTGAATTTTACCCCCTCTTTACTGATTAAAAATCGCTCAATGCTGCTGATTTTAATACTGCTGATTCCTTTTACGGGAGTATTTTCAGGAATTTATCCTGCACTGTTCCTTTCAGGTTTTAATCCAGTTTCGCTGGTTCGCGGTTCCGGCGGGAACAGAGGAATGTCAAAAGTTTTACGACGGAAGATCCTTGTAGTTTTCCAGTTTACAATATCTATATTTTTGATCATAGCAACCGGAATAATATACAAACAGCTCGAATACATTAGAACATCAGACCTTGGCTTTGAAAAAGAGCATCTTGTATATATGCGGCTCAAGTCCCCGATTATTCAGAACAGTGTGTCGTTTAAGAATGAATTGCTCCGAAATCCGGAAATACTGAATGTAAGTCTTGCTTCGAGCTTGCCTTCGTATATAGGCAATGAAGGATCAGGAATGGACTGGGATGGAAAGCAGGATAACTTCAAGCCAACCTGGCCGTTTGCTGCAGTTGATCCCGATTATATTTCAACCATTGGCCTTGAATTTATTGAAGGCAGAGATTTCTCAAGTGATTTACAGACTGATATAGGGGGCTCATATATCGTCAATGAAAAAGCTGTAAAAACAATGGGATATGATTCACCGGTAGGTAAGCGTTTCGCTTTATGGGGCAATGAAGGTACCATTATAGGAGTATTGAAAGATTTTCATTTCAGACCATTGCATAGAGAGATTGAACCCTTAATAGTCCTGCTCCGTTCTGATCTTTGCAGATATGCGATTATTCGGGTAAAACCGGTAAGTAATTTTTCAGAGACGTTTATGTATATAAAAGAAGTCTGGAACAGATTTGCCCAGAGTTATCCATTCGAGATTAAATTTCTTGATGAATCGTTTCAGGAAAACTACTTATCGGAACAGCGTATGAGTACAATATTCAGGTATTTCACAATATTCACTTTATTCATTTCCTGCCTTGGATTACTTGGTCTTGTATCATGTGTTGCCGAGCAGAGAACAAAAGAGATCGGGATCCGAAAAACACTCGGAGCCGGATTCAGCAGTATTGTTGGACTTGTCGGAAAAGAATTTTTGCTGTTGATAGTATTATCAAATATTTTAGCCTGGCCTATAACTTATTTTACTATGAATAAATGGTTGAATAATTTTGCATATCACACAGAGATATCATATATGCTTTTCTTTATGTCGTTTTTAGCGGCACTTCTGCTGACAATTTTCACAATCGGATTTCAGATATTCAAATTCGCCCACACCAGACCGGTGGATTCTCTTAAGTATGAGTAAGTATCATTTTCAGAATTGCAGCTGTTTTTTAACCAAGAGTATCTGAATACTTTAATTATGGAATGGTAGAAAATATCGATTTATTTCCCTCCTCATTTCAAAATATGGACATTTAGTTCAGATGATTGATTTGGGTTTATAAATAAAAATAAGGACAGAACGATGTTCTGTATATACAAAAAGTATCCCTTCACACTTTTAATAATCATCTAATTCAATTTAGTATTTACGATTTTCTAAAATAAAAGCCGGAAAAGATGGTAATTGGTAATTCGTTCTTGGTCAACCGGAGGTTGATCCGTCCTCTGGCGGATAATTAGGGAAAAAAGAAAAGCCTTCAGTTAACACTTCAGGCTTTTCTTTTTTGTGGGCACACAGGGACTCGAATCGCGGACCTAATGATTATGAGTAAGCCCATAAGTAAGTCTATGTTTAAAAAAAATTATGTTTTGTATTGGCTGGATTTTTGCGTCTCAAATACTAATTGATCACTTTTCCGGTTTTTCTGAAATATCCTCTACTTGCCTAAATACACGGATAAGATTCCCGCCGAGGATTTTTGAGATTTCCTCTTCCTTATATCCCCTTTTTAATAAGTGATATGTTATAATAGGATAACCGGAAGCATTTTCCAGGTCAACGGGTATATTAGTTCCACCATAATCCGAACCCAGCCCGACATGGTTAATCCCAACGACTTTAACAATGTGGTCGATATGGTCTATAAATTCCTCAACAGATGCCTGCTCCGGGTAAAATTTCTCAATAACCTCCAGCTTCTTTTTTTCTAATTGCTCGGGATCATTCCTGTATTTTTCCTCAAGTTCCTTGTCCTTTTGTTCAATTATTTCATTGGCCGCCTGGCGCTCATCGCGGAATCTTATGGATAGATTGCCGGAATAGAATGTCGGGCAGATCACACCACCTTTGTCTGCAATGGCTTTCAAAATTTTATCCGGAATATTTCTTGTAATATTGATAACACCCCTTGCGCAGGAATGCGAAGCGATTACCGGGGCATTTGATTCTTTAATTATATCCATCTGGAGTTTATCAGGGCAGTGAGAAATATCCACGATCATCCCCAGGCGGTTCATTTCTTTTATCACTTTTCTGCCGTATTCGCTTAGTCCTTTTACTTCATTATCATCTGATTCACTTTCTGCAAAGGGATCTTTTTTAGAATTAGCAATGGTTATCTGCCTTATACCGGCTTTTTATAACTTAGCAAGGTTCAATAGGTCTCCTTCAAGCGAGTTTGGGAATTCAAGGGTGTAAAGAATAATCCGTTTTCCCGTATCGTGAATTCTTTTTATATCTTCCGAAGAGAATGCCAATTCCGCAAGCTCAGGATTTTTAGCAATATGTGCCGTAACAAATTTGGCCCGCTTGATTAAATCGTTGAAAGGATATTCCCTATCTATATTCCCTGCAACTGCAGGCATAGGTATAAACAATGCATCAAGACCTCCCTTTTTCATAGTAGGGAAATCCACCTGGCTATTATCACTTTGAACAGCAAGGTTCAATTTATCAAGGTCAGTGACGGAGAAATAGACAGGATGCGCATGGGCATCTATAACGATTGCCTTTTCGTGAATTCGCTTTGCTTTTTGCCAAAGTTTTTCATCCTTCTGCTGAGCAGACACAAATAAAACCGGAGTTAAAAGTAAAAGAATTACTGCTGCTTTGCTGCAAATTTGATTATTCATGTTCACCCCAATTAATTTCTATGCTTAATTTACGATCACAGGAAGAAAAAGTTACTTTGAAATACAGAGAAAAGTATATGGTGTGCATTACTATGACCGGAACCAAAAAAGCCCTTACAAGAATTTCTCCCGAACAACTAATTACGAAACTACGAACTACGAAAAGAAAAGACTATGCTTCGCAAGAGTGATAGATGAAAGAATGTCAGAATGAAAGAGAAAAAACCGGAATACTGTAGGGAAAATAGGAACAAAAATAGTAATTGGTAATTCGTTCTTAGGGGAAAAAGAAAAGCCTTTTTCTGCATAATTTTATTTTTTTAATCAATTTTCCATGTACAATTCTCTATTCTCTAAATAAAAAAGTCTGTTTGAGAATGGACAATAGTCCGCCTGAGGCGGATCTACCTCTGGCAGAAGAATTGAACGCTAAAGCTTTAGAGGAAAAATAAAAAAGTCCTTTCTTCCCTAATTACAAATTTCCAATTTTTAATTTCTAAAAGAAAAGCCTGAAAAGAGGGTAATTGGTAATTCGTTCTTGGTCAACCGGAGGTTGATCCGTCCTCTGGCGGATAATTAGGGAAAAAAGAAAAGCCTTCAGTTAACACTTCAGGCTTTTCTTTTTTGTGGGCCCACAGGGACTCGAACCCCGGACCTAATGATTATGAGTCATCCGCTCTAACCAAACTGAGCTATGGGCCCATTATAGTATCTGCAAACATATAATTTATAATAAATTGCAGTTAATTTCAAGAAAAATTTGAATTTGTGACGCCCAAAGTAACATTACCTGAAAACATAAATTAAAAGTAATGCTATCAGGAAAAGAATAATTGCACCGGCAGTAAATACTGCATTCAGTCCGAACAGCCCTAAAACAAAACCCATTAAAAGCGGTCCTATCGTCTGACCCATCCTGATTATTGAGCCGTTCAATGACATGAAAACAGCCCGCGTTTCCATAGGAGCAAGCCCAGCAAGAATAGTCATCATTGCAGGTATGCTTATCCCCTGTGCGCATCCCATAAAAATGACAAGCACAATTATCATCCAGATCTTGCCGGCTAACGGGATCAGAGGCATACAGAAAAAACCGATAATAAATGAAATTTTTAAAAGTTTTTCTATAGGATATTTTTTTGAAATTTTTCCAAGCTGAAAGGATGTTATTGCTGTTGAAAATGCAAAACAGGACATTATCAGACCGATCTCAAAAGGTGTAACACCGTGATTTCGTACAAGCAGTATTGGAAAATATGTCAGGTAAGCCCCGAAAATAACAATAAAAGCCGCTACACCGGTTATAAAAATTGTTATTACCTGTATCCTTTTAATGCTTATCCAGGCGTCTTTCAGGTATTCGGATAATTTCTGGTCATTTCTTGGTTCCGGATTGTTCAAATAAAACAGGACAAACAATCCGACAGGAAGTGCGAGTAAAGGAACCAGAAAAGGATAATACCATCCGAGTATAGTAAGTGCTCCTCCGATAGTGGGATATGCAGCAACTCCGATCTGAAGTACACTGGCATTATATCCCATTACCTGTGCTCTTCTGTTGCCGGTATAGACATCCCCTATAATAGTAGCATTAAGAGCCCCTAAAGCCGCTGCGCCAATACCCTGAATAAAGCGGAATCCGAGAAGCAGATTAAAATCCCGCGCAAAGAAACATGCAAAACCCGCTGCAGCAAACAGGAAAAGAGACGGCACAAGTATTTTTTTCCTGCCGTATCTGTCTGCCATTATTCCTAATACCGGTGTAAGGATAACACCCGGAAACGTAAAAACCGTGATCAGCAATCCGATCGATTTTGCAGATATGTTGAGTTTTTCAATAATTAATGGAAATGCCGGAGTAATACTCGCAACCCCGGCAACAGCCATTAAAGTTATTGAGAAAATAATCGGTAGATTTATATCGACTTTTGATTTCTTAGAGTCCATTCAAAGTCAGCCTAAATCAATAAACGTCCTTAGAATACGTCCGTTAAATATAATTATAAATTTTGGGAATTACATTGATTTATTTCGTGGTGATGTTTTTTGAAGCATACTCTGGAAAGAGTGTCTATTTTTACCATATTGGATACAGAACAAAAAAAGTAATTATTTTTAGATAAGTGTATTTCCCAATATTCTTGAACTTAATACATTGTTATATATTAAATTGTATGCAGTGTATTATATTTATGATATCATATACAAAGTTTACCTAACTTAATAATATTATATTTATTTTATTTTTTACTTGACATGGCAAAGATTGTGTTGTATATTATCGGGAAATAATACGATTAATTACTACGACCCATCTCCTGCTAAATTCCTGGAAATACATCTGTTTTCAGTTTGATCAAAATGTTTGAAATCGTTGTTCTTTGGGTAAAACACCTTTTATCTTAAGAAATCTAATCAATGAAATATTAATTTCATTGATGTTACATTATTTAGAATAAGATTGTAAATGTTTATACCGGTAAAATAAATATATTAATACTGAATAATTATTGAGGACAGTGAATTGATAGACCCTGTATAAATTAATTTTGTAAATAAAATTATTACAATTAAATATATGTAAAACGATATATGTTAGGAAAAAAAATGAAATTTGAAGATTTTGTAGACCTTTTTTTCCAATATGGGCCTTTTATGATAGTACTTTTTATAATACTGTTTGCTTTGCCCAGGTTGTATAAAAGGAGGAAAAATGCACCTGATGATATGAAACCAATTATTGATCGAAACATTCTTATATACCAGGTACTTATTCCGGTACTTATCATTTTCTGCGTGATTATTTGGATTATTAATCCGCCAGGTCCGAATTATTATTGTGGAGAGATTTCCAATATAGATTCGAACATATATAATATTGAAAGCCCTCATTTAAATTTAAGAGCGTTTACAGCTGGAAGTTCTTATAAAATAGACTGGATATGGAAAGAAAGTGAAGATAAAGAATCAGAAATAAATTTTGTAAATCAAGAGGGAAATCTCGAAAAAAGATTTTATCTGCATAAGGACAGCTTAAGTGGAGAGAAATGCCTGTTATATTATGATAGTGATGATGGGTGGTTGAAACTGAGAGGACATCCTTTGCCGATTAAACCTTCGATGGTAAATATATATTTTAAAACAGGATTTGATTTTTTATTTACAGATGCCTATGCAGATGTCCGGGTGAGTGAAGAGGGGGTAGATATTGAAAGAATAATAAAGAATTTACAGGCAGTTAATTTTACCATTCGGGATCAGGCTATTAAAGATGTAATAAAATTAGCGGCTTCAGATGAAAAGATAGTTATTGAAATAATTAAAACCGGTTTTCAAATGATCATTGAAAAAAGTAAAAAGCTATTTAACGGAGATCACCTTTTGACAAGTCTTTTAACAATATTAAATAGTGTCCATTCAGAATGGAATTCAAATTATGATATATTTAAAGATACAATTGGAGAAAACGCACTTGATCTTATTGTCAGGACTTCAGGCAAACAGAATCCTCGGCTTGAAAACCTGAATACACTCGCCCTTAACTTCCTTCTAAGGTTTGAGGAAAATGGTTTTCAGCCTATCAAAACAAAATTAGGAAGAGAATCCTATAGAAGAAATGATGACTATGTACAGGGTGTCATAAAATTTACTTCAAGATTATCTGAACAAAACAGAAAATATCTTGATACACTCGCGGCTCAGCCGTGGCTTGACGAAAACAAAAAATTCCTGGAAAACACAAAGCGTGAATTAGAATTTATGGACTACAATATTTCTGAAAACCTGGATCAAAAGTTACAGCAAATAATAGATACTGCTATTCGCTTTAAAGAAAAGAATATTCCTTTTAAATGGGGAGGTAAAAATGAAATTAATGGATTTGATTCATCCGGTTTTATTGCGTATATCTTTCACCGGGCGGGACTTTTAGATAAACCGGAGACATGGTGGTCGGGAAAGATAAGGAATGAATTTGGAGAGCAAAGAGAGGAAAAAACCCCGGTTGAAATCGGTGACCTTGTGTTTTATGAAGGAGGGTATGTAATGCTTTATCTGGGTGATAATAAAATTATTGGAATGACTGAAAAGGGTATAGTCATTATTGATTACATGGATTTCCGGGGAGAAGCCATCCAGGTAAATAAAGTAAAATATTGATCCCTTTTAACTTAATTTATGATAGAATAAATATACAGGGGAATAATTATGAGCAATAGAATTATCGATGTTCATGTACATTTTGGAGCGCCGGGTGATAAAAAGAAGGGATATTACTGGTCTAAAAAATTTAAGAGAACTCCAGCGTATTATGCAATGCTCATTATAACAAAATCACTGTTTAAAAAAATAACATTTCAGACAGTAAAAGACCATATGTTTAAAGCTGTAAATGGATCAAAATATGTAGATAAATTTGTATTTCTCGCCATGGACGAAGTTTATGGTGATAACGGTAACGTTCAGGTAGATAAAACAAATCTCTATGTCTCAAATAAATGTATTGTTGAGCTTTCCCAGGAGAATGACAGGATTCTTTTCGGAGCGTCTATTCACCCTTACCGCCCGGACTGGGATGCTGAATTGGACTTTTGCATAAAAAATGGTGCTGTTCTATGCAAATGGATACCTTCTTCACAATTGATCAACCCGGAAGATCCAAAATGTATCCCGTTTTATGAAAAACTGGCTGAAAACAACCTGCCACTTTTGTGCCATGCAGGTCCGGAATATGCCGTTCCGACCTCTGATAAGAGATATAATGAATATAATAATCCAAAATATCTCAAGAAAGCTTTAGATACGGGTGTTACCGTAATAATTGCACACTGCGCTATGCCTTATTTCTGGATATTCGATAAAGATTATAAGGATGATTTTGAAGATTTTCTAAAATTATTCAAAGAAGCAGAAAAAAAGGACTGGAAACTGTATGCAGACCTGTCGGCAATTTGTACAGTACCGCGGATTCCCTACATTGATAGAATTATTGATAACATTCCATCTGAGAAACTCCTTTTCGGCAGTGATTATCCTATACCACTTTCAGAGTTTAGTTATAGTAAGATAAAGAATTTTTTCCTCTGGATTAAATTTCTGAAAAAGGTCTTTCGAACTGAAAATACTCTTGATAAGAATTACCTGCTTATAAAAAATATGGGATTTACTGATAAAATATTTTTCAATGCAAACCACATATTAAAGTTAACATAAATAAATTTTTTGAGGGAGGAAAGATCATGCAAAAAGATATTCATTTTTATCTGACTTTTGCCCTCGCAAAAAAAGCCGGTATTTCGGAAGAATCTGCACAAAAAATTGCCTGGGCAAATCAATATACTGATGATATGACCGAACCTGAAGAACATGAAATCCAAACGCAATGCGGTTTAGCCGGCAACTGGGCTGACCACCAAATCCAGGCAACGGTTCTTGTCCCTTTTCATTTTATCCCGGGTAAGGACAACGAACATCCCTGGAAGACTATGCCGAATAATGCAAATGCGCGCCGGCTTGTCAGAGAAGGAATAAAAGCAGGTGATCCAATTCAGTTGGGAATTGCTTTACACGGTCTTCAGGACACTTTTAGCCATCAGGGATTTTCCGGGTGGAAAGAGTCTCTTAATTCCTGTTTTCCATGGTATTACGTTACGAGTGCATTACCGAATGTCGGGCATGCAGAGATGCGTGTTGTTCCTGATGTAGTCAGTCAGAATTGGACCGATCCGAGGACAAATAAAAAGATTAGTAATAAAGTCAGAGCATTAAGCGCTGCAAAAGCCACGTTAGAGTTATTATGTAAATTCTCAAATGAAAAGGATTTTGCTGCAAAGTGGCTTGAAGCAGAACCAAAACTCAGAACCATCTTTAAAGCTACAGTTTATGATGCCCGAAAAGAACAGTTGAAAATTCTATCCGGAAATAAAAATATCAGGTATTCGGAAATCAGGAAAAATATTGAAAAGAACCATAAGGGGGATTTTATTTTCGCTGCCCGTCGACATTTGTCAGTTGCTATGCATATGTTTAAAGATTATCCTTATTAAGAGAATAAGTAATAAAAGAAATCATTGTGCAAAGCCAAACGATTTAATCCAAGGTTTAAAAAATTACGGAGGTGTAATTATGGCAATCAATTTACAAAGTTCTCGTGAAATTTTTTGGAATGCATTAAAAGATGCATGTCAGTTAAGTATTTCTGAGCCAGGGGATTTGTTAAAATTTTTTCAAGAAACAAGTTACGGTATTTTGTTTTCGGGTGTTCCTTCTGAAATGCTTGAAATATATGACAGAAGTGTAGCAAAAATGATAATTGACAAATATCATGAAAGTAATGCAGAAGTGGATTTGTCTATTAAAAAAATTAAAAATAAATCCAGAAAATTAAGAGGAGATGAAGATGCAAAAATTATCACATTTTTCATGTGGATTCATGAAGAAGTTTATGATTTTTCGTAAAACACAATTCGTTTTATTAATAATTTCAATATCTTGTGGAACGGTTTATGGACAAGATTTCAATTATTTTAAAATTAAAAATGCATATTTTGTTAAAGATAGCCCTATTACTCGTCGGAAAGGCTATAATTATGGCATTAAAGTAGAAATTATAGCTGATTCTTCTAAGTTTATTGAAAATGGAAATTTAAAAAAGAATTTACTTAAATTCGAAATTCAGTCAATAAGTAGTCCGAATATCATTCAAAAAATTACTGAAACTGGCGACAAATTTAAAATTGATGCAAACGATTCCTCTTTAATTTTAATTACAAGTTATTTATTGGGACCTTTTGATCCAAGCGTAGCTAATATTATTACAGTTCATGGATTTGGAGAAACACGAAAAGCGAAAATAGAATTTTTGTCAATCTCAAAGGATGAAATGTCTTCTAAAGAAAAAATTGATAGCTATATCTCAAACAAATTTGATATTGATTTTAATATTGGTAATATTACAAACTTCGTAAATGAATTTGCTACCGATATTAAATTAGAATTTCTGGATATTTCAAATTTTGATGTAAAAATTAATGGGACTCTCGCTACCTCAGATACATTGAAGAACGGTTTAAATATTAATATTGATATCTATTCATTATTTGGATTTATTGAAAAAAATTTAGGTGGATTATTTGGTAAACAATATTACAGGTATAAATTTGATTTGGGTTTTTATTTAGAGACGGATCAAAAATGGAAAACAAAAAAAATGCACATAAAAGTAAATCCTATTTTTGAAATTCCTTTTACAAATATACTGTCCCTGAAAACACATAGAGAATATAACATTTTAAGATCAGCACCTGGAATGTTTGTATCAATTTCCTATTTATATAGGATTAATAAGTCAGAGGATGATACATTTAGTAAAAAACAGCGTCTTGATATTAGTGCATGGTATAATCTGACGTTTAGCCCTATATTATTTGCGAAGTTGAAAACAAAATGGTTTCTTGATCCGGATAATAGATCATGGAAAAGTTTTCAGGAACATCAATTTGGATTAAAAATCAATGAAAATGCTGGATTTTATTATTTCTTAAAATATGTTAAGGGATTTTATCCTCCTGATTTTATTAACAGTGTCGATGAATATTCAATAGGAATTTCTACGAGTTTTTGAGATATTTTTCAAAAATATTTTACTGAATAATTTCCAGTTAAAGTGAGATATTCATCAGGTTATCATAGCTTCTCCTTAAAAAATTTTGTGATCTTTTCATATAAATGAAGACTGTCGTTTCCTCTGATCCCGTGCAAATGTCCAGGGTACACAAAATATTCAAGCTGTATATTTAGATCCACGGCTTTTTTAATGAACTGGAGGCTGTTCTGCCATACAACAACATTATCCGAAGTACCGTGAATAATTAACAGGTCACCTTTGAGATTATTTACATAATTCAGAGTATTTGATTCGTAATATCCTTCCTTATTGGTCTCGGGTGTGTCCATGTACCGTTCGGTATACATAATCTCGTAATATTTCCAGTCTATCACAGGCGCACCGGCTACACCGGCTTTAAATACTTCCGGTTTTCTCACCATTAAAGACGTTGCCATGAATCCGCCGTAGCTCCATCCGAAAACACCAATCCTGTGAGTGTCTACATACGGCTGCTGTTTTAAATAATTAATACCAACCATCTGATCATCTATCTCGACAGTCCCTAATTTTCTGAAAGTTGCCTGTTCGAAGTTTAAACCCCTGTTGGCGGAACCACGGTTATCCAGGGTAAATACTATAAATCCTTCCTGTGCCATATAATACAGCCATAACCTTCCGAGCCATACATTATTAACAAGCTGAGCATGAGGTCCTCCATAAACATAAACTAAAACAGGATGCCTTTTAGCAGGATTAAAATCGGGTGGAAGTATCATCCTGCAGTAAAGGTCTGTTCCGTCCTCCGCTTTCAAAGTGAATATCCTGGTTTCACCAATTCTATAATCCTTTGCGGGATTCTCTGCTGTATAAACGTTTTTTACCTTTTTCCCTTTTTTATCAACTATATCTATGTTTAAAGGGATAGTTTTGCTGTTATAGCTGTCAATAAAATAGCTGCCTTTGGAATTTGGCAGTACATTATGAGTTCCCTCGACGTTTGTTATTTTTGTTATCTTCCCTGATTTCAATTCGAGAGAATAGAAATGCCTTTCAACCGGACTTTCCTGAGTTGATGTAAAATAAATATTCTGCTCTTTTTTGTCGAATCCCTCAAAAGATGTAACTGCCCACTGCCCTTGAGTCAATTGTTTTATAAGGCTGCCTTCTGAGTCATACATATATAAATGATTCCATCCGTCCCGCTCTGAGAACCACAAAAAATTGTCTTTGTTCTTACCGAAAAACACAGGACCGTTTTCCGGCTCTACAAATGCTGCATGTTTTTCCTCGAAAAGAACTTTTACCTGGTTCCCGCTTGCTGCATCATATTTAATGAGCCTCATATGATTCTGATCCCGGTTAAGATGGGCAACATAGATATATCTTTCATAAGGTCCCCAAGTAACATTAGTTAAATACTGATCTCTCGGTTCTCCTGTTCTAAGCCATGTTGTTTTTTCCGATTTTAAGTTATATATCCCGATAGTTACTTCATGGCTTGTCTGCCCTGCCATAGGGTATTTTATATTTGATAATGCAGCCGGAGTAGTATTCAGATCGACCACAGGATAATCAGTAACCATTGTCTCATCTTTTCTGTAGAAGGCGAGGAAGCTGCCCATCGGAGACCAGAATGTTCCCTTGTTTATACCAAATTCACTCCTGTGTACCGATTGCCCGTTTATTATTTCTCTATTTAAATCATTTGTTATCTGTTTTACATTATTCCTGTCCAATGCTATGAAAAGATTATTATCTCTGGTAAATGCAACATAAAAGTTGCCGGGTTCAATATCCCTGTTCTGTGCATCTTCCGGAATAACTGTAACAAGATCGAGCCTTTGATACCTAAGGTCATATTTAAGGATTGTATTTCTTCTCCATAAAAAGAATGTTCTCTTATCCAGCCACGTAATATCCGGTATACTTACAGTTTCCCCCGGTTCGCCTGTCCCTCTGTAGAATGACGAAAAGTCAAGAATTCTCTCTTTTTCTCTGGATTTGGGGTAAGCTTTCACCAAAAAGTGGGATTTTTCTCCCTGTTCAATGAATGAATACGCATCTTCATCCGGGATCCACTGGAGGTTCTGCATTCCGTGGGGCGTAAACTTATTTCTTTCGAGGATAACTTCATTTAAAGTAAGGATCTTATTTTGAGCTAATACGAAAGATAAGCTGATAAGAAGATAAATAAGCAATATGGTTTTCCGTCTCATGGTTTTTCTCCAAATTTATGACCATAAAATGACATTATCTATTAAAGATACAAAAAAAATGTTTTTTGGTAAATAAAAAGATTTTATCTTTACTGAAATCGTTTTTTAAATATTTTTCGCTTTTGGTTGTATGAATAAGAAACTAATCATTTTTTTATGAGGTTTGAAATGAAAACAAAAATATTTTTCAGCAGGGTCTTTTTAGCTCTTTTACTGTCTTTAACGTCGCTTTTTAATACTGCGGATTCACAAGTATTAAAGACACCTTTATCTCAGGAAATTCTGACCATGCTTACAAACGAAATATCAGGCCAGGTGGTTTTTAATAATGAAGTTCTTCTTTGCGGTGCGCCATGGATAAGAGATAAAAAAGAGTTTTCCGGCACATTTTATGAATCGGAAAAGATTTACGAACTCGTAAAAAATTATGGTATTAAGACCACTAAATTGATTAAATACCCCTCGGACAGGGGTTTTGACTATCCATTTGAAGCAGAATTCTGGATTACGGAGCCGCAGCGGAGACTTGTTGCAAAACTGGAAGCTGATCCCGCTCTTGTTGCCGGAGGTTCCGAAAGTGCAGATATCTCTGGAGAATTAATATATATTCCTCCTGTTGCAAATAATGATCTCAGCATGTTTAAAACTCCTGAAGCCAGGGAAAAATACAGCGGGAAAATAGCTGTGATGTGGTCACATGCCAGGGGTAATACAGCCAGGGCATTGGATGAGGCAGGGATTAAAGGAGTCATTTCATTCCGGTCACAGGAACAATATATCGATCCCGACCAGGTGATTTATTCAAGGGGTTCCTACAAGGGTATGGAAAATTTAAAACTGGGTTTTACCGTATCATGGAGACAGTGGTCGGAACTGCTTGAAGATCTGCAGAAAGGGAGAAAATATACAGTTAATTGCAAAACCCGTATTGAGGAATTTCCAGGCAGATTTGAAATGGTCTACAGTTGGATCCCGGGAACAGAACCGGACAAAAAAGGGATTATCTTTACTGCACATCTTTTTGAAGGCTATACTAAACGAGGGGCAAATGATAACATGAGCGGATGTGTGGCACAGCTTGAAATCCTGAGAGCGTTAACAAAACTGATAAAAAACGGCGATCTGCCGCAGCCCCGCAGAAATATCTATTTTCTCTGGCCTAACGAAATTTCCGGAACATATGAGTTCATAAAACAGAATCCGGGGATAGCTGATACATGGAGCATTAATATTAATATGGATATGGTTGGGGAAGCACTCCGGGCGAACAATGCAAAGTTTACCATGACAGAATGCCCCAATCATCTGCCAAGTTATATAGATGGTCTGGGCAGGTCGATCTTAAATTATGTCTGGAGGACCAATGATATTGTCTATCTGCCGGATTCCCCAAGAGGAAGAAGCGGAAGCCAGTTCCCTGTCCCAATGCTCGAGAAGAATGGCACAAGAGATGCATTCCGGTTTTTTATGCATAGGGCTACGGGTGGGAGTGATCATATCTGCTTTGTCAATCCTATGGTGGGTGTGCCCGGTATTGAGCTCAACATATGGCCTGATCTCTGGTATCATTCAGATAAAGACCTGCCTGATAAATCGGATCCGACCCAATTGAAACGTACCGCCTTTATAGGAGCTGCAATGGCATATACAGCTGCAAACTGTACTGATGAAATACTGGGTGACCTCCTGGATGAAGTAGCTGATTTTGGATACGGCAGAATAGGAGAAAGAGAGCTGCCAACTGCCTTGAAATTAGTAGATAAAGCAGCACCCGATAAATTAAATGACGCCGTTAAACTTGCATTAAACATGGTTGATTTTGCGGTTGAAAGAGAAGCCGGGGCAGTTGAATCAGTCAGGGAAATCTACTCGGGGTCCCAAAATGCAAAAATACTTGTGAATAACCGGGAAAAACAGTTTGAATTATACGGGAAGGCATTAAATGAACAGATCCTTGAGTATGCAAAGCTGAAAGCAGGTGAATTTAAAGTAGATCCTCCTACAGAGATGAAAATGACCGCTGATGAAAAGAAGTATTCAAAAATTATACCCAAAATAAACGAAAAATTTAAAGGCAAAGAATTCTCTTTTCAAAGAAGTGACGCATACAGGGAATATTTAAGAAACAACCCTGACTTTTTGCGAAAAACCGGACTAAACAGGTACCAGACAAGATATGTTCTGAATTATGTTAATGGTAAAAGATCGATTGCAAAAATTAAAGACTGTATTGTTGCTGAAACCGGGAGTGATGTTTCTCTCGAATCGGTGTTAAATTATATGAACATGCTTAAAGAAATTGAATGGATCCGTTTTTAACAACTGACATAAAACATGAGGTTTAAATACTGTTGAGATAAATCAGAATTTGATTGTTTAACCGAAAAGCAAATTGCAGCAAAGCGCTTATATCAGGGCTAATATTATTTTGATATCAATTTTTTTCCTGTTGATTGAATTAAACCGCAAAATATTTCTTGCTAAATTGTTAAAAATAGTTATCTTAACAGCAGACTGGAAATAAGTTCCGGTTTGTTAATTACAGGTCTTGAAAATTAAATTGGAATTATATATTTCCTTTCAGATCATGCCAAAAATCAACAGAAAATCTTTTTAATGGTATTAGATACTTCGAAATATTTCAATTTGGAAAAGCCGGGGAAATATATTAGAAAGAGAAGAGAAGCTCTCGGTCTGACGCAGGATGAGCTTGCCTTCTCTGCCGGTATTGATGCATCTCATATAAGCCGCATTGAGAAAGGGAAGAAACAGCCTTCCCTTATCCTTATGAAGAATATATTTAAAGCTCTTAATGTTGAAGTAGATCTGAATGAAAATGAAGGTCTTAATACTGAAACGAAAAAATTCCTTGAAGAACATGTTGATTATATCGAAACACTAAAGGCGTTTAAACAAGACATGAAAGGATTCAGAGGAAAATATATCAATTCCAGCGGTTCCCGTGACTCAGATTAATCGTTAATAATCATAAATCGTCAATCGTTCCTGCCGGAGGTGGATCTACCACTGGTGGAAGTAGTCCAATCGTCAATCGTTAATCGTTAATAGATAACGCTTTCCGTGCCCGCCTGATCAGCCTGTATTCAAGTATTTTATAGTATGCGTAATAACCCATGTACACAACATGCACAGCCATACTTGTCGCAACTATAACAAAAAGCATATGGTAAGCGCTTGCTTTAAGAACCGGGTACGATACAAAGAACAGCCCTGTTCCTCCTTCTATCAAACGGTAAACAAAATTACCTTTACCTTTATACCTGATCATATTGTAAATAAAAAACCCGAAAGCTACTATTCCAAGAAGTACAAAAATACCATAAATGAAATGAACGCCAGTCATTTCAGCTGCTTTTGCAACCTTAATATTCAGGAATCGGTCAGGATAAAAATAATTTTTAATAAAAGGCATTATAAAATATGCAAATATTATATAAAACGAAGCCGATAAAAGTGAAATTAAAAAAGGTTTAAAATTAAACTTTTTATTACCGTTAAAATGCGATCTGATAAGGAGTTGCCCGATAAATAATGCATATAAAAAATACCCCTGATAGAATATCCATCCCAGGCCGGGAGATTTAAATAAAAACGGATCCATTCAATTT
>JBHPGK010000021.1:0-25242 GCA_042570605.1 Candidatus Zhuqueibacterota bacterium
GCATTCAGCGAGGGTATTTATGCCCTGGCAAATGGATGCAGTTGTTATTTCAATTTGATTTATCAATGGTGTAATAAGTTTTAAAAGAGAATTTTTCAGATCATTTGTTTCGAGGAGGTAAACCTCCTCGCTAAATGCTAAAAGCCCCGTAAACGGGGCTTATAACTGTCGGGAATAGATAAATTATATTTTCAGGTGGTTTAACCACCTTGCAGCATTCAGCGAGGGTATTTATGCCCTCGCAATTCTTTTTGACAACTCCAATTGATGCTTGTCGATCATGCCCAGAACATTGCCCCAGGTTTTTCTTTAAGGACAATACCTTTTAGAAATTGAACTGCCTTTTTTAAACCCTCATCGGAACTCATAAGACTGTCTTCATGTTCGATGCTCAAGACACCGTCGTAACCGATAAGTCTTAAAGTGCTTACAAAATCGCGCCAGAAATCTTCGGAATGACCGTATCCTACAGTCCTGAATATCCAGGAACGGTGTTTTTCATCACCATAAGATTTTATATCCAGGACGCCGTTAATGCTTGTATTGTAGAGATCAACCCTGCAGTCTTTTGCATGTACATGAAAGACCGCTCCTTCAAGTTCTTTTAAACTCATTATCGGATCCATGCCCTGCCAGAAAAGATGACTCGGATCGAAATTAGCGCCAATATTTTTTCCGCATGATTCTCTTAATCTTATCATGCTTTCCGTATTGTAAACTACGAAACCGGGATGCATTTCAAATGCGAGTTTTATCCCGTGATCATCGGCAAATTTCGCTTCCTGTTTCCAATACGGGATGACTTTTTCTTCCCACTGCCATTTAACGATTTCTGAAAAATCATCAGGCCAGGGACATGTTACCCAGTTCGGATATTTATCCTTTTCCGAGCCGCCGGGACATCCGGAAAAATTAATGACAGTATCAATTCCCATTTTTGAAGCAAGCAAAACCGTATCCCGGTGAATGTTATGATGATCGTCTGCAATATCTTTATCAGGATGCAGCGGATTACCATGGCAGCTCAATGCGCTTATTTCAAGACCTTTATCTTTTATTTTCGTCTTATATTCTTTGATTTTCTGGTCACTGGCTAAGAGTTCTTTTACATTTATGTGCGCAGCTCCGGGATAGTTTCCTGTACCCAATTCCAATGCTTCCAGACCTACTTTTGAAACGTAATCAAGTACTTCATCCAAAGACATATCTGCAAATAACGCTGTGAATACTCCTATTTTCATTATAAACCTCCAATTTTATGGTTAATTTATATATGTCTGATATTTTTATCACCATTAATCCACTTTTTCCGTTTGATCCGCTTTCTATTTTTTTTAGATTTCTCACTGCGTTCGAAATGACATTAATAACATAATATTTTGGAAAAAATGGAGTTGTCATTTCGCCTGTCCGCCTCTGGCGGGAGTGAAACGAGAAATCTATTTTATATGCTTTTATCTTTTTAATATGTATTCAAATGTGGGCACAGCATGCCGCGTCCTGTGGGTTGTGCCCCTACAACAAATATTTTTTTCTCTGTGCCTCTGTGTCTCAGCGGTTTTATTTTCATTGTCCTTAGTCAGATTTACATTTCATCAACATTGATCCAGCATTTTTCTGCGGCAGATTTGATCACTGCTTCCAGTACCTGCTGGCATTTAAGCCCGTCTTCAAAGTCAGGTGTTAAAGCATTATTATTCGAAATGCCTTCCAACAGGTCATATATTTCATTTATAAATGTATGCCCCCATCCGATAATATGACCGGCAGGCCAATAAGCACTCATGTAGGGATGAACAGGTTCGGTAACAAGAATAGTCCTGAAACCCTGAGCATGTTTCGGGTCATCACCTGAATAGAATTCAAGCTCGTTCATTTTCTCGATATTAAATGCAATGGAACCTTTACTGCCGTTGATTTCAATTTTATTTGTATTTCTTCTGCCGTTGGCAAAACGTGTAGCTTCAAAACTCCCTATCATCCCTTTTTTGAACTTTGCCAGGAACAGGACTGCATCATCCACTGTAACCTCACCCATTTGGTCTTTACCTGCAGTTGCAGCCAAACTCCCTTCTTCGGCAGGAATCGGTCTCTTTTTAATAAATGTCTTTTCCATCCCAATAACTTCAGAAAAGTCTCCAACCAGATAACGTGCGAGATCGATTATATGCGCATTCAAGTCACCATGTGGTCCAGAACCGGCAATATCTTTTTTTAGTCTCCATACTAATGGGAATTTCGGATCTATGATCCAGTCCTGCAGATATATTGCCCGGATATGGTATATATCTCCGATCTTTCCTTCATCAATAAGCTGTTTTGCCAGAGCAACAGCCGGAACCCTCCGGTAATTGAAAAGAACCATATTTTTAACTTTTGCCTCTTTTACAGCCGCGACCATTTCCCGTGCCTCATCACAGTTCATCGCAAGAGGTTTTTCACAAGCGATGTCTATCCCGTTTTCAGCAGCCATTAATGCAATGTCTTTATGATTATAATTAGGAGTAGATATATCTACAAGGTCAATCTCACCGCTTTTTAATAACTTTTTGTAGTCCGTTTCGAATTTTTCCCAACCCCAGTTTTCCTTAAAAGTTTGTGCCCTTGATTTCTCTATATCACATATTACGCTCATAACAGGTTTGGCTTTCATGGGAAAAAACTTTGCCACATTAAGATAAGCATTGCTGTGTGCTTTGCCCATGAAGCCGCAGCCTATTAAACCTACTCTAATTTTATCCATGGTTTTCCCTCATCTGTTTTTATATTTGTACGATTAATTTACAATTTGAAACGATAATTTCTTTAATTACCTTATATGATTAATATTCTTCCAACTGCATTTCTTTCAACTTGATTTTTTACAAAAATTATTATAATTTGAACCAATAGCGCTGGTTTAAAATATTACTTCATTATTTAACAGGTCAATCAGAATTTAACGTAATATAATATAAAATATTGAAAAACAAAAAAAACAATTTTTTAAAATAACACATCTTTAAAATATCTATAATTTTAGTAAAGGAATTTTATGAAAGAAAATAATTACAGCAGGCGGGATTTTATTAAGAAGTCGGTGTTAGCCGGGGCAATTGCTCCAATTGCAGGAAATAAACTTTTTACTGCAGAAAGAAGAGCAAGACAAAAATCCGCTCTGATAGTCTGGGGGGGATGGGACGGTCATGAACCTAAACAATGTGTTGATGTTTTTGCTCCCTGGCTTGAAAAGCAGGGATTTAATGTAGAGATATCAGATACTCTGGACTCCTATCTTGATGAAGAGAAAATGAGATCTATGGATGTTATTATCCAGGCATTCACAATGAGTTCAATTAATGGTGAACAGGAAAGAGGTCTCCTGAATGCTGTTAAAAGCGGTGTAGGACTTGCAGGCTGGCATGGCGGTCTGGGTGATTCTTTTAGAATGAATACCGAATACCAGTTTATGGTAGGCGGGCAGTGGGTTGCTCATCCCGGCGGTATTGTTGACTACGAAGTCAATATTATTGATCATGATGACCCCATAACCCGCGGACTACCTGATTTTAAAATGAAATCTGAGCAGTATTATATGCATGTAGATCCGATAAACGAGGTATTGGCAACAACTACATTCAGCGATGAACATGCCCTATGGATCAAAGGCGTGGTAATGCCTGTTGTCTGGAAAAAGATGTATGGTAAAGGCAGAGTGTTTTACACTTCATTAGGGCATGTTTCTAAGGATTTTGATGTCCCGGAAGCCCGGGAAATTGTGAAAAGAGGGATATTATGGGCAAGCCATTCCCTTGGCAAATAGCAAATGTTAATATTCAAAAAAGTGAAAAAAATATATTTTTGAATTGTTTTTTCTTCTTAGTATATTTCCCATTAACTGAAATTCTTACTTGATTGTTTTGTAGGGTTCTTTATAACTCAATAAAAAACAAGGAGATATTAAATGTCAGATGAAAAAAATATAAATCGAAGACAGTTCCTTAAACGTACAGGAGTTACTTTTGGAGCTTTTGGATTTCCGTATATTGTTCCTTCTTCAGTTTTTGGCAGATCCGGAATTATTCCTCCCAGTGAAAAAATCACAATTGGGTGTATTGGAGTGGGAGGTATGGGTACAGGCAACATGAGGAGTTTTCTGGATTTGTCTGATGCCCGTATCGTTGCTGTCTGTGATTTAGACAAAAATAATCTTATGAATGCTAAGAAAATTGTTGATGAATATTATAATAATAGTGATTGTGATACATACCATGATTTTCGTGAGCTTGTGGCAAGAAAAGATATAGATGTCATCTCGATGGCTACGCCGGATCACTGGCATTCAATAACTGCCATTGCTGCAGCTAAGTCCGGGAAAGATATATACGGGGAGAAACCGATCTCGCATAGCCTCCATGAGGGGCGTGCAATGTGTGACGCGGTAAAACGGTATAACCGCATCTGGCAGACCGGCAGCTGGCAGCGTTCACAGGAAAACTTTCGCTTCGCCTGTGAACTTGTCCTAAATGGGCGTATCGGTAAAGTGAGTCATGTTGAAGTAGGATTGCCGAGCGGGTACAGCTATTCCGGAACTAAGGAAATGGAAATGGTAACGGATCCTCCCCCGGAACTTGATTATAATTTCTGGCTGGGGCCTGCTCCTTATCATGCTTACCAGCGCTGCCGCGTACACTGGAACTGGCGTTGGAATCTTGAATATGGCGGCGGCCAGTTAATGGACTGGGTAGGCCATCACGTAGATATTGCGCATTGGGGGCTTGGACTCGATTATGATGGTCCGGTTGTAGTGGATGGTACAGGAGATTTCCTGAAAGATGGATTGTGGAATTCAGCGTATAAGTACCGTGTTAACACAGAATACAGGAACGGAATTAAAATGACTATCGCAGGCGGTCACGATGATATCAAGCACGGAACGAAATGGATTGGAGAGCATGGATGGGTTTGGGTAGACCGCGGATTTTTAGATGCAAATCCCAAATCTCTGCTTCGTGAAAGATTTGATCCTGATGAAATTCATCTACTACATTCAAAAGGACACCATCGCAACTTTCTGGATTGCGTTAAGACGAGGGAAACAACTTTGGCTCCGAGCGAGATAGCGCACCGCTCGGCATCACCGGGGCATCTGGGACAGATATCCATGCTTCTCGGCAGAAAGATACAGTTTGATCCTGATACAGAAGAAATAATCGGTGATCCAACAGCATCAAGAATGCTTGGATACGCATTCCGCAGCCCATGGTATTTATAGTTTTGAATTGACAATTATTAAATTTGGGAACAATATTTTTAACATTAACCTAAATTATTGGTGATAAGATGAATCAATTAAAAAAGAATGGTTTTATTATACTCCTTACAATATTATTGTCGTTTGTCTGGTTATCATCATGTACAACTTACAAACTGACTGATTCCGATAAACAAATTATTTCAGAAACAAAAAAAATGTTATCCGGGATTAAAGCGTACAATTATGGTCAGAGCCGTGAATCACTCACAACATTCAGTGATTTTGTCAGGTCAGCGGTTAATTCACCCGATTCAAAAATCCATATAGAAAAAGAAATGATTTCTTTTCTGAAGTCTGATGCCTCCTTTGCCGGAAAACAATTTGTATGTGAGCAGTTAAGTATTATAGGTACAAAGGAGTCGGTGCCGCAGTTGGTGAAAATGTTATCTGATGAGAAAACTGCTGATATCGCTTTGTTTACTCTGCAGCGTATTGAAGATCCTTCTGTTGACAAAAAATTACTAAAAGCTTTGTCCGGATATAGTGATAAAGTTAAAATCGGTATTATTAACTGTTTGGGGGAAAGAGGTAATGCAGATGCGGTCAGTAAACTTGAAAAACTGGTAAGTGATAAAAATACTCAAATTGCAATTGCCGCTGCTGCTGCATTGGGAAAAATTGATGATAATAGTGCGGCAGAATCACTTGAAAGAGCAAAATCTAATACTTCAGGGAAAGTACATGAGCGTATATTGGATGCGTACTTAAAATGCGCAGACAACCTCTTAAGACAGGGTAATACTGCCCAAGCTTCTTCAATCTATCAAAATATTTATCGCAGTGAAGAGTCCAACCATATTCGTGCTGCTGCTTTGAGGGGCTTTTTAAAATCTAATAAATCAACTGCCGTTGATATTATTCTGTCAGCACTTAAAAATGAGGATCAGGAACTTCAAACCGCCGCTGTCGGATTTATACGTGAGCTGCCGGATAATACTGATTTGAAAAAAGTTATAGAAGAATGCCCAAATCTGTCCGATCAGAGTCAGATTCAGTTACTTTCCGTTTTTGCCGACCGTAATGAAACTTCTGCCCGTCAGGCTGTAATAAGTGCGGCAGGTCACCGCAATGAAAATGTCCGCTTAGCTGCTTTAAAAGCAGTTGCTGATGTAGGAAATGAATCTGATATATCTCTTTTAGCGCGTGCTGCTGCCGGTGAACGGGGAAAAGTACGTGATGCTGCAAGAGAAAGCCTTTATCTTTTACGGGGTGAATCGGTAAATCAAAAAATAATTTTACAAATACGGGATGCATACCCGGAAATTAAATCAGAACTTATTCTCGCTGCAGGACAGCGAAATATCATTAACGCCGTAAAAACACTTATTTCAGCCTGCGGCGACCATGATCTCGGGATTCGTCGTAATTCTCTTAAATCTTTAGCAATAATTGCTTCTCCTGAATACACAAATGATATAATTAGTTTATTGGTCAAAGAAGAAAATGCGGGCATCCGCTCTGAAGCTGAAAAAACCCTTGTTGCGGTAACAAAGAAAATCCCTGACGGCCAAAACAAAGCCAAATCCGTCATAGATATTTTGCCGTCAGTTGGAAAAATTGAAGCAAAAAGCTCTTTGATTCAGGTGTTGGGAAGGATCGGAGACAAAAGAGCCCTGCCTGTTTTAAGAGAGTATTTGAAAAGCACTAATGCTGCATATCAGGAAGCTGCAATACATGCACTCTCGGGATGGTTCGACGCAGAGCCGGTAAATGACCTTATGGATGTTGTCAAAACCACAAATAATGAAATTCATAAGATCCTTGCGCTGCGTGGATATATAAATTTACTTTCAATACAAAACAACCGTAAAGATACCGAGTCAATTGTTCTTTATCTTGCAGCCATGGATCATGCAGCAGGTCTTACTGAAAAAAGGATGGTTATATCCGGTCTGTCCAATCTCAGATCAATGGAGGCACTGGAAGTTACAGCAAAATATCTTGATTCTGTTGATATTCAGCCCGAAGCTGAAGTAGCAGTAATGAGGCTTACAGGGAGAATTCGTGATGCTGATAATGAAAGATTAAAAGAGGTATTGAATAAAGTGCTTAAAAACACAAAAAATTCTCAGTTAAAGGAAAGAGCGAAAAACAGATTAAAGTCTTTAGAAGATCAGAGTAAATAATTACTTTTAAAATAAGATTTGAAAATGGGGTTTGATATGAATGACGAAAAACAAAACAGTAGTTCCGGGAAAGCAATTTCCCGTCGAAGCTTTATCGGAAAGACAGCCGCTGCAGTTGCCGCAGCGGGTGCATTTACAATTGTGCCGAGAAATGTTTTAGGGGGTCCAGGCTATACAGCTCCCAGTGATAAATTGAACATCGCCTGCATTGGTGTAGGGGGCAAAGGCCAGTCAGATATCGAAAGTGTCAGTACAGAAAACATTGTCGCATTATGTGATGTTGACGACACACAGATGGAAGGTTTTTATAAGCATGCTTCTGAAAAAGAAGACCCTGGTTTAAAACTGATGTTTGAAAAGGCAAAGAAGTACAAGGACTTCCGGGAAATGCTTGAAAAGGAAAAAAGTATTGACGCCATAACTGTCAGTGTTCCGGACCATAATCATGCTGTGATGGCTATGATGGGCATAAATATGAAAAAACACGTTTTCTGCCAGAAACCGCTGACTCATACTGTTTATGAAGCCAGAATGCTTGCAAAAGCAGCAAAAGAGAATAAGGTCATCACTCAAATGGGGAACCAGGGACATGCGGAAGAGGGTGCCCGTCTTATTAATGAATGGATTTGGGATGGAGCAATAGGTGATGTCAGGGAAGTACATGCATGGACGAACCGGCCGATATGGCCTCAGGGTATTGAGCGTCCAAAAGAAATTCCGTCAGTTCCGCCAACTCTGGACTGGAACCTCTGGCTGGGACCGGCACCTTATAATACTTATCATCCGGCATATTGCCCGTTTAGATGGAGAGGCTGGTTTGATTACGGTACAGGAGCAGTGGGAGATATGGGTGCTCATATTATGGATCATCCGTTCTGGGCGCTGAAATTACATGCACCGTCAACCATCTCGGCATCTTCTACTGAAATGACAAAAGATTCATATCCGCTGGCGTCAATCGTGCATTTTACTTTTCCGGAAAGAGGAGATATGCCTCCGGTAGATTTTACCTGGTATGACGGCGGTTTAATGCCGCCCCGTCCCGAAGAACTTGAACCCGGACGCCGAATGGGTGATTCCGGTGGAGGCGTAATGTTCATCGGGGATAAAGGAAAGTTGATGTGCAGTACTTACGGTCGAAATCCGCGGTTGATACCGGAAACAAAAATGCAGGAATACCAGCGTCCTGAAAAGACTATCCCGAGATCACCGGGAATCCATGAAGAATGGATCGAATCATGTAAATCCGGTAAAAATTCAACAACCGATTTCAGCTATGCAGGTGCTCTTACTGAGACTATGCTGCTTGGAAATATTGCTACGCTATTAAAGGATAAAAATGTGATTTTACAATGGGATTATGAAAAAATGGAATTTACTAATTTTCCGGAAGCAAATCAGTATATTACAAAGGAATACCGTAAAGGCTGGTCTCTGTAGTTTTCAGAGTGAGGTCGAAGGATTTGGAACCATATTCGCAAAGGGCTGTTGAATAAAAAACGGAAATGAATGGAAATTCCGGTAATTGTTTCTGAAGATCGCAGCTCTTCCTGATTAATGCAGTAAAATCAAACATTGCATTTTAGAATTATACTCTGTCGGTTTTATCTTGACATTTCAAAAAAATTGAATAACTGAAATGTTGTAAAAATATTTTTGGATTGGACAGAAAAAATGAAAAATAAAAAAAATGATAAAAGTATTAACAGACGAAAATTCCTTGGCTACACTGCTGCAACAGGTGCTGGACTGATAATTTCCCGGATGGCGCATGCCGATAAAAGAATTAAAAAAGACGAGCTTAATATTGCCTTATTGGGCGCAGGTTCCCAGGGTCAGGTGCTGTTAAATGCCTGTCTTAAAATTCCGGGACTGAGATTTAAAGCAGTCTGTGATATTTGGACAACATTCAACCAGAAAAGGGCTGTACGTCTTCTTAGAAAATACGGTCATGATGTAAATGGTTATGTAGATTACCGGGATATGCTGGCTAATGAAAAAGATCTTGATGCGGTTATTATTGCAACTCCCGATTTCTGGCATGCTGAACATACAATAAATTGTATGAAAGCCGGCCTTCATGTTTATTGTGAAAAGGAAATGTCAAATTCTCTGGAAGATGCAAAACAAATGGTATTAGCCTCAAAGGAGACAGGCAGACTCCTTCAGATAGGTCATCAGAGGAGAAGTAATCCCAGGTATATTCACTGTTACGAAAAGTTGATTAAAGGATCAAATATTCTCGGGCGCATAACGACCATAAATTCTCAGTGGAACCGTGCGGTTCAGCCTGATCTGGGATGGCCTAAAAAATATGCAGTTCCGCAGGATGTTTTAAGGAGATATGGATTTGAATCGATGCAGCAATTCCGTAATTGGCGCTGGTATAAGAAACTTGGAGGCGGTCCTATTGTTGATTTAGGATCTCACCAGATCGATATTTTCAACTGGTTTCTTGATGATGTACCTTATTCAGTTGTTGCAAGCGGAGGCACAGATTATTATGATAAAAAGTCTCATGAATGGTATGATACGGTTATGGCAATATATGAGTTTCATACCGGAAACGGAATTATAAGAGCTTTTTATCAAACACTTACAACAAACAGTAATCAGGGATATTTTGAGACTTTTATGGGAGATCAGGGTACTTTGTATCTTTCAGAATCTGCAGGAAGAGGCGGTATTTACCGCGAACAGACCGCACCTGAATGGACTAAATGGGTCCAAATGGGATACTTAAAAGCCCCAACGGAGGAAGAAAAATCAGTCGAAAGCCTGGTGCTTGATGTTAGGGAAACGATTGCTCCTCCAAAACATGAGATACCCGTAGTTTTTAACGACCCGTATCATAAACCGCACCTGGAAAATTTCTTTAATACTGTTCGGGGCAATGATACACTTAATTGTCCTGCGGAAATAGGTTATGAAACTGCTGTAACAGTATTAAAAGTGAACCAGGCAGTGAAAACCGGCAGGAAACTATTGTTCAACAGAAAGGAATTCAAAATTTAAAACAGTTCTTATTTAGGGTTTGTAAATATACATAATGAATTTTCGAATATACACCCGGTGGTTCACACTTTATAGTATTATACTTATAATCCTTGTGAGGACCGGTTTTGCTCAGGAAGTTAAACTTGGTGACGTCAGAGACGGCAGCCGGTCACCGCATGTGCATGTTCTTGACCTGTTAGATGAAGAAGCCACTAAAATATTTCCTGACGATAAAATACCCATGCCTTTTTCCACGAAACAAACATGCCTGAAATGTCATGATTACCACATGATCAGCGGCGGCTGGCATTTTAATGCTTCAGATCCTGGAGTATCACCCGGGCGGAGCGGTGAACCATGGATTCTGACTGATCCGGTAAGTGCAACGCAGGTTCCTCTTTCGTTTCGAAACTGGCCCGGCACATTTAAACCTGAACAATTCGGTCTTACTCCTTTCCTGTTCACCGAAAGATTCGGAAGACATTTAGCAGGCGGAGGAGTGAGTGAAAACGATTCCACAGAATCATCAGACATATATATGAGATGGATGGTTTCCGGGAAGCTTGAGATCAACTGCCTGAGTTGTCATGATGCGGAAACATTTCATGATCAGGCAGAATATGATCTGCAGGTCAGAAAGCAGAATTACCGGTGGGCGGCAGCTGCAACAAGCGGATTTGCTTCTGTTTACGGTTCTGCAAAATCGATGCCTGATAACTATGACATATATTCAGGTGCTATACCCGACATCAGTAATGCAGTTCCTCCGTCAATTGTATATAAAAAAGAACGGTTTGATGATAAAAATAAAATAATCTTTAATATTGTCAGGGAGATCCCGGATCAAAGGTGCTATTTCTGTCATTCAGCGATACATGTTGATAAAAACAGGATAGAACCATGGGCGGGTAGTAAAGACGTACATCTGGCGAGTGGCTTAACGTGTGTTGACTGCCACCGAAACGGGCTTGACCATTCCATGACTCGCGGCTATGAACGGGAAGCTGAAGATATAAATAATCCTGCCGCTGCAGTATTTTCATGTTCAGGATGTCATGTCGAGGACAGGAAATCCGACAGTCCGCAGAACGGCAGGCTGGGCGCACCGAGTCCTTCTCATAAAGGTTTGCCGGAAATTCATTTTGAAAAATTGTCCTGCACTGCATGCCACTCTGGTCCGTGGCCAACTAATAATATCCGCAGAGTAAAGTTAAGCAGAACACATGCCCTGGGAACACATGTTGTTAAAAGAGGGGATGATGTTGCACCGTATATCCTGTCTCCGGTATTTGCAAAAGACAATGACGGGAAAATAGCTCCTCAAAGAATGATATGGCCTGCATACTGGGCATTTTCAGACGGAGAAAATATAACACCGATTGCGCCGGAAGCTGTTCAAAATATCTCGTTGTCAATTGTTCTAAAAGATTCATTAACCGACAGCACCAATGTTGCCAAACTGATTGCAGGAGAATGGCCAAGGTTTTCGGAGAAGCAGGTTTTGCAGATCCTTGATAGCCTTAAAATTGTAAATCCTGATAAAGGTACACCGGTATATATTGGGGGAGGTAAATTGTTCAGTGCAGCTGATACCGCACTTTTGGAAAATCATGATCATCCTGCTGCAAGACCATATATATGGGTGTTTGCACATGATGTCAGACCTGCTGAACAATCTCTGGGTGTTAGGGGCTGCAGTGACTGCCATTCAATAGATGCCCCTTTCAGTTTCGGGGAAGTAAAAGCGCCGATGCCCTTTGACTTTGCAGAAGGTTCAACAATTAGTATGACCTCGCTGCAGGAGATGGATGATATTTATCCGCGGGCATTTGCATTGACCTTTCTGTTCAGACCGCTGTTAAAAAACTTAATTATAATTTGCTGTTTTATTATCCTACTGGTGTTACTGTTATACACTCTGAAAGGTCTGGAAGTGATTTTAAAGAAATGGTCCGGCACAAATTCTTGAAGGAAAATCGATAATGTTTAGAATTTTCACGTTAATTGTAATTCTTGGCTCTCTCTTTTTGTTTTTTTATGCCCTCCGTTCAAGGATGGACAAATTAACAGGATTATTAAGAGCTCTAATTTCAGGTTCGATCGATTCTTTCAAAAAACTTAGAACTCTGCGCTCATTAAAACCGGTAGATATTATCAATTACCTGAAAACTCTTGTTTATTTATTAGCTGTGATCTGTGTACTTGTTTTAGCTGTGACAGGTTTTGCCCCTTATCTGTTATCCGGTAAATCCCCAACCGGATTTATTTTGATGCTTCATGTGTCGGCTGCGCCTGTTTTTGCGGTTTGCCTGACTTTACTGGTTCTTCTAACAGCACACCGGCATGTATTTAACATGAGTGACCAATTCCCGGAGGGAGACAAGAAAGAAAAAGAGGATATCCACAAAAATAAAACATACGAAAAGTTATGTTTCTGGTTAATTGTTTTATTAACAGTTATGGTCATGGGATCAATTGTTATGAGTATGTACCCGGTTTTCGGTACAAATGGTCAGGAATTTCTTTTGAATTTACATCTGATAAGTTCAGGTTTGTTTTTTGCTGCCGTAATTTTTCACACTTATCTTTTAATAAATTCTTTTGTAACTGAACCTAAAAATGAATAATTTAGTACATGAATTCAATAGTACCCGGAAAACTGGAAGAGAATAATATGTAATATCTTATTTTAACAAAGCTTATATCGGTTTACTTTAAATATTGATTGAATTTGAAAAAACACAATCAAATTTTAAATACAAAAAAAGATCTGGATTCCAGCCTTCGCTGGAATGACAGTTCCTATTTTTTTGTTATTATTCATGTTGTGTCATTCCCGCCTGTCCCGAAGTAAGCGGTGGTGAAAACGGGAATCCAGTTTTCTTAAGTAAGTTAAATGTTATTTTAATTCTTTAACCGACAGTAATAACATAAATTTGATCATTATAAAACAACACTTTGGAGACATCTAATTATGCAAATTCAAAAATTTTATAAAAAGCGGATACTTTTTTTTGTTTTTATATTCGTGATTTCAAATGTGTGTTTCATGCAATTTATACCAACGGCAAATGCCCAGGATTTGAAACCTATAGACATAAAACTTCCAAAACCGATGTTTATAGGCACGCCTCAAAACATGAGGGTTCCTAATCTTGAAAAGCCGCTTGGAAAACCACGCCCGCCTTTCCTTGCCCCGGCAGGGACAGAAAATGTTGCACTGGGAAAATCGATCTCCAGTACTGATGAAGAACCTATTATCGGTGAAATAGATCTGATAAATGATGACGACAGGGAGGCTGTTGACGGATGTTACGTTGAATTAGGTCCTTTTCTGCAGCATGTGACAATTGACCTTGGAAGCCGTCATAACATTTATGCATTAGTTGTGTGGCATTTCCATAAGCAGCCCCGTGTATATTTCGATGTGATCGTCCAGGTTTCAGATGACCCCAATTTTATTGAAGATGTTACAACGCTTTTTAATAATGATCACGACAATTCTGCCGGATTAGGAGTAGGGAAAAACCTTCATTATGTGGAGACTTCTGAGGGGAAATTGATCGATGCCAAAGGTATTCAGAAACGTTATGTCAGATTGTACAGCAACGGAAATACTAATAATGATCTGAACCACTATATCGAGGTTGAGGTTTACGGTGTTCCTGTCAAATAGCAAGTATTTTTATTATTTTATCTTTCTGATTATCCTGATTATTGCTCTTACGATCCGGCTGCCTGAATTAACCCGGCGCCCCATGCATACCGATGAGGCAGTACACGCTGTCAAATTCGGAGAATTATTAGAAAACAATTATTACCGGTATGACAAAAATGAATACCATGGACCTACACTCTATTATTTTACCTTAATTTCCGCCTGGATACAGTCTTCAAAAGATATTACAAAGATCAGTGAAACCACTCTAAGAATTGTGCCTGTTTTTTTCGGTATATTACTTTTAGTCCTGCTTTTATTTTTGAAACCCGGTTTAAGCCGCAAGGCAGTTATCGCAGCGGGATTTCTTACAGCAATATCGCCCATGATGGTCTTTTACAGCCGTTACTATATCCAGGAAATACTTCTGGTATTTTTTTCTTTTGCTGTTTTTGTTTCAGGCTACCGTTATATAAAAAGCAGACATATCGGCTGGGTTTTAGCTGCCGGGATTTTTCTGGGTCTGATGCATGCTACAAAAGAAACCTGTATAATTGCGATAGGATCAATGTTGGCTTCGTTATTTCTTCTTCTTTTATTCCGGCATAAAAATAATGATGCGTCTCAGAAACCATTTATAAATGTCAATTTCCGGGATATTAAACATATTGCAGTTTTAATTTTATCTATGCTGGCTGTTTCCGCCTTCTTTTATTCTTCATTCTTTACAAATCCATCAGGGATTGCAGATTCGTATTTAACATTCGGGAACTACTTTAATAAAGCCTCAAATAATAACTGGCATATACATCCCTGGTATTATTATTTAAAAATGATAATTTTTTCTAAAGATCTTTCGGGGCCGGTCTGGACAGAGGTTTTTATTTTATTATTGGCAGGGGCTGGTTTTTTTGCCGTTATATTAAAAAAGGGCATTGCAGACTGTAACATCCATCTGCTGCGGTTCATTTTATTTTACACTGGTTTTATGATGCTGGTTTACTCGGTAATACCATACAAGACCCCCTGGAATATGCTGGGATTTTTCCATGGTTTGATAATCCTTGCAGGAGTGGGTGCTGCTGCTTTACTTAATATCATATCAGGCAGGTACTTACGAATATTTTTTATCGTTTTACTTGCTGCCGGAAGTGTCCATTTAGTGAGGCAGTCCTTCCTGTCAAATTATAAATACTATGCCGATCCGTCAAATCCGTACGTTTACGGACATACTTCTGACGATATTTTCCGTATAACTGACCGTGTAAAAGAACTTGCAGAAGTACATCCGGAGGGAAATAATATGTTTATCGAGGTCGTCTGCCCTGAAAATGATTACTGGCCCCTTCCATGGTATTTGAGAGATTTTCCTAACACCGGTTGGTGGAATGAAGTAAATATGAACATTCCGGCAGCACAGTTAATTATTGCGTCACCGGATATCGAACCGGACATAATAAAAAAACTGTACGAAATGCCGCCGCCCGGTGAAAAGAATCTGTACGTACCGTTATTTAATTCTTACACTGAATTACGTCCAATGGTTGAATTACGCGGTTATGTAGTAAAAGAACTATGGGATAAATATTTGCAGAATAAGAAGTAGTTAAGAGTTTTTGATATTAAATGTTAAATAAGCAAAATATTTGGAGAATATAAACAAAATATTGTGTCATTCCTGCGAAAGCGGGAATTTTATCGCATTATTATTATATGTTTTATGGTAAGAGATCCCCGCTTTCGTGGGTGTGGCTCAACTCCAAGCCTGTCACCCTGAACTTGGTTCAGGGTCTAAGAAAGGCTTGTTTAGATTTCTCACTACGTTCGAAATGACAATTCCGGACTCTTATCTCTTTCAAAAAAAGAGTTGAGCAACACGCACTTTCGCGGGGATGACACTTTGGGATTATGAATTCTATTATAAATGAGTTGGGAAATACTCACCTGCGTTGGAATGACATAATTGTACTTTTTAATATCTCTTTTCGGGATTGATAACATACATAATTCCTGAATAACATAATTTAAAATTATGACCGAAGATTCAAAAAAACAACCTTTTATAGATCATACCGATGAATTGCCTGAAAATGCCTGCCGTTTTTCTTTTAATGCAATGGCTACGGTCTTTGAGATAATCATGATCCATGATGATCGCAAATACGCTGAACAATGTGCTCATCAAGCATTTACTGAGCTTGACCGGCTTGAACAGGAATTGAGCAGATTCATTGAAAACAGCGACATTTCACGGATAAACAATTCAAAAGCGGGACAATCTATAATTATAGGACCTGATACTTTCAGGTGCCTGCTTATGTGTAAAGACATTTACAATATTACAAATAAGGCTTTTGATATTACGTACAGGTCAATGCCGGAAAGAGGAACTGAAATTGCGGCAGGGAAAATTCCTGGAAATAAATTATCTGTTTCCAATGATAAAACAGGGATGCATCTTTTAGAGCTTGGTAATGATAGTTTTACGGTTAAGTTAAATGCAGACAATATAAATCTGGATTTAGGAGGATTTGGGAAAGGTTATGCTGTTGACTTTATTTTGGACATTCTGCTGGAATGGGAGATAAATTGTGCGTTAATAAATGGAGGGAGTAGTTCCGTTTTTGCTGTCGGGACACCTCCTGATGAAAAAGGGTGGCAGGTCAGGTTGAGGGATCCGGATAATTTTGAACATATCATATCTGATCTGTATTTAAAAAACTGTGGTGTAAGTGGTTCGGGAATACGTAAAGGTCAGCATATTATCGATCCAAGAACAGGTTTACCGGTTTCGGGAAAGTCTGCGGCATGGGCAGTCTGTAAAACCGCCGCTGTCAGCGACGCTCTTTCTACCGCATTTATGATCATGTCACCCGAAGAGATCAATGAGCTGTGTAAAAATAATGAAGATATTCAGGCAGTTATCATTACAAAAGGAAATGAAGATAAAGTTGAAATATTAAGGTTTGGAGAGGTTAAAGATAACATCCCCAATATCAATCCTTTGAAATAATATGGTTATCCAACTTAACTGATTTCTAACAAGCAAAGATGAAGAACACTTTTCCCTGCATCAATATTGAAATTAGAAATATCATTTTTGTGAAATATAATATTCTTCTATTAAAAAAATATTTCTTGAAAAGGGACGATATATTTACTAATTTCCAATAAATTATTAATACGAGTTATTTTTAGTATTAAATTGTGTAACAACTACATATAAATTCTTGTTCTTACTGAATATTAAACAAAAATTGCGAAATATTTTTAACTTAACTGTTGATTAATCGCTATTTTACGTTTGAATGATAAACGGGAAATATTTTGGCTAATTAATAGTTATGCAACCTTGAATAGAGAAATATAGAGGTGTAAAATGATTAAATCCTGTTTTCCCAAAACACATGCAATAACCTTAACTCTAATTCTATTGACCCTCGTTCGAAACCTATTCGCACAAGATATTCCCAAAATATCAATCCAGGACAGAATCAGCAATGAGAAAAAATCTATTAAAATTTTATCTGACGGGCCGGATATTATCCTCCACAATGCGAATGTAATAACGATGGATGATCAATTGCCTAATGCCCAGGCGATTGCCATCACATCAAACTTGATCACAGCTGTCGGTTCCAACGGTGATATTCTCTCTCTTCAGGCCGCAAACACACAACTATTCGACCTTCAAGGACGCACAGTTGTTCCAGGAATGATCGAAGGCCATAGTCACTTTTTAGCCCTCGGATTAAGTGATGACGGACTTGAAGGATTAGCCCGGGCCACTCAAGATATGGCTGCAAACGGTTTTACAACCGTTCACGAAGCCGGTGGTAATCCTGACTTTATCCCAAATGCTCTAACTCTTGCTCAAAATAAAGAATTATCTGTTCGCATAAATATCTTTTTATCCTATAATAAAGCCAATGGTGAAAATGTAATTCCATGGAAAACCTATCCTTATACAGAAAAAGTAGATACTACTTTACGAGTAGTAGGAGTTAAAATATTTGCTGATGGCGGAAGCAGTGGTTCTCCCGCAACTACCACTTTAATTCAGCATGGTCGGGGAGCGGGGACTTATGGCAATTTATTTAGAACGCAGGATGAAATGAATGCTATTGTAGATTCAGTACTTAAAGCCGGATACCCAATTGCCATGCATGCCATAGGCGATTCAGGAATAGGCGTTGGCTTGAATGCATTTGAAAATGCTTTTGCAGGAACCGGCAATACTTTACGTTCTCGTATGGAACATTTGAGGGTAATGCGTGAGGATTTGGCTGATCAGATGGCAGCGTTAGGAATTGGCGCCTCTATTCAATATACATGGGCCAATTCCCAGAGTGTAATAAATTTGGAAAGCATCTATTTGCCTGAAGTTCTTGAGTGGTTATATCCCTGGCGGAGGATGGCTGATCGTGGTATCCCTATTATCGGCGGAAATGATTACCCTTTTTGTTCCAGAATTCATTCAATGCAGACAATCAGCCTTTTAGCAACCCGCAAGATGTGGCGTAGTGATTCACTACCAGCCTGGATGGATGGAGATCAACTTACCGTAGAAGAAGGACTTCGGGCAATGACTGTCACTAATGCCTGGAACGTTTTTGAAGAAGATTTAAAGGGAACGATTACATCCGGTAAACTTGCTGATTTAACAATTTTGTCGGATGACCCGCTTACAACGGATCCTTTCGATGTCAGAGATATTACGGTCGAAATGACAATTATGGACGGTATTATCAGGCATAATCAGATGGGTATAACCCATACAGCGGTTCATGATGCCGGATCATTTAAATTTGGTATTGATGACAGAGGATTATGGGGACCTATTCGCTCAGGAACAGGCTTGCAATATAATGGACTGGAATACTTATATCAGGGATCCGTATTAATATCCTACGACGACAATACTGTCTCTACTTCAAATTTCCGTCAGCAGGACTATGTGACTTCTTCTGGCGGATCCGTAGATATTCAAGAACCTGGAACAACAGCTGATGAAGAGGCAACTGTTGTCTATGAAGATGGAGCTGCCGGTCATAATGATAAATTTCGGATCACCCAGCAATCTTTCATGTGGGATGAAGAACCGCTTTTACTGGTGAAATATACCTTTGAAAATATTAGTAATAATCCTCTCTCTGATATTTATATCGGTCAAATTATGGATTTTGATATAGGGCAATATGATTCAGGCACCTATATGGATAATATGGCAGACTGGGAATCACATGATGGACTCAGCTTTGCATATATGTATAATGCATTTTCTTCTGCTTATCCATATATTGGAATCGCTATGTTCGATTCATCAGGTAATTGTGCAAATTCTGAACTCAGTTTTACATCACGTGTTAACTTTGAAAATGGTAGGGAAACATCAATGTCTGAAATTATGCGAAGCGGGACTATTGCATCAGGAACTTCAGAAGCCAGTGACTATTCTATGCTGCTGTCTGCAGGTCCTATCTCTTTTGATGTTAACCAATCAAAATCTCCGTTTCTGATTGCTATCGTGGCAGGAGAGAACCTTGAAGAACTCAAAACTGCTGTAAATCAAGCCTATGACCATATTAACAGTCAGACGAATATTCCCCCTACCCCAAACGGGACACCTGATAAATTCGTATTATCTCAAAATTATCCTAATCCTTTTAACAATGCTACAACGATAGCTTATCAATTACCAAAGGCTGCAATGGTAAATATATCAATCTACAATATTCCCGGTCAGTTAGTAGAAACGCTGGTTAATGAATCACAAGCCGAAGGTTTCCATAAAGTTCAGTGGAATGCAGATAACGTCGTGTCGGGATTGTATTTCTACCGGATTCAAGCTGGTGATTTTATAGAGGTAAAAAAATGCCTATTACTCAAATAAATAATGGCGGCATAACCGGCGTGGGCAGTCTGTAAAACCGCCGCTGTCAGCGACGCTCTTTCTACCACATTTATGATCATGTCAACGGAAGATATCAAAAACTTCTGTGAAAAAAATAAAAATACACAGGCAATAATCATTACTAAGGATACTGAGAACAGGGAAAAAATTTTGCGTTTTGGAGAGTTATAGTTTTATAACATTAATAAATACAATAACATTGTTTTATGAACACAGAGTCCACAGAGATTGTAGAGTTACACAGAGTAAAAAACTATAGAATTATGAAAATGTTTGTCAACGATTAATAATAGTAACTGTTTTTCATTTCTTTTTATTAAATCAAATATTAAATTACCACTTAATTAATTTAACCTTTTCTAAACAGCAAAATTCTATTATGTTTATCTCTATCATTTTACCTGCATTAAACGAAAGCAAAAAAATTCGCGAGGATATTGAAGCAGCGGCTGAATTCATAGAGAAGAATGATTTTCAGGGGGAAATAATCGTAGTTGATGACGGCAGTTCTGATGATACGGCTGATGCTGCAAGAACTGCTGAAATACCTAAGGACATATCACTGCAGATCATTCGGTATAAAACACACCGGGGTAAAGGGTATGCTGTCCGTGCAGGTGTGATTTCTGCAAAAGGTGAATATGTTATGTTTGCCGACAGCGGCTTATGTGTGCCCTATGATTATGTGTTGACCGCCATAAAAATACTTCAGGATGAAAATTATGATATTGCTCATGGTTCAAGGAAATTAAAGGATAGTAAGATTGTCAGACAGCAGCCGCTGATAAGACGTATAATTGCGAAAATATTCAGATGGATATTTATTCACTGGTTGAACGTGCCTCGTGAATTGACAGACACTCAATGCGGATTTAAAGTCTATAAAGGGGATATCGTACGAAAACTGTATACACAATGTGTTACGGATGGATTCCTGTTTGATATTGAAATAATTTTAAGGGCACAAAAACAAAACATCAGGATTATTGAATTCCCAATAGAATGGAAAATAGACCCCGACAGCAGGTTGTCTGTAAAAAGAAATTCGTTTGACGTTCTGAGAGAATTGATAGCTTTAAAACGTCTGCTGTCTAAACTGTGAAGAAAAGGATATTTATTTTAATATGGTGTAAAATAATATTCGGCTAATTTTTAATTGAGTTTCTTCGATCTATTATGCAAACCTATCCCGAGTACTCGGGATGCCCTACATGTTGATGTTTCATGAATTATGGATTTTTATGTAGGGCGAGGCTTTAGCCTTGCGAGTTTAATATATAAAACGTCTAAGAGGATAATATGAAATTAAGATTGATTGTTTCATTAATTCTGGTAATTACATTTATAATGTTACATGGCTGCGCTGCGAATAAGACAGGGACCAAATTTGTCCCGGAATCTTACGATCTGGAAGTAATGTATGACGAAAACCAGCCGCAGCCTCCGGTTGTTAAGCCGCATTCTATTGAATCCAAGAATGCCCCATCTGATGCAATTGTGCTTTTCAATGGGGAAGACATCTCTCAGTGGGTGGACGGCAAGGGTAATCCTGCACGATGGAAAGTAGAGAACGGATATATGGAAGTTGTCAAAGGTACCGGATCGATAAAGACAAAACAGGGATTCGGATCATGCCAGCTGCATATAGAGTGGGCAACTCCAGAGGAAGTCAAAGGTACGAGCCAGGGGAGAGGCAACAGCGGCGTATTTCTTATGGACCAGTATGAGGTACAGGTGCTTGACTCTTACAATAACATAACTTATCCAGCCGGGATGGCAGCCTCGCTGTACGGTCAAAGTCCGCCAATGGTAAATGCATCAAGACCACCGGGAGAATGGCAAAGCTACGATATTATTTTTCATCGTCCGGTTTTTAAGGATGGTAAGGCCGTTAAACCTGCGGTAATTACCGTGTTCCATAACGGCATACTTGTACATGATCATTTTAGGATTTTGGGTGCAATGGCTTTCAAAAAGATCCCGGAGTATAAAGCGCATCCTGATAAACTTCCCATTGGGCTGCAGGACCACGGTAATCCTGTCCGGTACAGGAATATCTGGATAAGACCATTATTATCCAGATAAATAACTGTTTATTTTATCTGTTGATTTTATTATATTTAAATGATGATGAATAAATCCAAACCAGATTATAAGAGTATTTTTGTAGGTCTTATCCTCATTTTAAACGGAGTATTATCTCTTGATAATATCGAAGGCAGGCCGTGTTTAACCGAGAATCCCCATTTTTTTAATAATACAACTGAGATAGAACTTGTACTTGGGAAGAGTAAAAAGCCTGATTTAGATTTTTTCTCATTTGATGCGCTCTTAAACCAATATGACCAAATACCGGCAGACAATCTTGATTTTGCATCTATATTTAAATATTCACAGATGCTTTATGATAATTATATCTTTTGTCAATTAAAAATTTTGAATAATACATTCTCACAAAATAAGCAGCTTTTTTCTATCCTTCAAAAAAATAACACATGGCACCAATCTTCAGATGATGAACATTCTCCTCTATGTTAATTACCAGAAAATTTAGTTTTTGAAAACCTTATCCCGGAAATTAAGATTTTATCGCAGTACGGGAAAAGCGAAAAAAGTATTAACATATTAAGAGGGAAAAGCCATGTCAAATAAACAAATATTAGACAAACTAAAAATATATCACCGGAAAATCAAAGGCAGTACCATAGAATATGACCTTAAACCATACCAGAGTGTGTGTAATAAAGTAAACGCTCTCAAAACCAATTTTGAAAATAAATCGGATGATGAACTTAAAGAAATTTCGCAGTTATTGAAAGAAAAAGCACTAAATAATGAATCAAAAGATGACCTCTTGATCGAGGCATTTGCATTGGTTAGGGAAGTTGTGTGGAGAGTTCTAAAGATTTGTCCACACGATGTACAAATTATAGGTGCTGTTGTGATGCATTATGGTAAATTGGCTGAAATGAGAACAGGGGAAGGTAAAACATTGACGGCTGTATTTCCGGCGTATTTAAATGCTCTTTCAGCAAAGGGTGTCCACGTACTCACATTTAATGATTATCTGGCAAAAAGGGATGCAGAGTGGATGGGACCGATATATAACTTTTTAGGACTAAGTGTTGATTATATTCAGGAAAAAATGACCATAAAAGACCGCCAAATAGCATATAATGCAGATATAACATATCTTTCAGCAAAAGAATCAGGATTTGACTATTTACGCGATAGTCTCTGTATCGAAACGGCTGATTGTGTTCACCGTAATCTAAACTATGCAATTATTGATGAGGCAGATTCAATATTAATTGATGAAGCGCGAATCCCATTGATAATTGCAGGATCTTCAGATGACCATATATCAGATACTTTCCGTCTTGCACAAATTTCGCATCAACTCAAAATAGATAAGGACATTGAAATTGATGAATACGGCAGGAATATTTATTTAACTGAAGAAGGAATTAAATGGATCGAAGATAGATTGAATTGCGGAGACCTGCATAATAAAAAGAATATTGAACTGCTGACACGTTTGAACTGTGCAATTCATGCTGAGTTCTTATTGCTGCGCGATATGGACTATATTGTAAGGAATGGAAAAATAGAATTAGTCGACGAGTTTACCGGAAGAATAGCCGATAAAAGACGCTGGCCTGACGGGCTTCAGGCAGCATTGGAAGCAAAAGAAAACATTAGTGTTCAGTCTAAAGGAAATATTTTAAATTCAATTACTCTTCAACATTTCCTTGGTAACTATTCGAAATTAAGCGGAATGACTGCAACAGCACAGGCTGCTGAAAGAGAATTCCGGGAGTTTTATAATTTAAGTATTGTTGTGATACCGCCTGATAAACCGTGTGTCCGCATTGATCATCAGGATAAATTATATAAAACAAAAGAAGCCAAACAAAAGGCTTTGGTACAAGAGATCATACGAGTCAATAGAACAAAACAGCCTGTTCTTGTTGGCACGCACAGTGTGCAGGAGTCTGAGTCTTTAGCATCAGTTTTACAGGAATATGGAGTGAAATGTGCGGTTCTAAATGCAAAAAGGGACGAATTTGAGGCTAAGATCATTGCTGATGCAGGCAGATTGGATGCTGTCACTATCTCAACAAATATGGCGGGAAGAGGAACGGATATAAGGTTAGGAGGGAAAAATGAAAAAGAGAAGCAGCTGGTTTCAAAACTCGGAGGATTATATGTAATCGGCACAAACAGGCATGAAAGTCTGCGCATTGATGATCAGTTAAGGGGCAGAGCCGGCAGACAGGGAGATCCGGGGTCCTCCCGTTTCTTTATTAGCCTTGAAGATCATCTGTATGTAAAGTACAAATTGGAAGATTTACTTCCCGCAAATTTTGTTGTTGATGAGCATACCGGGCAAATCGATAATCCTATAGTGAAATTTGAGATCAACCGTATTCAAAGAATTATTGAAGGACAGAATCTCGAGATAAAAAAAACATTATTCAAATATTCTTCAATTATTGAAAAACAGAGAATGATTATTTTTACAAAACGGAAAAACGTTTTAATGAAAAATACTATCCCTGATAAATTCAGTAGAATCATGCCTAAGAAATTTGACAGACTTTTTTTGATATCAGGAAAAGATAAATTTAATGACATTTGCAGGAAAATCTTTCTGTATCATAGTGATAGATCATGGTCCGAATATATAGCACAGATCGCAGATATTCGCGAGGGGATCCATTTTAGAAAACTTGGGGGGCAGAATCCGGTCTTTGAATTCCAAAAGCTGGCTGTAAAAATATTTTCTGAAATGGAAAAAACTATGGAGCATGATATTATCAGGTCTTTTAAGAATATTAAAGTAAAAAATGGTAAAATTGATATTTCAAGTGCAGGTTTAAAAACACCATCAGCAACCTGGACATATCTTATAAATGATAACTTTTTCGAAAATATGCTGGGCGCTGAGCTGCTTGGAAATATTGGACTTTCAATAGGGGCAGGTATGTTGGCACCACTAATGCTGGTTTTTCAATTATATAGAAAATTCAAAAGGGAAAACCGGAAGAGTGTTGCTGAGTAAGGCTGCAAAGAAATATATTATCTGTTATTGACTGAAAAATTATTGCTTAATCTTTAGCTAAGTATGAATTTAGAATTTATTTAAATCAACATGATTCTTTATGAAGTGTTGTATTTGGATTTCAGTTGTAATTAATTTACACAAATGTTAAATTAATATTTCAAATTTTAGTTTTCTTTTTTAAGG
>JBHPGK010000022.1:0-25213 GCA_042570605.1 Candidatus Zhuqueibacterota bacterium
CTATCATTCTTTCTGGTACCTTATACTGCTTGGCTTGCTGGTACTCAATATCTCGGTCTGTACACTTACCCGCATTAAAGGCGTATTTAAATCAATGTTAAGAGTCGATTTAATGGAAAACGAATCCCAGATCATGAGGCAAAAGTTAAACCAGAAAAAATCCCTCAAAAAAGAAATGAATTCCATTCAGGAAAATATAATAACCTACTTCCGTAATAAAAGATATAAAGTATATGAAAAATCTGAGAATGGAAAAAGCGTATTATTTTTTACCAGAGGCAGATGGAACAGATTAGCATATCCATTGATCCATTTAAGTATTATTTTCATTTGCCTTGGAGGAATAACAGGCAATCTGTTCGGTTTTAAGGGCTATCAATCGGCTTCTATAGGAGAGATATTTGATGCACCCGAAAGGGATTTTCAGGTAAGAGTGGATAACGTATGGGTTGATCTGACTGAGCAGGGACAGACAAAAGATTTTTTTTCAACTCTCACCGTAATTGAAAATGGCAAAGAAGTATTACAGAAAACAATTGAAGTTAATTCCCCTCTCGAGTACGGAGGACTTAAATTTTTTCAGTCCGCTTTCGGTTCGAACCCTGTGAAAATAAAAAATGCATCGATTCTTGTAGAATATCAGAACCAAACTGACAGAAAAGTTGTTACAATATCTAATGAGAAAAGAGGAAAAGTTCCAAATACGGAGTATGAAATAGAATTGAAAAAATATTTAAGCCACTTTATGTTAGGACCTGACAACAAACCATATTCTGCAAGTAGAAATCCTACCAATCCGGCTGTACAGGTCAGTATTTACAAAGGGGATGAACTTGTTGAGACAAAATGGATGTTTCTCAAATTTCCGGATACCCACAGTCAATCTTCAATAGAGGAATTTAAATTGAGATTTATGAATTTAGAGCCTGAGAACTTAACCGGACTTTCGATCGATTATAATCCCGGCGCATCATTTCTCTGGGTAGGTTTCATACTATTAACTGTTGGAACTTGTGTGGGATTTTATTCTTCCCACCGCAAATACTGGGTGAATCTGGTGCAGGAAGAAAAAGGGACTGTTGTATATTCCGGCGCAAATTCTAATAAGAATATCACCGGTTTGAAAAAGGATTTCAACAAATTCACTAAAATGATAAACAAAATAAAATAAGGTGTGGTTATGTTATTAGACGTAAGACTTTTCTGGGTTGCATTCTGGCTGTATTTTGCCGGATTTCTTTCTTATCTGATGTGGTTGATGCTGAATAAAAAAATAGTAAGTACTTTAGCATTATCAGCCATGATCATAGGATTTATCCCGCACACGGTGGCAATAATCTTAAGATGGATTGAGGCGGGTCATGGCCCGTTTTATAACATGTTCGGCTATATGAGCATTATGGCTTGGACTTCTGTTCTAATATTCATGTTATTGATGTATTTTACTAAAAAAACTTTAATTGGGGTATTCCTGTCACCCGTTTCATTTTTACTGATTGCCTGTGCATCGGTATTACCAAAAGATCTCAGCTATCAGCTTGTCCCCGCATTACAAAGTACCTGGTTTTATATCCATGTAATAATGTCAATATTTGGAGAAGGTGCTTTTGCAGTCGCTTTCGGTGTCAGTGTCATGTATTTGGTCGGCTCTCACATGCAGAATAAGAATAAATTATCCGACAAATTTCCAAGTCTTGAAGCTCTCGATGAGATCAATTACAAAGCTATTTCTGTCGGATACCCGTTATTTACCGTAGGTGCACTGATAGCCGGTTCGATATGGGCAGCCCGGGCATGGGGTGCTTACTGGAGCTGGGATTCAAAAGAAGTCGGTGCATTGATAATCTGGTTCTTTTATACAATATATCTTCATGCCAGATATGTGAAAGGCTGGCAGGGAAATAAAGCTGCATGGATGTCCATTATCGGATTTATCGTTACCTTGCTGTCTTTCTTCGGGAATCAATTCTTAGGCGGGCTTCATGCATACGTATAGCGTTTAAAATTAGATTATCATTAATATTGATATATAAAAAAAGCTCTGAATCCAAAGATTTCAGAGCTTTTTTATATATAACCTTTTTATAAATTTCTACTGCTGAAGAAGTCTTACAAACATCGTAATGAAAATTGCGATCGCCAGAACAACTCCCGTCCCGAATGCAAGAAATCCAAATGATTTGAAAATCGGCTGCCAGGAAGCAGATGTATCTTTCAGTTTAAGTTCATCTAATTTCCCATCCTTTTCAAGTCTATCCATCCATGCCTCTCTTTCTTCGACAAGTTCAGCATGAGACATCCTTCCGGAGAATATTATTGTATCCATTGGGAATTTTTCAATCCTGAAATGAACATTGAAAAAGTGAAAAGTAAAAATAAATCCGGCAGCGAGCAATGCTTCATCACTGTGAATTATCATAGCTACATTTATTATCCATCCCGGGAAAACTTTCGTAAATAAACCGGGGAGCCACATCACAAATCCTGAGATGCCGATAATGACCATTCCCCAGAAAACTGCAAAATAATCAAATTTTTCCCAGTATGTCCACCTGTCAAATTTTGGTTTTTCTCCCTTACCGAAAAACCATTTCTGGTGATTCCAGAAGTCCGAGACATCCTTCAAGCTCGGAATAATTGAGTCCGGTCTGAAAAGGTAATTTATAAATACCTTTAAGCTGTACCTTCCTGTTTCAGGATTTTTAAAGGTACTGATCTTGGGAATGAAATTTTTGAACAGTGAAAAAACATGAATTGCAAACATTAAAACCATTATCAACGCTGCAACCCTGTGCAGATAACCTGCCGTTTCCACTCCGCCCAGTAATCCCATTAAAGTACGTGCCCAGCCTGTATTAAAAAATTTAAGAGGCATTCCGGTAAGCACAAGTATGGTAAAACTATATATTAGCATGACATGCAGAATTCTTTCAAGAGGATTGAACCGGACATAAATCTTATCACTTTTTATCACTTTGACCTTAGCCTCTCTGAAAGTTTTCGAATCTCTTATATACAGAGCGATCGACCTTACAACCCATAATAATGTATGCAGACCGAAAAATACAAAAACACCGACAAGTAATACAGTCATAAAAAGAAATGTATAATACAAATACGGATTTTTTTCTTTATCCATATGATCTGCATGAGTTATATACCCTGCAAAATTCTCGCTGGTATTTTCATGGCATTTCCTGCATGTTTCAACCTTATTTTTACCGTAAACATGAGATTCAGGATTGTCAATTTCAACAATATCATGGTAACCGTGACAATCATAACAGGCGGCAATATCTGTTGACCCGAGCGCCATAGCTTTACCGTGAAATGTCTCATGATACCTTTCAAGCATCTCTTCATGGCACTGCCCGCATTTTTTATCGCTGTACTGTTTGAATCCTGCATCCATAGGATCAATAATTTGATGAGATTCGTGACAGTCGATACAAACAGGTCCTCTTTTATCACCGCTTTCTACTAATTTTCCGTGTATACTTTTTTCATATACGCTTTCAACACGTGTGTGACATTTGCCGCAGGTTTTATATACGTTTCGCTTATTAATTAACGATGTCGGATCGCTCGATACTTTAATATCATGAACACCGTGGCAGTCGTTACATGAGGGAGATACTATCAAACCATCTTTCAGTAAACCTTTCGCATGCATACTTTCATAGAACTGCGGGAGAGCATCCGGACGCGCAAATTGTCTTGTTTTCTGCAACTCCCTGTTTTCATGACATACTGCACACGTATACATCAAATTAAATTTATTGACAGTGCTTCTTTCATCATCCGGTGAAAAGATATTATGCTTACCATGACACCCACTACAAGTCGGACTTTCGGTATCCCCCACATTCAAAAGTGTCCCATGAATACTTGTTCCATACACTTCCGATTCGTCCTCATGACACAAAGAACAATCCACCTTTTTAACAGGGCTGTCATGTCCGGAATCATCAGTACCTTCAAGAGCAGCATGACAATCCACACAACTCATTTCACCATGGGAAGTTTCAGAATACAAAGAATTATCTACATAAAGTGATATCTCTTCTCCTTTTTCATTCTCAGTGGAAAAATCTTTTTCGGAATGACATGAAAGACAATCAGTATTTGATTGGGCAAATGTGCCAGTGGATACTGCGATTATAACAAAAAAGATCAAAAATACAAATCTGTTTTTCTTCATATTACTCCCTTATATTAATTAATATCTTTGAACATTTATATTTAATCACTGAGTATGACACTCGCTGCAGTTGGTTTCGCGCCATTCTTCATCTATATCAACCGGATGTTTAAACTCTAAACCTTCCGGATTTAAAGTGTTTTCTTTCTTACCACCCAACTCCTGCGATAATATTAAATGACATTGTTTACACTCATATGTCAGTCTCTGACCATCCTTTGTAACATGTTTATTGTCATGACAGCGGAAACATCCTTGAAAATCAAAATGACCTATATTGTCAGGATAAACCGACCATTTCACTGCCATCTCCGGGAAAAAATTCCTCTGGTAAATTTCGCGTAAGGAAGTAATAGCCTGATTTATTTTATCCTTTTTCGTCAGGTATATCTCCGGATAATTTTCCTTATAATAATCCCACATTTTTTCTGAAATTTGTATCAGGGCTGCTTCCGTTTCCTCATAATCTTCCGAAAGGATCTCAACCGATGCTGATTTAGCCATAGGCAGAAATTTATCAATTTTTCCCAGTAAAATCGCTTCATTTACGGCAGAACTGGGTGAATAAAGAATATGAGTGGGACGATTATGACAGTCCATACAGTCCATTTGATGTGTTTTGCTGTTCTCTAAAAACTCTTCTGAGACCGGATCTTCTTCATTCATATATGTTTTTACTTCTCCTGTTAATTTGTTTATTGTCCTGAACCAGGGGATTTCCATATTTTTTTCATCTGAAGTTTTGTATTCTACCTTATGGAGTATGTTCATATGCCAATGTATCCCGGACGCTTTACCGGATTTAGGATCACCACCACCGATTTTTATCAGCATGTTAATTTCATATTTTGTATTTTCTTCATCACTTAAATAGTAAGCATAGTTTTTTTGTTGAGCACCATAAAACTGTTCAGGCCAATGGCAGTGTTCACAGGTCTCCTGGGCAGGACGCAAATTTTTAATGGGTGTCGGAATAGGTTTGGGATATTTATTGAATAATGTTGCATAAACCTGATATAATCCTGATAATTTCGCCTGAACATACCAGTTTGCGCCCTCACCCACATGACATTCAACACAAGCCACCCTGGCATGCGGACTTTTCAGATAAGTCACATATTCAGGATTCATTACTTCATGACATAATTTTCCGCAGAACGAAACTGATTCTGTAAAATTATATGTTTGATAGCTTCCGATAGCACTTAAAGTAAAGAAAAATACAACTACTGCTATAAAAATAAATAGAGCATTTCTATGTTCTTCCTTATTCAGATCTATTACCGGCAGACCTTTCTTCTTTTCCGGTTCACCTTTAAGCTTACGTCTTCTTTGCCTGTATGCGCCTAAAGGAATTAAAAGTAATCCTATAATAAAAAACATTGGAAAAACAAGAAATGTAAAAATACCTATATACGGATTATCCGGAATTAAAAAGATCTGAGCAAAAAATAACAATACAAATATAATTAAGTTTATCAGTGCGATAACAGCACCGATCATGCTTAATGAATTCTGAATTGAACGGGGTAACTGTAATTTCATAAATTAAATCCCTTAAATTTCTTTAAGATCACATGCTAAAATTTCGATTAGTTATTGACGAATTAATAGATTCTATAAAATAATAAATTAATAGGATTTTTAAAAGTAAAATATTGGTTAATTTATTTATTTTGTTTAATTTGTATATTTAAGAATTGATCTAAACAGTTTCCGGTAAATTAATGTTTTGAGATTCTTCTCCCGAGCTCTCGGGAAGGGCTACTGAAACAACCTGATAATATGGTACAATAACAATACCTTAGCGGTGAGATTGCGGATATGTCCCGCCGTAGGCGGTGGCTTCGTCACTCCGTTCCTCGCAATGACACTTTTAGATAACGAAAACACGAAAAGTGTCATTCCCACGGAAGTGGGTGTTTCTCAACTCTATGTTTGAAAGTGTTAAGAGCCAGGAACTGTCATCCTGAACTTGTTTCAGGATCTCATCATACATTTGGAAGATCCTGAAACAAGTTCAGGATGACATTTACGGAGTTGAGCCACACGCACGGAAGCGGGAATCTAATAGCATTATATACACTTAATAGGAGATCCCCGCTTTCGCGGGGATGACACCATGTGGCAATGAATTCTATAAAACCGGGTTGGGCAACACGCATGGAAGCAGAAATCCATACATTAGTAATTTTAGTAATCCTATTTAAGTAATATTGAAGCCGTCGAAGGTGTTATTCACCTTCGACTAAATTCAATTCCGGTAATAAGTAAAATGTTTTGAATTTATTATTATACTGGATTGATCTAAAAAAAAAGGCCGGAAAATAATTTCCGACCCTTTTTATTTAAAAACCTGAGAATTTTATTTAATAAATACCATTCTCTTTGTTGCATTGAACTGTCCGGCTTTAATTCTGTACAGGTATATACCTGAGGCAACCGGAACACCATTATTATCCAGTCCATCCCACATGACGGTTTTGTAACCCGCTGATTCTTTTGCATTCACCAGAGTTCTTATCTCTTTACCGAGGATGTTGTACACTTTAATTGTAACACTTGCAGCCTCAGGTAACTGATACTTGATCTGGGTTGATGGGTTGAACGGATTCGGGAAATTCTGTTTGATTCCAAATTCATCAGGAAGAAGTGCGCCTGTTTCAGGATCAACACCCGTAACAACAAATGTTAATTTTGCTGAATAATCACTTTGATTATCTGAAAAATCGACTGCGGATACTGCATAGTAATAAGTTCCGTCGACACTTAAAGTGGCATCAGCAAATGAATTTGTTGTAGCATAACCTACAGGTTCTACACCGGCAGGATCAAAACCTTCAGTATCGCTTCTGTAGACTGCAAAGTATTTTATATCCGTATCGACCGATACATCCCATGAAAGGACTACATCGCTTTCCTCTATCTTTGCCAATAAGCCCTTCGGGGTTGACGGTGCCATGTTATCTACTGAATAACCGCTGTCTACATCAGTTACATAGTAATCTGTCGGGTCTGCTGTATGACCGGAAATGTAAAAATATGAATATTCGATATCAGTTCCTACAGAATTAACTAATGTTGGAGCGACATAGCTGTATTGATCTGCACCGCTTGCCGGGACACTGGCTACATAATCCCAGTATCCGGAACCGGCTACTTTCACAAGAGCATCGCCTTTAGCTGCGTCAAGCTTTGAAGCCATTTCTTTTAATGAATTGACTTCAATAACATTTGAAGATTTTGATACGCTGCCATCTACTAATCTCCAGAGTGAATAATTCAAAACCGCATTAGTTGGAGCAGCGTCATTCATGAATTTGTACCATCTTACACGTACCTGGTATCCCTGGTCTTCGGGAACGTCTGTGATGCCGATAAGTTTGCCTCTGTCCGTAGATTTTCTCATATCGGCAATTGACGTTTCAAGAAGCTGCTTTGCATAGATAGGATTATGAATTCCCAATGAACCGTCCCTGTTCACAAACCAGTAGTTGTGGGCTGCAGCCGATTCAGCAGCATTCAAAGACGGATCAGTCGGGGCATAAGGACCACCGGCTCCGCGGCCTGAAGTCTGAATAGGCAGGTAATTTTTCAGTGTGTCGAGCAGAGCACTGATCTTCGCCTGAGAAGTTTCAAGAAATTCAAATTCAACAGTACCGTGGCATGATTCACATCCACCCTGATTGAGTAATGTGTCTCCTTCTGACGTAACACCAACTATCTTGAATGAGTGTCCACCGACAACATCAAATTCGCCCAAATCTTCAAGTTCTGCGGATATTTCTGCCATATGACAGGTTACACATTTACCTTCGATATCTGAATGAGCACCCTTCATATAGACTTGACCCGGGTATTCATACCCGCTTTCTCCGTCTAACATAATTCCGGCATGAGCATGATGAAAACCGGTTGAGCTGCTTGTCCTCAGCACACCATGACAGGTGTAACACATATCGGAAGGTTCGGTTCCTACTCTCAACTGATAACCGGCATCTGTTTCCTGATGCGGATCATGACATGCGACACATGTAATACCTGTCAGCATTTCTTCAGGTACTTCATCAACATCGTCGCCATTAATCATATTGATTGCCGATGCGGCAACATGGCAGCCTCCACAACTTTCGCTGTTCATATGACCCGGAATGTTAGAATGCGCTGAGCCTGCAAACTCGGTCGGTTTTCTATGATGCGAACCCCGCTCATGGCACCATGCACAGAGCTCCGCTTTATAAGATACTGCGGTCTGGTTTTCATCAACCTGGCCTTTATGTTCACTTCCGGGACCGTGACAGCTTTCACACTGGATGTTACCTAAATTTGCCAGTTCAGGATAGTCGTCGATCATTTTTTGCCATTCTCCCGGGGCAGGAGGTGTAGGCCATTCCCACTCAAGTTCTGTTGCAACATCATCAAAGCCGCCGTTGACTGCCAGTGAGTCGGCGTTATACCCTGTAGTGTGACAATAGATACAACGTTCAGCATAATGATCGCCTTCTAATCCGTTGATCAAATCCGTGAACAAAACAGAATGACCGGTTGTTTTCCACTCAGTTACCTTGAAACCAAAATAGGCATTATCATGGCAGGCAGCACATTGTGCGTAGTCTCCTGAGATATAGTCAGTTCCAACACCAACATATGTACCTGCATTGATATAAATATAAGTATCATCCGAACCATCTGCATCAGTAACAGTAACTGTTATTTTATACTGTCCTACTACATCAGACCTGAAAGTCGGATTCTGGGTAGTGGTACTGCTTAACTCGGCAGTACTGCCCGTTGGTGCTTCGGTAATTGACCATAAATAACCGGTAATATCGGTATCATCTTCATTTGCGATCAGATAAACGAGATCTCCAACACCAACATTTGGAAGACCTGTTGATGAGACTTCAACATCGTCAGTTTCATCCTCCCCTACAAATCCGGGAGAATAAGCTTTGACGGTTATTGTAGCTGTGGGCTGTGCAAATGATACAGACACCAGTAACAGTAGTGCAATAATGCACATCAGCGAAGTAAATGTAACTTTGCGTTTCATTCAACCTCCTTTTGGTTAATAGTACGTTGTTTAAGTTTTATTGTTTTTTTTAATTTCTTTTTCATACCATAACGGGTATTTTTCTTTACATTCCTCTTCCGGAATTTCACCGCTTAACCATGTTACATCCATTGGGTATTCTTCCGGGTGCCAGAACACAAAGAATAAATGAAAAATAAGGATCGATAATGTAGCAAGCCAGGCTTCATAAAAATGAATCGTCTCCGCTACTTTGATACCCCAGGAGGGTAGAAAACTGCTGAACTCGGTCGGGAACCATAAAATAAATCCTGTAGCTACCATAACAATAGTGCCCCATACAAGAGCCCAGAATTCAACCTTCTGAGTGTAATCAAATTTTTCGACCTCCGGTTTTTCTTTTTCAATCCCCAGATGGTACTTGAGATTTCCTATCACCTCCTTAATATCACTTAATTTCAACATTATGTATTTTATGTTTTTTCTACCGTTCTTATTAAAAATGGAATAAAAAAGGAAATGTGTACAGGCATATATCATCAAAACTGCCGCAACTCTGTGAGTTATGCCCCTTGCCGCCTCAGTCAATCCGATCGAATTCAGGAACTTTACCCACCATGTATCGGGATACCTCAATCCGAATCCGGTAAATACAAGTATGCCGAAAGATATCAGGTTAACAATATGAATATAGACAAGAACCTTATCAAATCTCCTGACATGCTTATACCTGCTCTTCCATTTGAGCTTATCTCTCAGGAACTTAAGCCATATGATAAAATTATGCAGAAGCATCCCGCCGACAACCGCTACGATCATTAATATGTAGAAATTCTTTACATAATAATTTACACTGTTCTCTGCAACAATTGAAGACTCATGCGTATAGGACAATGCAAAAGTAGGATTTACATTTTCATGGCATTTACCGCAGGTAGTTTCAATATTATTTTCATTTACTAGAGAGTTCGGATTTGCAGTCGGTAAAATATCGTGAAATCCGTGACAGCTTACACAGGTTGCTGCGATTTTCGATTTACCTTTTATTGCCAGACCATGGTATGTATCTTCATAACTGCTGATCCTCTCGCCCTTCAAACTATATTTTTCAATTAACAGAGGATCATTATGACATCTTGCGCAAACGATATGCGATACATTTATCGATGAGACCGGCGAATCGGGATCATCGGTTTTTATTATTTCATGTTCACCATGACAATCAGTACAGTTCGGAGCATCGCGGATCCCGATATTAAATGCCTGACCATGAATCCCATGATTATATTCTTTTGAAATATCCTCATGACATTTTGCACATGTCTTTGGAATATTGAACCTGTAAACCAGAGAACTCGGATCAGAAATGTTTTTCAGGTCATGGTGTTCATGGCAGTCAGTACAGGTGGCAGCATTTGTATTACCTTCGGTCATCGACGTATTATGAATTCCGTTTGAATACAGATTATATATTTTTCCAATTTTAATATCTGTCCCGACAAAAGGTATCTCCTGCTGGTGGCATTTACCGCAGTTCGTACTTATATTTATCCTCGCTATCTTCGATTCAGGATCATCCGACGGTAGTGTATTATGATACGAATGACATGATTTACAGTCCGGAGCCATTTCCGAACCTTTTTCCAATGCCACACCATGCAGACTAACAGCATACATCTCGCTGATATCATCATGACAGGCTGCACAGGATACTTTTTCAAGCTTTTCCGCATGAGGGAAATCATCATCTTCAGAAAGGTCGGAATGACAGTCAACACAGCTTATTTCAGCTTGACCGTGAATCGAGACGCCGTATTTATCGACGCTGACATAAACTGATTTTCCAGCTTCGGATTCAAGAGATTCATCATTATGACATTCGTTACATACTTCCTGAGAAAACACCATTCCTGGAAAAAGAAATAAAATGCATAAAATCAAAATTCCTGCGAAAATTTCCTTTTTCATAAGTGACAGCAGTTCTCCAAATATGTTAGTCTGTATAATTTGTTTGTTTTCTTTATTTCTTTCGTCTTTGTTATTAAGTATAATTTGTATAATTTAATCTGTTAATAACAAAATTCCAGATTATACACTTTCTAAATTTTAAATTTCCCAACGAACTAATTATGACAATACTTACAAAACCCTATTTGTGCATTAATATTTTTTGAGTGACAATTGAAACAGACTGAAGAGTCATCATCATGCCACTCACCCCTGATATTTTTGTAAAAATTAGCCTTATGAGTTTTCGGGTCATTACCCTTTCCGGGCGCCCGGTCGGTATGGCACATAATACAGACAGGGTCGTTCCCCTGGTTATCATGACAGGCTGCGCAAATCTCTATATTCCTCTTTGCAAATCTGGCATGGTTCCCCCCGCCGGTTCCGACCGCATTTGCCAATGCACCCCAGTTCAACGCGGAATGCCAGGACGGTTTTCCGCTCTCACCTGCCTTAACAGACTCATGGCACCTGCTGCAGAAATCACCGGAACTGTGACAGACATTACAGTCCATCTCTCTTGTTCTTGCTTCAATACCATGAAGATACCGGTAATTCAAATCATGTGTTCTGCCCTGTACACCTCCTTTTGGTCTTAGAGGTGCATTTGTATAAAGTGAAAAATCTTTTTCAATGACCAGGTCGGAATTATAATGACACTTATTACAGTAATCATCCAGATGACAAGCATTACAACTGCTGCTTCCGGATCTTGCCATATCATCATGGATCAATTCCCAGTTACCTGCATGGTCAGCAGGAACTGTTGAATTTTTATTCTTATGACAGGTCATACAGGTCCTGCCCTCATACTCGTCTTCATGACATGCCCAGCATCCATCCATATTCAGCAGGCTCGCATAAGGTTTAGTTTCGTCTTCGGGGTTGTGACATACTTTGCATTCAAATCCGCCTGTTTCTAAATGAAGGTTATGGCTGAAAAAGTACATCCTTTCAGTTTTGACATATGGCTGCGGATCTTCAGTGTCTGTATGACATGTTTCACATTCCTCAGATGCCGTATCTCCATCATGACACCCCAGGCAGACATCTTTTTCAGGCATATTCAAATCATCACTCAATTTGCTTTCAGCAACTGTTTCATGACAGCTGTCACATTCAAGTTCCATATCCTCGACATGAAGGGTATGGTTAAACTTTATTTTATCCATATTCCTTGTCGAACCTGACATAGCAAATACAAGAGTGAAAATTATTATAATGAGTATTGACAGTCCTAATGATCTTTTCATATTTTTATCAATTTCTACTTTAATCTATGAAATATATTATACCTGATCTGTCCAAAAATCCTGAAATCTTTTGACATCAGCTTATTTTCAAGACTTATACCTGTTAAATCAAAGAATAGATTTTTACATATTTTTTTTCTCACGCCAAGAGAATAAGAATATATATCCTGAATATCTCTTATTATCCGATTATCGTGTTTATTGTAATTTACATTTCCATAAATATCAAATCCTTTCAGGCTCTTATTCACCTGAGCAGTGATACCATTGAGAGTAGTAATATCATCTTCATTAAAATGATAAAATGCAGACAAACACTTATATGAACCGCCTGCAGTTACCCTGTTATTTGAAATATCATCAAAATATACCTTTGAATAGCCTAAATGAACATAAGCATCAGGACATATGCGGTATACTGCCGAGAGACTTACCTCCTGATTTTCATACTGTGAAAAAACTGCAAAAATTGAATTCAGATATACTCTCGGCTGTGAATAATAATATTGTACAGTAGCAGTCAGGTTATTAAGCGGTTTAATAGTTCCGGTAAAAATTGCTCTTTTAATATCACCTGGCTGTTTTAATCCGTACTCCAGGAATCCATAAACGTCAAACATTTTAAAAGAACGTGCAGCATTAAAATATATATTTTCCTCGGCAATAGCACTTGTGTTAATATTTTTACCGGCAAATACCGAATAATATGATCCAGGTTTTAAATTTTTTCTTGTATACCCAAGTTTCAGGGAAATATCATAGATTTTGTCAGAATGAATTGAAAGACCGTAAATATTTCCGTCATTTTTTGATTTGAGCTGAAAAGAAATATTCGGGGATAATAAAATTCCGCCGAACACTTCCAGGTCGGCATATTTAAAATCAGTATTTATTCTGATACCGTCCATGGGATTTGCAAGGGAATTTGAATAAATGAACTGTCTTCCCAGTTTGATGTCGGTGTTTTTAATAACCTTTTTTATCGAAAGATACAAGGTATTCAGCCTGTGATTATTGCCTGAAACATCACCTCCATGCAAATCGGTATTTAATCTCATGTTAGTAAAAACAGACAATTTACCGTCTAAAAGCCTGGTCAATTTTAAATTAATGGATTGATATATTTTAAAATGTTTGGAAGATTCCAATATTTCATCTGAATTACCTGTATTGACAAATGAATTTTCCCATTGATAGAAGGAAGTTGTGAAATTTCCGCTGAATACCTGCGAAAATAAACATCCGGGGAAAACAATAAATAAAAATATAAGAACGATTTTTTTCATGCTTAAATACTTTAAAAATCTACACTGCCGTTAATATGTTTTTTCTTGCTAATTATTTTATTATTCTCATCCACAATAGATGAATGACATATATTACACGATTGAGATTGATCATGTACAAATCCGTTATCGGTTAATCCTGAAGGAGGAATATCATGACATGAGCCGCAGGACTGCTCTTCAGGAGCCGACCACTTCGGGGTATTATTTTTGTTTCCGGTAGTAAAAGAGCCGTGGCAATAAACAGCAGAGCAGTTGGCGCTGGCTCTATCCCAGACAGGATTTGAATTTGCTTCAACAGAAATGCCGGAAAAGACTACTTCAGCATGCGCAGATGCGTCTAAATGTGAAGTCGAATAAACATTCCCGGGCACAACATGACAAACACTGCAGTCAAATCCGTTTGAATACTGTCCGCCTTCAAGATGTACAGTATGAGCTCCAACCGTAATAATATCTTGTGAATTATTTCCACTTAAATCATTTGGCGGTGCACCGGATGAATTATCAGTTCCCCCATGACAACCTGTACAATCCGTAGGGACCTCCAGGCTGCCGTCAATATGTTTTTCTTTGCCTGTAAAATTATGATTTCCGTCTACAACACCAATATGACAATTATTACAATTTATATGATTCGGAAGATGCTGAAACCCGCTTTCCGTTAGATCAGACGGCGGCAGATCATGACAAGAACCGCAACTTTCTGTATTAGGACTTGTCCAGTCAGGCTGATAATCAGAGTTTCCACCGGCAAAATTCCCATGGCAGTACGTTGATGAACATGTTTTAGAATCTCTAATCCAGCTTGGCTGAGAATCTTTTAATAATGCAGTTCCGGAAAAAACCACCTCGGCATTATCAGTATCATCAAGGTGATTAGCAGAATATAGCCCTGTCGGTATAATATGACAGGTATTGCACGAAATCGGCACGGAACTTGATGTCCCTGTCAGATGAAGAGTGTGCATGCCAACACTAATATTACTTGTTGATGTATTGCCTCTTAAGTCATTGGGCGGCGCACCCGTTGTATTATCGCCCCCCCCGTGACATGCCGTACAACTCAAAGATGGTACATTCAATACACCGTTTATATGAATAGATTTATCGATAAACTGCAGGTTTGCATCAACTGCATTTGAATGGCAGGTGCTGCAGTCCGAATGATTGGAAAAATGTTCAAATTTATTACCGGTCTTACCTGAAGGCGGCAGATCATGACAGGTTCCGCAGGATTCAGTCTGCGGAGAAATCCAGTTCGGCTGATAATCACTGTTGCCGGAAGTGAAATTCCCATGACAATATGTTGAAGAACACCGAGCAAGTGTACGGTTCCATGAAGGTGAAGAGCTGTTTGCAGCAGCCAGACCGGAAAATATCACTTCAGTGTTTTCCGTATCATCGATATGTCCTTCTGCTTCATATGTAAAGGGTACTGTATGACAGGCTGCACATGAAACAGGATTTGAGTTTGCAGTCCCTTCCACATGAACAGTGTGCATACCTACACTAAGGCTTTCAATACCGTTATTATGATTCAGATCTTTGGGAGGAGCACCGGAATTATTATCTTCCCCACCGTGACAAGTCGTACAGCTTAAGGGGCCTTCATCATGACATTCATAGCAAGATTTATTCACGCCTCCGCCTGTATAATCATCACCATGGCAGGATTTACAAAGCCCGAAATTCCAGTCGCTATTTTTCAAATAAGTCCCATGAAAGTCAATTGAACTAACGTCCATAAATCCGTTTTCATGTACTACCAATCCTTCTTCCTCAATAATGGAAGGGGATTTGCTTTCACTGCAATAGTGAAATGCAAGTAAACCAACAAAAACATATAGTATTATCCTGCCTGTGTTCTTTTTAAACATAAGATCCTGTCGATAAAACTCTCAAGATGTTTAATTACTATTTTATATCACCTATTAAATCAGCTTCTTTCAAAAAAATGTAATATTCGCAGTCAGTACATTTTTTACTGCATTTTTTACAGAACCTGGATATTTTTTTCCGCAGGTCAAAACATTTAACTGTTCCGGTTTTATACGCCAGGCATTCCCTGCATTTTTCATTTCCTTGTATAACATCCCAGCATCTTTTGTCAATTTCCTTAACATCAGTATCAGAATACATTTCAAAATACTTGCATCCCTCACATTCTGACTCGCAAAAGAACCAGCCCTGTAAGTAATCCATTCCATAGTTATAGCAATTCATTATCCGGTTTTTATAAACAACGCATTCTTTACATACAACTTTCTTTTGATGAAAATAATCCCAGTAGAACTCAACAAAGTTCGTCGAAAGAACAGAAATAGGAATATTATTTTTCTGAATGAATTCATTTAAACTCTTAATTGGAACTCTTCTATCCTTTGTTCCGGGTATCTTGTAACCTTCAAGCAGACCGTCATCATACCATTTAATTACTGTTTTCTGGGATACATTACATATTTTAGATACTTCCCCGGTTGTAAGTGCAACTTTCATAGAGCTATCCAAATCGAAACCTTTTAAAACAAAACGAAGTTTAACATTTTTTTATAAAATTGTCAAGTAAAAACACGAAATATTTTATTAATTTTGTGAAAAAATTAACTTTCTTTTTTTTACATAAATAATAAGTCTAAAAAATCAAAATTTTGCAGCATTTTTTACGCACTTGTTATATAAAAGCAGGCCTCTTTCAAAGCCTGCTTTTACCGGGTGCCTATGCTCACAGTGCGACCTTGTGAGAATTATATATTTATATACTTATTTCTGAATGAGATATTGAAATTTCATAAAATACTGCCTCTGCATTTTAGTTAATCCATTACTCCCGTCAAAACTCTTGAAATCATATGTTGAACCAATATAAAATATTGTAAAAGGATTCAATTTGTACCTGATCAGTGGATCCAGTTCATAATCCTTTGAAAAAGAATTATACTGTGATATCAGCCTGAAATAAAGATTCCTGTTATACTGATAGTTAAAATTACCGCGAATCGTATATCCGTTAAAGATATTACCTGCATTGTTCAGTTCATCAAGTTTATACTTATGATATTCAGCACCTATACTGACATTACTTAAAGGTTTCCAATCAATAAAAGAGCTTATAGACTTAGAAAAAGCTTTCCTCGGTTCTTCGGATGTCCTGTAAATATCCCTGCCGAAATTGTAATCTAATCCACAATTAATATATTTAGACGGTTGGCTGCTGAGAGAGAATGATGCCGTGTAAAGGTTTTTAAACATAATATCGTTGAACCGCTTATTTTCATACTCATATAAGCATACAAATTCCGTTTGTTTTTTCATTATTATATAAAAAGTGTTTTCAAACCTTTGATTCTTCAATTGATTCTGGTGATTATATTCCTGTGCAAATTCAGGAGAGATATTATAATAATCCACCAATTTCCCGTTGGGATAAGACATAAAGTTGAAGTCTATTTCATAATACCTGTAATTATTTGATGCCACATATCCGTTTGCAGCACGGAAGGAAGGTGAATAATCAATATAAAGCATGGAAGCATTTAAATATTCGGATTTTTTTCTTAATGCTGTAAAAAATGACATCCCGGAAAATTTCTCACCGTCAAATGTTGCAGTTCTACCGTTTTTAGAGAAAACGGTATTATCTTCATATATTTCAGGACTATCCGGTTCACGTGTTTTACTGCCGGAAAGCTGAAAATCCCAATAATAATTCTCTGAGAATTGAATAGACCCATCCAGGCTGGCTACCCTGTTGTAACCGTCTTCCTCTTCTCGGTTGGTAATAAATGTACCAATATATGATTCTCCCCCCAGGTCATACTTAAGTCTTAGAATATTTGAAAGAGCATTCCTGTCATAGGATGAAATGAATCCCAATTTAACTTTGCCTACTTTGCCGGTAAGTTTCGCTGCAAAACTGGGATTGTTAATAGTCCTTGTATAAACTAAATCGTTATGTAATAGTGTATTAAAGGTTTCGCTCCCTTCCTGAAAAAATGGCCTTCTTTCAGGGTAAAAAAGTGCGTTAGTAGTATTGACATCTATTTGTGTTGCATCGGACTCGACCTGGCTGAAATCAGGATTGTAAACAAAATCAAGGTTCAGATTTGAAGTAAGTCCGTATTTGATCCCCATTCCTATATCACTTTTGATTTTTCCAGTTCTGAATTCAGAATCCGGTACTTCAAAATCCTCTTTTGCCCCATAATTTGATGCAACTGTATAAGGAAGAAGATTCAGAAATCTGCCTCTTTCCACCCCTCTAATACCTTTTAACCAGCCTGCCTGCGCTAAAAGTGCAGGATTGTTTCTGTCAATGGGTGTCCATGCGATCTGTTCCCTGCTTGAACGGGGTCTGTTCCTGTAAACAAGGATTCTCCACTCCTGTATATCGGTTTGAGGGAAAGAAAGACTCTTGAATGGAATTTTCATTTCTCCAACCCAGCGGTCAGCTAAAATGTTTGCCGCCGAATAATAGATCATGTCATAAGAATCGTCTTCATTCGAAGGAGTCCAGATCACATCTCCCTGAACGCCAAAAGGATTAATAAATATCTCATATGCTTTTTTAAGATCATTGTATGTATCAAGTATGATCCCCATAAAATCATCCTGAAACATCCTGTCTCTTTCGGTAAGGTTAGCCCTGAGTTGTTTAATATCAGTTTCGTGACATATGAAACCCATATACAGATTTGATTCATCATAAACAAAATATACTTCGGTTTTCACTTTAGGTTTCACGTTATTTCCGGGATTGAACTCATAATTTAATTCAACTTTTTGAGCTTTCTGCCAGATATTTTCATTAAGAACTCCATCAATCCTGATATTTTCTTCTGTTTTAATAATATTGATAACACTTTTATCCGGATCAAAATTTTCAAGAGCACTTTGTTGTGAATGCGCATTGGCAGCAGAAAACAGTAAAACAAACAGCAGAAATTTAAAGGCAAGATTTATTTTCATTTACTCTCTTCAATCATTTTGATTTTTTTGGTGTGTCAACAGTTGGCAGAAGTCCCGAAACAAGATGATTTTTTGCAGGAAACTTCATGCGTTTAAATACGGAGGGATTTTCCCGTTGTTGCAGAAAACAATAAAAAAGAGAAAATTTTCTTCTACGTAAGTAGTTTAAAATTATTAATTTAAAATGACATCAATTGTCAAAATCAAAAATCTCTGTGCTCAGTCCTTTTAATTATCTCATCCTGAAGCTTTTTTCCAATATCCACAAAGTAATCACTGTAACCGGCGACCCTGACTATCAGGTCCCGGTGGTTCTCAGGATTTTTCTGAGCAGCCCTGAGTGTTTCTGCATTTACCACATTAAACTGGATATGATGACCATCAAGTTTGAAATATGACCTTACAAGATGCAGTAATTTCGAAATACCCTCTTTACCTTCGAGAACCTGCGGTGTAAACTTTTGATTTAACAGGGTTCCCCCTGTTCTAACATGGTCAATTTTTGATGCAGATTTTATCACAGCAGTAGGTCCTTTTCTATCGGCACCTTGAACAGGTGATATTCCTTCAGACAGTGGTTCGGAATCTTTGCGCCCGTCCGGAGTTGCACCGACAACAGACCCAAAATATATATGGACTGTTGTAGGAAGAAGATTTATCCGGTATTTTCCCCCTTTAGTATTGTTCCTGCCGTTAATATTGGAATAATAGGTCTCGAAAACATCTTTTAATATTTCATCAGAATATTCATCATCGTTTCCATATTTAGGAGTTTTATTTTGAAAAAGCTGCCGGATATTTTCAGCATTTTTGAAATTTGTCCTTAATAATTTTATAAGTTCCTGCATTGGCAGTTTCTCTTTATCAAAAACATTATATCGAATTGATGCAAGAGAATCGGTAATTGTACCTAAACCAACACCCTGGATATAAGAAGTATTATACCTTGCACCGCCATCGTGATAATCTTTTCCGTTCTTAATGCAGTCACTGATCAGAATTGAAAGAAACGGAACAGGCATATAATCGGCATAAATTCTTTCGATGATGTTACTGCCCCTGATCTTAACATCAATAAAATGTGCAAGCTGCTTATTAAATGCCTCAAAAATATCTTCATATGTAGAAAAACAAGCCGGATCACCGGTTTTTAAGCCGATTTTCTTTCCTGTTTTTTGATCAATACCGTTATTTAATGTGATTTCCAGTACCTTTACCAGATTAAAATAGCCTGTTAAATTATAATTTTCTTTACCGAAGGAACCGGTTTCAACACACCCGCTTGCTCCTCCTGTTCTGGCATCCTCAATTGTTTTCCCCTGCCTTATCAACTCCTGAACAATAGCATCCGTATTAAAAACAGAGGGCTGCCCGAATCCTGTTTTGACAACATTCAAAGCATGAGTCAAAAACCTGTCAGGATTCTTCTTGCTTATCTGTACCATCGAACTTGGTTGGACAAGCCTCATTTCTTTAATCACATCAAGAATTAAATATGAAAGTTCGTTTACAGCATCTGTCCCGTCTATATTTACACCTCCAATGTTGATCAGCGCGAAATCCGTATAAGTGCTGCTCTCTTCTGCAGTTACACCAACTTTAGGAGGAGAAGGCTGATTATTGAATTTTATCCAGAAAGCCTGAAGAAGTTCAATGATCTCTTCTTTCGATATTCTTCCATGCTCAATATCTTTTTTGTAAAATGGATAAAGATGCTGGTCAAGACGGCCTGGATTGAAAGCATCCCATGGATTTAATTCCGTTATGACACCAAGATGAACAAACCAGTAATATTGAAGAGCTTCCCAAAAATTTTCAGGTGCATGAGCAGGAACCCGCCTGCAGATCTTTTCCATCCGCTCCAGCTCGATAATTCTTAAAGGGTCTTTCTCATTCATTTTTTTTTCAGCAATGCACTCAGCATAACGCTCCGCAAACTTAATTAGAGCATCCACAACAATTTCCATAGCCCTGAGTTCTTCCCGTTTGTTATAGGCTTCAGGATCATTTAAAAAATCAAGGCTTTTTATACTGTCTTTGATATCTTTTTTAAAATCCAGAAAACCTTTCTTATATATTTTATCATCCAGTGCAGTATGTCCCGGAGCTCGCTGTTCCATAAACTCCGTAAATATCCCGGCGGAATACGCAATTTTCCATTCTGATGACATTTCAGTGAATATTTTTTCTCTAATTGTCTTACCTCTCCAAAATGGAATAATCTCATTTTTGTAAATATTTCTAACTTCATCACTGACCTTAAACGGTATTTTTTTTCTTGAATCCAGTATTTCCAGGTCTTCAAGACTGTGAGTGGTTAATTCAGGATATGTTGGAGTAGCTTTTGGAGAAGGTCCCCGTTCCCCGACAATCAGTTCACCATCGTTTATACATACACTTTTGTTTTCCATTAAATATTTGAACACAAGTGCCCTTTTTACGGGAACAGATACTTTATCGACAATATCACTCTTATAAAATTCAGTAACTAAAACTGCTCTTTCCGGTGAAATTGCCGGAACAGCATTAATACTCTGATCTCTTAATTTCCTGATCCTGTCATTCACGAAATCATCCTCCCACAATTACACAAAAATCCTTGTTCTCGAACCTTTTTTTTACCGATTCAATTAACTTTTCAGATGGTACAACTGCATTATTAAGGTTCTTGTTCGGCTTTCTCAAATCATTATACTTTGTCAGTCCTATAGTATGAAAAGGCAAAATATGTACATTTTGTATTACCTTTAATGAATAAACGAAATCTATTATCTCATTAATATCTTTATCCGTGTCATTTACACCGGGAATAAGAGGAAATCTGAGTACAACTTCTGCACCTGATCTGCATAGTTTTCTCAAGTTACTTTTTATCAGAGCACACGGCTTCCCGGTATATTTCAAATGATCTTCCTCATTCAATGTTTTCAGATCGAAATAGAATATATCTACTTTACCCATGATCTTCTCAAATGAATCAAAAGGAGCATACCCGGAAGTATCAATTGTTGTATGAATATTCATTTCTTTACATCTTTCAAGCAGAGAATTTAAAAAATCTACCTGGAACAGAGGTTCACCTCCTGAAAAAGTCACACCTCCGCCAGATTCATCATAAAAAACAATATCCTTTTCAACTTCTTTCATAACTTCAGATACGTTCATTACGGTTCCTATTAATTGAAGGGCTTCTGAGCAGCAGTTCTCCGCACAAATGCCGCATAAATCACACTTTTTTTTGTTAATACTTATTAAACCGTTTTTCTCAGATATGGCATTATTAGGGCATAATTCAAGACATTCAAAACAGCGGATACACTTATGTCTGCGAAACATAATTTCCTTTTCCCGGGAAATGCTTTCAGGATTATGGCACCAGAAACAGAACAGCGGACATCCTTTTAAAAAAATCGTAGTACGAATTCCCCTGCCATCATGAATAGCGTATCTTTTTATATCAAATATTATTCCCTTTTTCATTTAAAATCAGAAGATTTTATATTCCCTTATATTCTTAATAATCGAAATTACTTTAATATACGAAATACTGAAAAAAATTAAAATTTAATTATATTTATTCAAGCCCTTCTTCACTGATAAGAAAAACTAAAACAGCCATAGCCGCCGCCCCTAACTCCATCTCACGGGGATGAACTTCACTATACAAGTCATTTGCCGAGTGATGAAGATCAAAATACCTCTCATCGTCCGGTACAAAACCTGCAAGAGCTTTTGCATTTCTTATTTTATTAATATCCGGGCCGCTTCCTCCCCTCAGTACCCATTCAATATGGGCTTTTTTTAAAACCGGCAGCCAGGATTGGATCTTTATTAGAACATCCGGCTGAGATTCAACCACGAATCCCCGCGGTGTAAAAACTCCTCTGTCAGATTCAACTGCCGCATAATGGATTTCTTTACTGTTACGGGCATATTCCCCATAAGCAACACTTCCGCTACCGCCCTGTTCTTCATTGACAAAGAATACACATCTTATTGTGCGTTTTGGTTTTATCCCGAGCCGTTGAAACAGGTCAATAATTTCAAGTGCCTGAATACAGCCTCCGCCGTCATCATGGGCTCCATCCCCCTTATCCCAGGCATCAAAATGTCCGCCAACTACAATTATCTCATCCGGTTTTTCATAACCTTTCAAGTCGCCCATCAGATTATAGGATTCAACATCGGGGTGATTTTCGCAGGATAGTTTGACACTCAATTTCAGAGCAGGATCATCTTTTAATGCTTCACTCAAAAAGTCTGCATCGACAAGCCCGATTGAAACCGATGGTATTTTCCGAATACCATCCTGATACCTCATCATTCCGAGATGAGGTACATTGTCGTGCTTTGTGGTTACTGATCTGACGACTGAAGCGATCCCGCCTGCTTTTGCAGCTTCGACTGCCCCCTGGATTCTCTGGTCAACTGCACCTCCATAACCGGAAAACGTATTGATCAGACCTTTATTTACCGGACGGTTGAAAAATATGATCTTTCCAACAGCTTTACTGCCTACTTCTCTTAATTCCTCAAAACTTTTAACTTCAATAACTTCTCCCGTTATACCCTCAGCCGGTGTCCCTATACTTCCACCCAGCGCAGCAATACTTAAAAATTTACCTTTAAAACGGGAAGATACGGTTATTTCAGCTATCTCCGTATTCCCTCTTTCCCAATGAGGAACCATAACAGGCTGAAGTTTTATATCTGTCAGCTCCATTTTCTCCATTATTCCCTTTGCCCAAATAAGAGCTTTTTCATACCCCTTACTGCCGTTCAATCTCGGGCCGATCTTACATAATTCTGCAAGCAGTTTATATCCTTTTTCGTCTTCCAGCGCCCTTTTTACGATCAAATCAGCAGTTTTATTATATTCATCTCTTTTTTGTTGATCTGTTTGTGAAAATGAATTTTCAACCGGGAATAAAATTAAAAAGATAATGATAAGTAAAATGTTTTTTCTGAAAAAGCTTCCGATATTCAACACGACCTCCAAAATATTTTGAAACAACATTTGAAATATAGTTTTATCAATCACATACAAAGCAGAACAATTATCAGCATTTACATTGTTCCGGACTAAAATGAAATTTAAACATGATCAAAAGATAAAATCAACATGTTTTTCACTTTGAGAAAATGATGTGGAAATATTTACTAAAGCACATTTTTTTATATGAACCAAAAATTTTTTAAGAAACAATCAATCTGAAATGGTATGATTTTACTTGATATTTGCATGGCTATTAAATATATTTCCCAAAATAAATCCGGAGAAGAGTAATAATGGCAGATAAAAATAGATGTATATACGTTTTCATCAATGGTGATAGATGTCCTGGTGAAATTTTTGAAGATGATGAGTACTGCTACTGGCACAGTGAGAAAGCTTCAAAAAAAGGAGTTGATGTAAAATCTGAACTTGAGAAGAAAATCAAAAACGATGAACTGATTGAAGGTTATCAGTTATCCAATGCAAATCTTGAGGGTGGTAAATTTATAAAGGCAAATCTGAAAAATGTAAATCTCAGCAGAGCAAACTTAAAAAACGGTTCATTATTTGGAGTTGATCTTGAAGGGGCTAACCTATTTAAGGCGGATTTTGAAAATGCGAACCTTAAAAGCGCCAATTTAGCCATGGCAGACCTGTTGGGGACAAAACTCGACAGAAGCAAACTTGAAAGGATAGACCTTGGCAGAGGCAGCATTATAATTAATGAACTCGAAGGTGATGAAGCAAAACACAAAGGCAACATCCATAGAGCAAATGAAAAATATCTTGAAGCAGAAGAAATTTACAGAAACATAAAGAATAACTTCAAAAACCAGGGTTTGACTTCCGAAGGAGGGGATTTTTTCTACAGGGAAATGATAGTAAAACGCAAAATGATGCCTTACTGGTCATTTCAGAGATTTTGGTCGAAAATGATTGATTTTGCCTGCGGATATGGAGAAAAACCCTATAAAATTATCAGTTTTTCACTAATATTTCAGTTTATTCATGCCATCATTTTTGCCATGATCGGAATTTCATACGGGGATTCGATTATAAGATGGAGTTTCAGCAAGAGTTTAATTGAAAACTTAGATGTACTCAGTAAATGCTTTTATTTCAGCGTAGTCACATATGCAACTTTAGGATATGGAGAAATGCTGCCGACAGGGATAGGAAGATATTTTGCAATAAACGAAACTTTCTGGGGCGCATTTTTAATTTCTCTGTTCGTCATTACCATATACAAAAAAATGATGGACAGATAGACACAACTGATTTTTGACATCCTACATAGTCTCCGATTAATTAATTTCATATGTTAGTATATATTCTGTTTGAAAAAAAATCAATTCCTTTTCCATTATTTTACCTGTAAAATCTTAATAAATAGATCCTCAATTTTGTAATTTGGAACAAATTTGGTGATAAAGTTTGTTGTATATTAATGTATTTATTGAAAATAATGTT
>JBHPGK010000023.1:0-25068 GCA_042570605.1 Candidatus Zhuqueibacterota bacterium
GCTTTCCTGCTTTAAAGATAAAATTTACCCACAATTTTTAATAAAAAAAAAGTTTATTGACATCAAAAATGCGTCATTGTATATTACTTTGGTGTAAAGGATAAATTGTGTAGAATATAGAGTTAGGTGAATTGTACGAATAAGTGCAATTGTGCCGATCCTGCTTATGATATTATAAAAATAATGAAAATGTCCGGTTCTTTTATTCAAAAAGCATGCATAATAATAAGATGATATATTTCAAACATATTGGGATCTTTCGTTAAAGATCTATTCTTTAAAGGAACATAACTATGAGAATAAATATGCTGAAATTAAATTCCGGCCTTTTACCTGTTACACGCAGCCTGAGACTCGAATATGCGGTCTCTGTCGTTATTGCGATCATTATGGTCGTGGTATCTACTGTTGGTATTATGTACAGGAGTGTGCTTTATCCGACAGAAAAGCTGTTTATCGGATTTGTCTCTTCTGACTTGCTCAATATCTTCGTTGGACTGCCGGTCCTGCTTTTATCGATGCGGCTCACACGCAGAGGCAGGCTAACCGGCCTGCTCTGTTGGCCCGGTGCGCTTTTTTATGTGCTGCATATTTTCACCAGTTATATTGCCATACCCGTTAGTGTGCTGTTCATCCCGCATATCTTCCTTATTATATTAAGTGCATACTCAATAATTGGCATAATTGTGAGCATCAACGCTGATGCAGTCCGTCAACGGCTCAGTGGTGTCGTACCTGCGAAAACAACAGGATGGATCCTGACCAGTGTTGCCATTCTGGTCATAGTGTATCTAATAGTGCAAATAATTACTGTGCTTATCAACCAGACACAGCCTGATAATGTTGAGCTGGTACAATGGATTGATGATTTAGTAGTTGGTAGTCCACCGCTGCTTGTTGGCGGATATCTGCTTTTACGGCGTAAGGCACTCGGATATGTGGCTGGGGCGGGGCTGCTCCTTATGTGCAGCATGTTATTTATTGGAGTGATCCCTGCCATGGTCTTCCAGGCACTTTCTGCTGATATGCCAATTGATGTGATTGGTATTCTTATAGTCTTAATTTCAGGTATGGTCTGTTTTATACCCTTCGTGCTATTTGTGCGGGGTGCGGCCAAAACAAGAATATTATAAAGGTCAGAGTGCTTTCTGTTAACACACATAACACAATTTTGCACACGGATCGCACAGCGGTCTATCTTTTATAGTCTCAAGAGTTTTGTGGAAACACATTCTTGGGAAAGTAACTCGCGGCGGTTTGGCTGCTGATTTTCATAAATTGGACTTGGAGGGATCGATGACTAAAAAGTTAAATATGATGAAAAAATTCGATTTTTTATTAGGAAATTGGGATATGGAATATAAGATTCCTGAAAGTGCATTCAGCAAAGCAGCAACAGGAACTGGTGCAGGAACCTTTAAAAGAGCATTGGAAAATAAATATGTTTATTTTGATTACTCTACATTGATAGAAGGTGAAAAAGGAGCAGCCCATGCAATATTTGTTTGGGATGAAAAATCAAAAGTATATAGATTCTGGTGGTTTGAAAGTTCAGGAAATTTTACAAAAGCAACATGCAATTTTGTTAACAAAGAGACTCTGTTTTTAAACTGGCACGATAGTTTATTGATACAAACCTTTAGAAAAACTGCTCGAAATAAAGTGATATTGAGAATGGAACATCCTGATTCTGAAGGAAGGTTTGAATTAATAATGGAGGTAATATTTACAAGGAAAATCCAATAACAAAATAAACGTCAAGAGCCTCATTCTATATAAAACTGCAAAATTTTTTTGACATTAAAGATGCGTCATTGTATATTTCCCCGATGTAATAAATAAAAGCTCTGAATATAGATTTAGTTTATTAAAATATTAAATTTGGGAGAGCCTCATGTTCCAACCTACAATTATTAGCTGGATATTAATTGTCTTTGGATTAATTACATGTCTGCCTCTATTATATGCACAACTTATAATACTTGTACAACCTCAAGGTCAAGAGGCAAAGGATATTCTTATTGGAAAAGGGGAAGAATGGAGAGACAAAACACATTTTAAATCCGCTTATAGTCTTGCAATGACTGATTGGTTAATATTCGTTCCTTTATTTATATTGGGTATAATTGGAATGATCTTAAGCAGCTACTGGGGATATTTGCTGTTTGCTATTTCCGGCGCAATTCAACTATACATAAATGTTTTTTTATGGTTTTTTGAGAAAGAATATGTTTATCCTTCCAACGGTCCGCTAAAATACTATACATATCTCTGGGGAAACTTCATGTATTGGGGTGCAGCTTCTTTACTTTATGGGATTTTCCGTCTCAATGGGAATATTTTTTAACTCAAAACAGGAAATTACTTATGAACCATCTATTTCCGTATGATAACATTGTTACTGGCTTATTAGTTCTTATTATCGGTTTTGGCTTTCACTGGATTGGCCAGTTAGTCAGCATAATAAATTGGAAATTTGCGGCAAAGATCGGTATTCAAGAATCTGAGCTTCCTAAGGAGTATAAAGTTTATGAACATGCTATTGCAGTTTCAGACAGTTTAATAGGCTGGTTATATGGTTTTGCTGCTGCAGGACTTTTTCTAAATGTTTCCTGGGGATATAAATTAGCCTGGTTTCCAGGAGTTATCTTACTTTATCATAGCTTTAATTATTGGTTTTGGACTATGAATCGTAGAAGGGATGGTAACAAGCTTGTTTCAAATACAATTAGAATCAGTTGGTCTCTTGCAAATTTTATAACTGGAGTATTAGCTATTCTAATAGCGTGGAATGCAAGCTGACAAAGTTTTGCACTTGACCGGTGGGCAGTATTTGAAATTCATCAAGTTCAGTGCAGCGATTAAGGTTTAATAAATTTTGACGATCCGTCCGCTGCTCCACCATTTTTTAATTCCCTGTACTTCAGAAAAGAAGAATATCCTTCCGGAATAGATTTTGGATTTCTTTTCAAAGACAATCATTACACCTTTTGATTTATGTATAGATTCGAATAACACTATAACAAAGCGCTTTCCAGCTTTAAAGATAAAATTTACCCACAATTTTAATAAAGTAAAAATTTTTTGACTTTAAAGATGCGTCATTGTATATTACCCCTGTATAAAGGATATATTGTGTAGAATATAGAATTAGGCTGCCTGCCGGTAAAACGGGTTGCGAAAACTCAAGATATAAAGGAGCCTGTCATATGTCTTTCGAGATGCCTAAATGCAAGATCACTGTACTGAAGAGGACTATCAACCAGGATTTGATTGATGAGTATTTAGACGATGAATGTAAAAGCATAGGTCTTTGTGACTGTTTCAGGGACGGTCAGGAGATTTTGATTGAAGATTACTCCGGGGTACCTGATGATTTCTGTGCTTCGGCTTGGGCAGATATACGTAAAGATATCCTGACTGTAGCGATGGGGGCAAATATGCCCGGGATGAGGCAGCCCGGTACTTTCATCACCAGTTGTACAGATTGGTTCAGGCCGGTAATCTTCAAGGTAGAGAGGATAGCAAATGACTGAGACCGATATCTACATACAGAGAATGGAAGTATCCAATCCTTTGATAGAGCCAACGGTTTATTCGGCGATCCAGGCACTTCAACTCCCATCTGGAAGCCATGGACTTGATGCAGGATGCGGAATTGGTCTTCCGACCTTGCTGCTCGCAGAGGCAGCCGGACCTACCGGACATGTAACTGGCTTTGATATAGTCCCTGAGTTTATCCTTCATGCAGAGGAAATAGTAAAGAAGTCCGGTTGGTCTGAACAGATATCCTTTCAAAGAGGGGATGTGAACAAACTTCCTTTTGACAATGGTACCTTCGATTGGGTATGGAGCTCCGGTTGCGTGGGATATTCTGCTTCTCTTGAACCTTTATCTGTGTTGAAAGAACTTGCACGCGTAGTAAAGCCTGGCGGCATCGTGGCTATCTTCGCCTGGTCTTCTGCAAAACTTCTCCCGGGATATCCCTTGTTGGAAACCCGCCTAAATGCGACCTCTTCAGGGCTTGCACCTTTTGTGAAAGGGAAGGGACCTGAACTACATTTCTTACGTGCGCTGGGTTGGTTCCGTGATGCAGGACTGGAGGATCGCACCGTCCGAACTTTTACCGGCGGCGCATTTGCCCCGCTGAGGGATGATCTCCGCGATGCTCTAACAGCACTGTTTGAGATGCGCTGGCACAGTGTGAAATCTGAGCTGATACAGGAAGACTGGTCAGAGTATCAGCGTCTCTGCTTGCCGGAGTCACCGGAGTTCATTTTGAACCACCCGGATTACTACGCTTTCTTCACCTGTTCGATGTTTTACGGAAAGGTCGCCAAATGAATCATTTCCCAATGGATATTGAGACTGATTGCAGGAACTGAAAATGACGTTCAGCCGTTAGATCTGTATATTAAAATATGAGGTTAGAATTACGGGAAATTAAAGATGAAATATTTGTCTGTTTTTCTATTGTTTTTATATTTGAATTGCGGAACATCGGATATACCCAATTTCAAAGTTAACATAGACGAAAATTATAATGCTTTATTCACAAGAACAAGTGGATGGACAGGAGGAGATGTAGCCCATTCAATCCCCTTATCGGATTCTTTAACTCTATGGGTTTTCGGTGACAGCTGGGTAGGACCGGTTGTGGACGGGAGGCACTATAATGCAGCAATGATAAACAATTCTTTAGCAATTCAAAAAGGAAAAGATCCGGTACCGGAGAATATAAAATTCTATCACAAGGAGAAAGACGGTAAACCCGCTTCTTTTTTGAACCCGCAGATAACATTGGATTTTTCTGGCTGACCGATGGGGGGATTAAAACTAAAAGCGGATTATTCCTTTTTGTTTCCCAGGTGGTAACAAAGGAAGATAACCAAAGCGTTTTTAATTTTGAGACGATCAGGAAATTTATCATTCATGTTAATAATCCTCTGGACGATCCTGACTTCTGGAAATGGAACATAACGGAGATGCCTTATTTTCATAAATTATCCGAAGGACGGGAAATATCTTTTGGAACTCCACAATTTATAAAAAGCGGCTATATTTATATTTATGGTGCGGATTGGAACCCAGTGCCGCGCGAGCGTTTTATGATCTTAACCAGGGTACCTGAAGATAAAATTACTGATTTTGATGCCTGGGAGTTCTTTTACAGGGGCAGGTGGCAGAAAGAATCAACAAAAGCAGGCAGGCTCTTTGACCATTTTGGAGCGGAATACTCTATTTCATATCAACCTTTTTTACAAAAATATGTAACTGTTTATACTGAGAATGGGTTGTCCGATAAAATAATTTTAAGGACGGCAGCAAAACCGGAAGGTCCCTGGAGTGACCCGGTTGTTGTATATAAAACACCCGAGGTAACCTGGGATAAAGAGTATTTTTGTTATGCCGCAAAGGGTCATCCGGAACTCTCAAAAAGTTCAAACGACCTGCTTGTCAGTTATGTATGTAATGCTTTTGATTTTTTTAAAATGGCAGCCGATACAAAAATATACAAACCAAAATTTATCAGAATAAAATTTACCCACGATTTCTAAAAAAGTAAAAGATTATTGACATCAAAGAAGCGTCATTGTATATTACTCTGGTGTAAAGGATAATTTATATAAAATAAAGAGTTATGTGTAAAAAGGGAAAGAAATGAATCAAGTGTATACTCTTTAATATTCAAGGCAGGAATCAATAAATTAGATGAAGCTGATTCTGAAACGGCAGTGCGAATTACAGAAATAATCCGTGAATATAATAAGAACACATAACAAGGCAATTTCACCCGGACGCTCCGCTTCGCACCGGTAAATTGCAGCGTTAGAAAGTCCGTATAAAATATAATCCAAAAGTTGTTTATGAACAGATCTGAAGCAGAACAAAAACTTCAAAAAATATTCAATATTAATCAGTTTTACGATGATCAATGGGAAACGATTAAACGAGTTCTTAATGGCGAACGAATTCTTTTAATCGAAAAAACAGGTTTTGGCAAATCTCTTTGTTACCAATTTCCTGCTGTGCAATTTTCCGGTTTAACGATCATTTTTTCACCATTGATCGCTCTAATGCGTGATCAGAAGAAATATTTAAAATCCATTGGCATCTCAACTGAATGCATTAATAGTGAACAAACCCGGGAAGAAAATACTGAAATCCTGGCAAATGCAAAAAACGGACAGATAAAAATACTTTACATTGCTCCTGAACGGCAGGAAAACAGGGAATGGTTAGATGCTGTTCGTGAAATGGAAATTTCAATGGTAGTAGTTGATGAAGCTCATTGTATATCGGTTTGGGGACACGACTTCAGACCTGCATTTCGTCGAATTGTAAATTTGGTGAAATTACTCCCACAGGATTTTCCTGTTCTTGCGACAACAGCCACAGCAACTCAATTTGTAGCAGATGATATCAAAAGACAAATTGGTGACAATGTTACGCTTATTCGCGGAAATTTATTACGGGATAATTTTCACTTAAGTGTAGTAAAGGTTGCTGATGAAGAATCAAAAATGGGTTGGCTTGCAGAATTTTTAAAAGAACATGATGGGAACGGATTAGGATATACCGGCACACGAGTAAATACTGATCTTTTTTCAGCATGGCTGCAATTCAATGATATTAGTGCCGCAAATTACAATGCAGGTTTGGATGCTGAATCACGAAAGGAAATCGAAAACGGTTTAATTGACAATAAATGGAAATGTGTCATTTCTACAAATGCTCTTGGAATGGGAATTGATAAACCCGACATCCGTTTTATTGTCCATACTCAAATGCCGCAATCCCCCATTCACTATTATCAGGAAATTGGCAGAGCAGGACGGGATGGTTTACCAACAAACATTGTTTTACTATATAATCCGGAAGACAAAGAACTTCCTGAACATTTCATTAAAAATAGTCGTCCTTCGGTAAAAAAATATCAGAGAGTAATTGATGCTCTGAAAGTTGAACCACTTGGAGAATGGGATTTGCTGCGAAAAACAAATCTTACTCAAACACAGGTCAAAGTCATTAAGGCGGATTTGATTGATCAAGGGATCATTAAAGAAGTGATGTATGGCAGAAGTAAAAAATATGAATATCAGTTTGGGGCATCGGAACTTTATACAGAGCCTTTTGAAAAATTGCGTAATTTCAAATTGGGTGAACTTGAACAAATGATAGCCTATTCTGAATCTTCAACCTGCCGCATGGATTTTCTTTGCCGGTATCTTGGTGATGAATCGGTAACTCATTGTCATAAATGCGATAATGATGATCAGCAAAATATTCAATATGAAATATCTGAATATTGGCATAATAAAATTAATGAATTCAGAGGTTCTTACTTCCCGGAACTCCCCGTTGAAACAACAAACTCAAATATAGTAAATGGTATAGCATCTTCCTATTATGGAATTACGAACATCGGTAATACAATTCACCGCTGCAAATATGAAAATGGTGGTGATTTCCCGGACTATCTTTTAAGACAAACATTAAGGGCATTCCGACATAAATTTGGGAATGAAGAATTTGACCTTGTTGTTTATGTCCCTCCAACAGAATCAGGTGAATTAGTCCGGAATTTTGCTGAAAAAGTGTCCCTGACATTAAAATTTCCAATTTCACATAAACTTTCAAAATCAAAACCAACTCAACCACAGAAAGTTTTTCAAAATTCTGTACTTAAGAAAGACAATGTAAAAAGTGTGTTTTTCTATACTGACGAAACAGATATTTCAGGGAAAAATATATTGTTAGTTGATGATGTTTTTGATTCGGGTGCAACTATTAAAGAAATTGGGCGATATTTCACTAATTTAGGTGCGGTAAAAATTGCACCATTGGTAATTGCAAAAACAGTAGGTGGTGATATTTAAATGAATGAAATTCAACAATACGCATATTGGATGGCATTAGACCTTTTACCAAGATGGCGAACTGAAAAAACCAATCGTTTAATTGTGGAAATTCTGCAGGAACGAAAGATGGATTTCTCAGATTTTTTTGAAATGGATAAAACCGGTTGGTTTGAAGAATTTAATTTTAACCAAAAGGAATTGGATGACCTTGAAACCGCAAAAACAGAACTTCCCAATTATTCTTTTTTGGTAGAAGATTTACTCAACCAGGGGTTTGAATTAATTCCACTTAATTCTAATGAATATTCTCCAACGCTAAAAAATAATTTAAAACTCAAACATTCTCCTCCCTTACTCTATGTGAAAGGTAACAAAGATTTACTCAAGGAAACTTCCATTGCAATAGTTGGCTCAAGAAAAGCATCGGATGTTTCTTTGAATTTCACGAAAAATGTCGCCCGAAATGCTGTAAAAAATTATGAAGTTGTTATCAGTGGCTTTGCTAAAGGTGTCGATAGAACTGCATTAGAAGAAACACTTGACGCACACGGCAGAAGTATTATTGTCTTACCACAGGGTATTATGACTTTTGCAAGTGGATTCAGGAAATATTACTCTCAAATAATTGAAGGTAATATTTTGGTTGTCAGCACATACCATCCAAAATTGCCCTGGTCAGTTGGGCTTGCAATGGATCGGAATGTTTATATTTATGGATTAGCAGAAAAAATCTTTGTTGCAGAATCTGACTCAAAAGGTGGGACCTGGTCAGGCGTATTAGATGGCTTGAAGAAAGGTCGTGAAATTTATGTTCGGGTTGCCGGGGAAAATGAAGATAATTCAAATAATATTTTGATAATGAAAGGCGCTGCTCCCGTTGATAATAATGGAAAAGTTGAACATCACGAAGAATTAGAAAGTTTTGAAGAAAAAGTGAAAAGTATTCTCACTTCCCCGCTTACAGCAAAAGAGATAAAAGAAAAAACACAAATTGATATTGATACAAGAAAACTGTCAAAGATGCTATCTGAATTTTCGTTTATTACGACAGAAAACATAAATGGGAAGAATATTTTCAGACTTAAATCACCGGAAATTACACAGACAAAACTATTTTAATACGGGCTTTTCTGACCCCCTTCAAGCGGATACCTTTTATCGGCGTCGCTGAATTTATTGGTTATTTTCTCCGGTGATATCCATCTCAAACGGCTTTTATTTGCGTTTTCTTATAACTGTATCTATCAAAACCGTTATTATCTAAGAGATTTTCATAAATTGGAATCTGAACCCCTAAAATCGGAAACGATCCTTTGACGGACTATTTTTTTTGCAAAGATTAACACGGATTTTGCATTCTGCTCTTATCTGTGTTCAAACTGTGTTTATCAGCGGCTTTATTTTATATTATATTTTTCAATAATCTTCTCAACATTGAGCTTATAATGTTTACCTACCGGTATTGTTTTACTCCCGATCCTGATCATATTGCCTTCTATCATATCGATCTTTCCGACAGAGACGATGTAAGACCTGTGCACTCTTATAAAGTCTTCAGGCAGATTCCTTTCAATATTTGACATTTTTTCCAGGAAAACAATTGTCTTGTTACCGGCAAACACTTTTAGAAAATTTCCGCAGCCTTCAATGTAGCGAATATCTGAAAACAGCACCTTGTGAATTATTTTATTTTCTTTGATAAAGATAAATTTTTCGTCGGTGCCTTCTGCAGAACCGGAAGCAGGCAGGTCAGGCAGGGACACTTTATTAACGGCTTTTAAAAAGCGTTCAAAAGAGAAGGGCTTGACTAAATAATCAATTACCGAATGCTCATAACCCTCGAGTGCATATTCCGGGTAGGCGGTAGTAATAATAACTTTTGGAGGATGCGCAAGCGTTTCAAGGAATTTCAAGCCGGAAAGACCCGGCATTTTTAAATCCAGAAAGATCAGATCAGTGGAGTGCCGATGTAAAAAATCTATAGCTTCAAGCGCATCGCTGCATGTTTTTACAAGTTTTAATATTGAAAGCGATGAGATATATTGTTCCAGTACTTCCTGGGCGAGGCTTTCATCCTCTATTATCATGCATTTAATTTTCATAGCTCAATTGTCAGTGCAACTTTAAAAATATTGTTTTTACCGGTTACATCCAGAGTATGCTTGTTGTTATATAATAGATCAAGTCTTTTACGGACATTCCTGATCCCGGTTTCTGAGGATAAATTCTCATTTCCTTCCCGGTTTTGCGGAATACTGTTCTCTACCAGAAGGTCTAAAATATTCTCTGAGACCTGAAGATCAATATTGATGAATGACCTTTCAGAAGACGGCCCAATGCCGTGTTTAAAGCTGTTTTCAATAAAAGGATATAACAGCATCGGAGCTATATTAAGCCCGTCCAGTTCACCCTTTATATTAAAGGAGATGGCACATTTCTTTGAAAAACGTATCTGCTCCAGTGCAATATAGCTTTTTATAAAATCATATTCATTACTTAATGCAACCAGGTTCCTGGGGGCATTTTTAAGAATATATTTCATCAGGTCTGAAAATTTCAGAATAACGCCGGGGACATCTTTTGACTCTTTCAGACTTAAAGCGTACAGACTGTTTAATGTATTCAGGAAAAAGTGAGGATTTATCTGTGCCTTTAGCAGGTTTAATTCAGACTCCAACTGTTTTTTAGAAATTTCCTGCAATTTAATATGTTCTTCTACACCCTTTTTAATCAACTTTATTGCGGCAATAAAAAATACAAATAAATAATATCCGAGCGCTGCCATAAAAAAATTCACATTTCTATCGTAAAACATTTCTCTGAAGATAAATCCGCCGCTATTCAGAAGTACTAAAAAGCAAATAAGAAACGAAAAAAGCCTCCACTTATATAAAAATTTTTCAATAATGAAGAAAAGGATATACGCGCTGGGAATGAAGAGGAGTTCTGTCTTAAAGGCTCTTTCTATTATTAATGAAAATGAACCGGTATATTGACTGTACAGGAAGAGCAGAAACATAAAATGCGAAATCCAGAATCCGGTATGATAGACGATTCTTTTAGAAATAACCGGGATAATTCTTTGTCTTATACTATCGGGTGTCATGATATTAATATACATTGTCTTATATAAAAAACCAAATTTTATTGACAAACGTACTTACGTCAACAAACCTTGGTATTTTATCCTTATTTTTTATACTTCTGTCATCTAATTTTGGATATGTTCATTAGATCCTATACAATATAATAGCCCAAAGATGAATGTTTTACAGATATCAGGGGAAAATCCGGTTCAGGGTGAACCGAAATACTGTGATGTTTTAATTTGTCCGGATGTCTGGATTAATTAAATAAATCAACCAGCAATCAGCAATACCAATATTAATTTATAAGGAGGTATAAAATGGCATCTAAAAAGTACATCTTCATGACTACCTGTTTATTAATATGTGCCTTTATTCAATTAAACTTGAATACAAATTCGGGAAATCGCGATTTAGTGCTCGTAAAAGGAGGCTCTTTCGAAATGGGTGACGTATTTAATGAGGGAAAAGATGATGAAAAACCTGTGCATAACGTTACCTTGTCTGATTTCTATATCTGTAAATATGAGATAACCGTAGGAGATTTTAGAAAATTTGTTAAAGAAACAGGCTATATAACCAACGGGGAAAAACCTGTTGACATGCAGAAACAGGGTGAGTTAATGCAGAAAGTCATGCCCCTGTTTAAAGAAAAAGAAAAAAACATGGAAACAATTAAAAAACTTGTCAATGAAGTTCTTTCGTTTGGCGGCATGTCTTACTGGGATTGCGATAAATCGACATGGGGTATGAGTACAACATTTATCTGGAAAGATCCCGGATTTGAACAGTCGGATGATGATCCTGTAGTGTGTCTATCATGGAATGATGCAGCTCACTACTGCAACTGGCTGAGTAAAAAAGAAAATTTAGCCCCTGCTTACAAAACTGAAACGGGTGAATTGCTTGACAAAGACGGGAATGGGACAACCGATATCACGAAAGTCATGGGATACCGGCTGCCGACCGAAGCTGAATGGGAGTATGCTGCCCGGGAAAGGGGAAAAAAGGTGCGGTTTGGAAACGGAAAAGATGCTGCATCATCTGATGAAATATGTTTTGATGCGAACAGGGGAGATTTTTTATACCTTAAGAAGGGTGAATTCAGAAGAAAGACTGTTCCTGTCGGAAGTTTTAAACCCAACAGCCTGGGATTGTATGATATGAGCGGAAACTCCTGGGAATGGTGCTGTGATTATTATGATGAGTATGAAAATAAATCTGCTAAAAATCCATATAGGTCAGAAGGATTCAGAAGGGTAATTCGCGGTGGACGGTGGGGAGCTAATGCATCAGGTATAAGGGTTTTTGCCCGCGATAAATATGAAGCGATGAACAGATGTAATAATTCGGGTTTCCGGATAGCAAGATCAAAATGACCATAGCTCTTATTTTGTACATATCAGTTTCAAGAAACCTGACAGGTCCTGGACAAAGGCTAAGAGCCTGAGAAGCGCCTTGAACATTCCAGAATCGGAAATATGGTGCAGCGTGAATGTCACTCAGGATGGAAAATATATCTTTATTTAAGAATATATCCAGGAGGCAAGTAAATCTGACCTCTATTGGATCAGCGCTAAAATTATTGAAGAATTATAACCGGATAAATTGATTAAAATGGGCAGATTTCAATAAGAAATAATATAAAAATTTCTTATTCACGATGTAAGGTTAAAATATAGCTGATAATTCAGGAGATTCTAAAATGAGATTACGAAAATCGATTTTATTCAAAGCTTCGGTTTTAATTATCTTTGTCATTATTACCCTGATTATTTGCGTATGCGGTAAGAAAACAGATGAAACTGAAGTTATTTTTAATGATCCGGGAGTTAGTATTTTACTCCTAATGAACAGGCCCTACGGAGCAAACTATTTTTTGAACAGGGACGTATTTGAGCAGTACGGATGGAATTTGACGCATGCAGGCGTTTCCGATTCGATACCGTTCTGCTGGCAGCCGGCAAATAAAACTTTCTTTTTACCCACAGATATTCATGTTACTGAAATTTCCGATGTCACAAAATATGACTGCATTGCCATAATCCCCTCGCCGGGCGATTTCAGAGAAGTACCAAACTCATTTGGAGAACTTTTAAATAGTCCGGAAGCAATTAACTTAATTTCTGAGGCAGAGAAAAAGGGCATACCCGTTTGGACAATTTGTTCGGGCGTCCGGGTACTCACAAAAGCAGATGTTATCAGGGGAAAAAGGGTGACAGGCGGCAAGAGATTTCAGCCGGAATATGAAGCTGCAGGCGCAACATTTGTCGGTAAAGACTGTATGTCTTTTTTTCTTTTAATTGCATGTGCTTACAATCAAAAATTATCATTCAATGAATTGTCCCCTATTTCTTTTGAAAAAAGTCCACAAGTATTTGCATCTACAAGAACAATTCAGATTGGACCTGGGGATTTTGATGGTGATGGAGATCTTGATGCCGTATTTTCGAATATGGGTTTGTCATACTCTCAGGTATTAATCAATAATGGTACTGGGCATTTTATTGATACAAAACAGAATCTTACACGATTAGGGCACGGTGTAGGTGTTGGAGATTTGGATAATGACGGAAATCTTGATCTTTTTATACCCTGCGCAACTTTCGGAGAACATCATAAAGGAAGCGTAATATACTTAAATGATGGTAAATCCCTTGTTCGCGACACAGGTCAGGAATTAGAGGATTTTGAAATAAGTGGTACTGGTGTCGAGTTGTCTGATATTGACGGGGACAATGATTTGGATGCTATGGTTAATTATTATGATGCATCAAATCGTATTTATTTTAATAATAGCCAAGGTCGTTTTGTATTTAAATGGAATACATTTCCTACACTATCTGCCTTCGGTGATCTTAATTCAGATGGTGACATCGATCTTTTCGTGAAAGAAATGAAGGTAGGATATAAAACCTTACTAAATAATGGAGCTTGTCATTTTACAGAAAGTTGGCAATTAAGTGATAGTACAGTTATATGGGGATTTGTCTCTTTAGGCGATATCGATTCTGATGGCGATTTGGATTCTATCATTCCCAATGGAGACAACACTAGAAGTCATCAAACAGCCATATTTATCAATGACGGCAAAGGGAATTTTACTGACAGTAAACAAAGACTAGGAGTTACAAAATTTGCATCAATTGGACTTGCCGATTTAAACAATAATTCACACTTAGACGTAATAATTGCTAATTTTGGTCTACCTACTGTAGTATGGCTCAATAATGGAAAAGGGTTTTCTCTGATATGGGCTTAATATTGTGTGAGAATGTACTTAACATGGGCTGTTCGTTTGGTGATTTAAATAATGATGACGACCTTGATATTTTTCTTGCTAATGGTGATGGCGCTAATAAGATATGGATAAATCTGTTAAAATGATTTTTTTAAATACTAGATTAGGCAAATTAAAAGGAAATTAATAATAAACGACTAAATAAGGAGGAGGTAACAAATGACTACATTAAAAACAGAAGAAAAGCAAAATGTTCAAGAAAAGGAACCACGCGATGGTTTCCCGATAGGAAGTAGAATGCCTCTGCTTTTTCTAGGGATGTTAATTATCAGTATTGCTGGTAATTTTGTATTTAGGGATCATTGGGTGGAAGTTATTATTAATCATTTAGGCGGTTTGAGTATTGTGGGGCTTTTTGCTTGCTTGGCAGGGTTTATAGCTAAGAAGAAAGGTAATGATTATAGTAAAGCATTTTTGTTAGGTTTTTTTCTTCCTATAGTTTTAGGAATCGTCGCTTTTTCCCTGGCATTTTTCTCAGCAGATATGATATATTGTGGTGGAGGAGTAGTTCTTGCTGCTTCTTTACTTATCGTCATCATCTATTCCTTCACCAAAAAAAGAGATGTTAGTAAGCAGGCTGAATTGGAAGTAACATGATCCAGAAACAAAAGTAATTTTTCAAATGAGTTACGGTTTGTTAATTCTCGATAATTTTGTTTGAAATTTGATATTCTTTGCATGTAAATCCTTGTACGGCTTATGCTTAGCATTATATTATTTTCCACAGAGCCAGAAAAACCTGCTGCGAAAATAATTGAAGGATTCTACAATATATCTCCTTTCTGGAAAGATGGAAAACCAGCGCATTCGCAATTGGCTGAGTAAAAAAGAAAATTTAGCCCCTGCTTACAATATTGAAACGGGTGAATTGCTTGACAAAGACGGAAATGGGACAACCGATATCACTAAAGTCAGGGGATACAGGCTGCCGACCGAAGCTGAATGGGAGTATGCTGCCCGGGAGAGGGGAAAAAAGGTGCGGTTTGGAAACGGAAAAGATGCTGCATCATCTGATGAAATATGTTTTGATGCGAACAGGGGAGATTTTTTATACCTTAAGAAGGGTGAATTCAGAAGAAAGACTGTTCCTGTCGGAAGTTTTAAACCCAACAGCCTGGGATTGTATGATATGAGCGGAAACTCCTGGGAATGGTGCTGTGATTATTATGATGAGTATGAAAATAAATCTGCTAAAAATCCATATAGGTCAGAAGGATTCAGAAGGGTAATTCGCGGTGGACGGTGGGGAGCTAACGCATCAGGTATAAGGGTTTTTGCCCGCGATAAATATGAAGCGATGAACAGATGTAATAATTCAGGTTTCAGAATTGCAAAATCAAAATAAATCCGGAGTATTAATCTTTAGGATACCGCGGCAAATGAAAAGAATTTTGAAAAAAATATTAACGTTGCTTAAATACGGAATGATTGTTTTTCTGGCATTTATTTTTCTGTATTTTGTTTGGCTCCGGGAATGGCAGATGACATGGGGCGCTTCTGATGAAGATGTGACAAGGCATATGGCGGGTGACGAGCTTTTAATAGACCCTCAGTTTAATGCAACCCGAGCGGTGAAAATTAATGCGCCCCCGGAGAAGATCTGGCCCTGGATAGTACAGATGGGGTACAAAAGGGCAGGATTTTACTCTTATGATAAGCTGGACAACGCCGGTATCCCAAGTTCTGTTCACATTATTCCTGAGTACCAGGATTTGAAAGTCGGCGACCCTGTACGGCTCAGCCGCAGGAGTTTCATGAAGGTTTTAGAAATTGAGCCAAATACGTCTACACTCTGGGTATTCCAACCTAAACCTCCCCTGGGCCTTACATGGTCATGGTATCTTTATAAAATTGACAGTGTACATACAAAACTTGTGTCGCGAGTGCGGTGGAAGTATCGCATAAAAAATGCACGCTCTCTTATTACGTATTCACTTATGGATGTATTTGAAATTGTGATGATGCGTAAGTGCCTGCTTGGTATCAAACAACGTGCAGAGGCAGGCATTGACCACGCCGGAATACTTCGGTAAATAACAAAATCTTGAGCGTAATGAACTATTTTCAGAAAAATAGAATCCAAAAAAATATCAGGTTATCAGAGTATTGAATTTCTCAAGAGATATCTATCTTCAGCGGTTTTTATTTACGTTTTCTTAATACTGTATCTGTCAAATTAAATTATCCTTCAAGAGCCCGGGTCTGTTACTATACTTTCGTGACTAAAATATTCCGGAAGAATTATTAAATGTATAACAAAAGTACAGATTCATTTGTTTTTATTAAAAAAGTTTTTTAGTTTTACTTATAACTGTCCGGTTAAATTTAATATTGAGATTCTTCTCTGCGCTCAGAATGACGATTTATCCTGGGTCGTGAGCGTCATTCTGAATGTAACGAAGTGAAATGAAGAATCTCATCTTTTAATTTATAAATGTTTTAGCTTTATTAACTTATTAAATAGAACCAAATTAAGTTAAAAACGTAATTTTTCACCGGACACTATTAAGTTTTACTATCGATTCGGTTTATTTTCCTATGATTTTTAGAATGATATTGAGATCATAAGTCAAATCAGGCTTTTTTTTACTTTTTTGTTGATGCAATGCTTGTCTAAATTGAATTTTAATGGGAGGCAAAATGCATAAAATCTATAATAAACCAATGATTGTTTTTCTCATAGTATTATTGTTGAACATTACCGCTTTAGCACAAAGCCATGATGTACAGGAAAATGAAAAATCTGGCAAAATTGATGATTTGATCAGTACTTATCATGAATACGGATTATTTAACGGGGTCGTTTTAGCAGCGGAAGGCGGGAAAATCATATTAAAAAAAGGATATGGTTTAGCCAACAGGGAATGGGATATGCCCCATTCACCTGATACAAAATTCAGAATCGCATCTATTACAAAACCATTTACAGCCTTATTGATAATGCAGCTTGTCGAAAAAGGTAAAATCGACCTGAATGGGAAAATTACTGATTATCTTCCTTATTACCGAAAGGATACGGGAGAAAAGGTTACTATTCACCATCTTTTGAGCCATTCATCAGGTATCCCTGACTATCTCAGGATCCCGGGTTTCTGGCAAAATCAATTACTGCTGAGGTTTTCGCGCAGGGACTTTATTGATCAATTTTGTACCGGCGATCTGGAATTTGAACCGGGTACCAAATATAAATACAGTAATAGCGGCTACTATATTCTCGGAATGATAATTGAAAATGTTACAAAACAGCCTCTTGAAGCAGTCCTTAATGAAAATATTTTAAGTCCGCTGAAAATGAATAATACCGGATTAGAAACCAATAGAAAAATGCTGAAAAAAAGAGCCATCGGGTATACAAAATCGGGATTCGACTATATCAATGTTCCATATCTTAATATTGAGAATATTTATGCTTCAGGGCAGATGTATTCGACTGTTGAAGATCTGTATCTTCTGGATCAGGCATTATATTCAGATAAGCTGCTTTCGGAAGAATACAGGTCAAAATTATTCGAACCCTGTTATTATTATCCAAGGGGCAAATACTATGTGGGTTATGATTGGGAAATCGGGAAATATTCTCTTTCTGCCGGCAGAGACAGTATCGCATATGCCAGGCATTTTGGAGGGCTCAACGGATTCAATACGCTTTTCTGCCGGTTGATGGAAGATAAGCACTTAATTGTCTTGTTTTGCAATCTTGACAGCGCACCGCTGCGTGATATGAGCATTAAGATAACTAATATTCTATATGGCTGCTCCTATGAATTACCAAAGAAGTCAATTGCTCTGGAGCTTGTTGAGATTATCAATGAAGAAGGTGTCAAATCGGGAGTAAAAAGATATTTTTTGTTAAAACAGACACAGCCTGATAAATTGGATTTTAATGAACGGGAATTGAATAAACTCGGATACTACATACTCAGGCAAAACAGGATTAAAGAGGCTGTAAAGATTTTTGAACTCAATGTTGAAGTCTTTCCTGAATATGCGAACGGATGGGATAGTCTTGGTGAAGCATATTTTATGCAGGGTGATAGACAAATGGCTATTGATTGTTATAACAAAGTATTAGAACTGAATCCCAACAGCAGTAATGCGATTGAAATGTTAAAAAAGATCAGGAACAATAAATAGACAATTCCAATTTTTCGATTCAGGCTATAACTTTATAAAATATTTTTGTTTTATAGCTCGAAAGTTTAAAACACTTTGTTCTTCCATATAGCGCAGCTAATACTCCCATTTTGCCAATTCCTGCCAAAATGGTGTTAAATGGTGAGGTCAATACGGTATATTAGGCAATTTCAGGCGTATTTCCCCTGCGGCAGCTAAGCAGAATAATTCAGCAAATAATATTTTACTTTGTAAAGCGGCATTACCGCATCGCAGAGATGGGGTTGTCCCGAAGAATGCGCGATCTTCGCCACGAATTAGAATACTCTGATATCAATAGCAAACGGTGCGGTTTAGATTCAAACGGGAAAAATTCATTGCGGATCACTGATAAAATATATAGCTTTGATTAAGATATATGAAATATTGAATAACTTATCAGGCAATTAAAAAGGAATTTAAATTAATGGCTAAAATACGAATAGGATTAATTGGATACGGTTCCTGGACGCGAAATGCATATCTTCCTGCGCTTAAACTTGATACCCGGGCGGACATAATATCCGCTGCTGCATCAAGCGAGGATACACGCCAACTCATTCGTAATGAGCTTGGATCAGACATAAATGTTTATGACGGGATTGAAAGGCTGTTAAATGGGCAGGAGATTGATGCTGTTATGATTGCTGTTCCCGATTCCATTCATGAACACACATTATCAGCGGCACTTAATTCAAATGTAGCTGTCTTTTATGAGCCGCCTGTAACTGATACACGTCAGCGTTTGCTTCCTATGCTTAGCTGCCTTCTTGCTTCAAATCAAATAACTTTTGCAGATTTGGAGCTCGGTTTCATTCCGGCGGTAACTCGTGCTTCTGAATTGGTTCAAACGGATACAATAGGCAAAATACAAACAGCGAGTATTCGGCTTCAATCCGGATGGGGACCAGTCCCGAATTATAATTTATGTAATTTTAATCATTTATGTACATGGTATGTGGATGTTTTAAACCGCATCTTAGATGCCTCACCGAGAAGAGTACTATTGCTTGATGGCTATGGTACACCGGGCCGCAGACAGAATCATAGCATTGGACACCTTGACTATGATGGTGTTTGGGGTACGCTCCAGGCTAATATCGCAAGCGTTGGAGAACTGGAAATTACCGTTGAGATTAATGGTGACGCCGGCGACTTATACATAAATATTTTAAATGGCGAAATCCGGTTCAGATCACGCCTCAATTCAAACTGGACAATAGAGCATTTGCCTGCACTGACACCTTATGCCGATTGGCCCGGTATGCATGAATCTATATCCACTTTTCTCGATGCTGTTGAAAAAGGGCACTCAACAATAAATAACGCTTTAGCAATGACTGAACTTCAATTAGTCGGGCTTGCCGCTGAGGAGTCGAGGGATTCAGGTACATGGGCTGAGGTTAAAGATATAAATACCCTTGTCTAATAAGTGATATACCGTTTACTGCGGTCAAAAAACAAATCCCTGCACGAATACTCCCCCGATTACTCGGGGGACAGACAAGCCCGCTGTGGGAGCAATTTGCTCCAACAGCAGTTTTAAAACATAATCTTCAAATTATCATTCTATTAAACATCGCAGCTCATTAAGTTTTTCAAAATCGATAGACTTTTTAAGCTTTCTGTTAATCAAAAGACCAGATCGAATAGACTTTTAGACTATAACATTCAATTTATTCTGATCGTCAATATCTTACTATTTTAGTGAAACATATATCAAAAATCTACGTATATTTGTCTATGATTATAATTCTATAATATATAAGGAAATAATATATGAAGCCTTTAACACGAAAAGAAGAACTGCTGTTGCTGACGATCCTGAATTTAAATGAGGATGCTTATCTTATTGCAATTCAGGATTATCTCGCTGAGATAACAGGGAAAAAGGTGGGGATGTCGACAATTCATCTGCCATTATCCAAACTTGAAAACAGGGGTTTGATTTCATCAGGATTTGGAGAGGCGACTGCTGTACGCGGCGGCAGGAGAAAGAGAATTTACACAATCACTGAACTGGGACTGAAAGCCTTACATGATTACAGGGAAATTTCCAATTCATTGTGGATGGATTACCTCAAATTAGAGGATAAACTTAAATGAGACCAGCTGAAAAAGAAAAATGCCCCCGGATTTTTATTTCCATATTTGAAAAGATCGTTCTTGAAAAAGAGATTGAAACACTTACGGGCGATTTTGAAGAATCTTATATACGGATAGTGAACGAGCACGGGAAAATATATGCTTTTTTCTGGTGTCTTCTTTTAATGATCAGGCTCTTACCATCAATTATCTATAACAAAATATTTTGGAGTTCAATCATGCTTAAAAATTACTTAAAAATCGCATTTAGAAATATGACCAGGCACAGAGGATTTACTTTTCTCAATATCTCAGGGCTCGCTCTGGGGATCACCTGCTTTATATGTATAATGATGTATGTTAAATATGAGCTCAGTTATGATGCATTTCACGAAAAGGAAGACAGGATTTTCAGGGTTGTACAGCACTGGGAAGGATTTAATTTCAGGGGATCGAGTGAGCTTGCATCAACTAATGGAGCTATGGCGAATGTACTGCCGGATGAGTTCCCCGAAATCGAATACGCAGTAAGAGTCAAAATTAGGACTTCATCATTAAAGTTTAATCAAAACTCTGTGGTTGAAGAAGGGATTTATGCAGATAAGGATTTTTTGAACACCTTTACTTTCCCTCTGATCTCCGGGGACCCGAATACAGCCCTGCAGGATCCAAATACCATCGTACTTACCAGGGAGCTTGCTGATAAACTGTTTGGCAATGAGGATCCAATCGGAAAGGTTATTCAAGGCCTAAGAGGACATATGCTGACGGTAACGGGAATTTGTGAGAATATCCCTGATAATACACACCTGCAGTTCAGCTTTATTATCTCATTCAGAACAATGTATTCCGAAAGAAACGATATCGATACAGAGTGGAATATATTAAATTACTATAACTACGTTCTTTTAAAAGAGAATGTTAGTTATCGGGAACTCGAACAAAAGCTGCCGCTTCTCGTAGAAAAGTATCATACTCCTGATTCTTATAACAGGTACTATTATCTTCAACCGGTTGCCGATATTCACCTGAATACAAAAATTATTTCGAGAATTGCCAATTCCGGTGACAAAAGATACATCTATTTTTTCACTGCGGTTGCATTTTTGGTTCTTATTATTGCCGGGGTCAATTATGTCAATCTATCTACTTCCAGAACCCCTTTAAGAAGCAAAGAGGTTGGTATAAGGAAGACGGTTGGAGCTCTTCGTTCCGAATTGATCAAGCAGTTCCTTGGAGAATCGGTTATTCTTACTGTTTTTGCTTTACTGGTATCGATGGCCATTGTTGTTTTTGTGCATCCGTTTTTTGTAAATTTTGTAAATCAGGATATACCTTTAGATATACTATTGAATCCTGCTAATATTGCAGCTATTTTCAGTTTAGTCCTGATACTTGGGATCGTTTCCGGCTTTTATCCGGCTTTTCTGTTGTCTTCATTCAGATCCGCGAACGTCTTAAAATCCGGGACAACACAAAGACGCTCCGGACTTAGAAATACTCTTGTCATATTTCAATTTCTTGTCTCGATCATTCTAATTATTGGAACCATTGTCATTTACAAACAGCTTAATTTTATAGGGAATAAATATATCGGTTTTGATAAGAACAATGTTATAAATATCAATCTGTGGAACAGCCTGAATGCCGAAAGATTTGAAATCATTAAAGAGGAACTGGTAAGGCACAATAATATTATCAGTGCTTCCATATCAGACAGAGCGCCTGTACGCGCATCAGAGAATAACTCTATCCTAGTTGAAAGTGAAAATACCGGTGAAATGATTAGATTACCCCAGGTCAGCCATTTCTACATGGACTTTGATTTTATCGATACCTACCGGATGAGGATACTGGAAGGCCGGGGTTTATCGAAAGAAATAATGACTGACCGGATAAACGCTGTGGTTGTTAATGAAACATTAGTAAAAGCGCTGGATCTAAAAAATCCTGTAGGGAAAAGGATATCAGCATCCAACATCCAGGATGGCAGGATCGTGGGGGTGGTCGAAGATTTTCATTTTGCTTCATTTATGAATAAAATAGGACCTGCTGTTTTTGTATACAGACCTCAGTGGGCAGTTAGAGAATTATCTGTAAAACTGTCAAATGGCGATATTAAAAGCACTCTTGATTTTATTCAGTCTACTTTTCTTAAACATATAAATGACTTCGTATTTAATTATTCTTTTCTCGATGACAGAATAAATGCTCTGTACAACTCCGAATCAAGAATGGGCTCAATATTTCTAATGTTTTCTGTTATTGCAATATTGATTGCATCATTCGGTCTTTTAGGTCTGGTCTCATCAATTGCGGCTCAAAAGACAAAAGAAATAGGTATAAGAAAGGTACTTGGTGCTTCAATCAGTAAAATAATCGGACTGATGGTTAAAGAATTCGCTGTGCTGATCTTTATATCCTGTCTGGCTGCTCTGCCCATATCTTATTTTATTATGAATAAATGGCTTCAGAATTTTGCTTATAGAACAAGTGTTTCTCCCTGGATCATGGTATTATCAACACTGACAGCATTTTTAATAGCTTCCTTATCCGTGATCTATCAGGTAATAAAAGCAGCCAGAGCAAATCCTGTAAATTCACTGAAACACGAGTAAAGATAAAAAAAGCATCGGGCTTTTTTCTTTCCTCTAATTACCAATTTCTAATTTCCAATTACTAAAACACCGCAGGTGTTTTTAAGTTTTTCCTGAAAAAAGAAACAAATGTAAAATTCTTGCGTATATCTATATGTTTCTATTTAAAGGAAATATAATTGAGAGGTATATATGAAACTATTATCAAGAACGGAAGAATTTATTTTACTTGCTGTAGTTTTTTTAAAAGACAATGCTTATGCAGTGCAAATTCGAAAACGTATGAAAGAAGTAACGGGCAAATTCTGGTCATACGGTGCATTGTTCACATCTCTGGAACAGATGGTTAGAAAAGGCTACCTTCAATCCAATCTTTCTGAACCGCTTTCCGAAAGGGGAGGCAGGAGAAAGAGAATTTACCGGATAACAAATCCCGGAATAGAAGCTTTACATGAGATCAACGAGATGGGAAAGATAATGTGGGATACAGCTTCAGGCGAACTATTCGGAGACAAATAATGAAACCGGCAAATCAAAGCAAAAAACCGCCGAAGATCGCGGAATATTTGATGAGCCGGATGTTCCCGGATGAGAATCACTACACAACGGTCAGTGACCTGGAGGAAGAATTTCTATGTTTACTTTCTGAAAAAGGAAAAACCTTTGCAGTATTATGGTACTGGCTGCAGTTAATACCGGCATTTGTTCAATGTTCTATCCATAAGACCAAATGGAGTTCTATCCTGTTCAAAAACTATCTGAAAATTGCCTTAAGAAATATCAAAAGAAACAAAACCAACACATTCCTGAATCTTTTCGGACTTTCGGTCGGTATGGCAGTATTTTTACTCTTTTTATTGTATGTAAAGTTTGAAATGAGTTATGACAGATATCATGAAAACCCGGATCTTATTTACCGGGTTGTACAGAAACAGGTGGATAGAAAACACTATATACAGATTCATGGAACAAATATAATTGCGGTTACTCATGCACCTTTGGCAAAAGCCTTAACTGATGAATTCCCGGAGGTCAACTCTGCAGTCAGAGTTCAATTTCGCTCAAACACATTGATTTCATCGAATAATGCAAAATTTATTGAAGATAAGATATGTTTTGTTGATCCTTCATTATTCGAAATATTTTCATTTGAACTAATAAAAGGAGATCCCGTTTCTACATTAACTGATCCGAATTCAATAATAATATCCGAAAGAATGGCAAAAAAATACTTTCCGGATGATAATCCAATTGGAAAAATACTCACTTACAACACCTCGAATGAACTGAGAATTACTGGAGTTATGGAAAATATTCCCGAAAATTCACATTTTAGAATGGATTTTATTATTCCATTCAGGAAATATGATGAGATGTATTATTCAGCCGGTACGAGCTGGGATAATAACTGGCATTGCTATACATATATTAAGTTTCGCCAGGGTGCAGATATTAAAGGATTTGAGAAAAAACTGGTTCCTCTGGCCGAGAAAGTATCAGGTATTGTAGGAACCAGGAATGATTTTATGATACAACCGGTTACTTCAATTCATTTACATTCTCACCTGTTCATAGAAATTGAGGAAAACAGTGATATCAAATATGTCTATATATTACTGACAATAGCTTTTCTGGTTTTGGTCATTGCCTGTTTGAATTATATCAATCTAACAACTGCATGTTCATCAAAAAGAAGCAGGGAAGTCGGAGTCAGGAAAGTGGTCGGAGCAGAAAAAAAGCAGTTGGTCTATCAGTTTTTTGGTGAATCATTAATGGTGACAATTATTGCATTAGTACTCTCTGTAATTCTATTTTACCTGGTACTTCCCACATTTAATACTCTGGTAGAAAGAAATTTGAGCTTAGATATCATAAATATTCCACAGATCATTCTATTGATCTCCGCTTTATTCTTTTTGGTTGGAATTCTGGCTGGAATGTATCCTGCTGTATTCATCTCTTCTTATAAACCGATTACTGCTTTA
>JBHPGK010000024.1:0-24324 GCA_042570605.1 Candidatus Zhuqueibacterota bacterium
TAAACAGGGGTACTATTATCTCGGATTTTGGTGACCGTAGAGACCCATTTACCGGGAGAAATGCTTTTCATTCCGGGATTGATATTGATGTAGAAGAGAGTACCCCTGTTTATGCCGTTCTTGAGGGTAAAATCCTGGAATCATCCGAAAATAGCGAGAACGGTAAATATGTTATTATTGAGCACAAAAAAGGACTTTTGACTTATTATCTTCATTTATCTAAAATATTTGTAAAAGAGAACCTGGAAGTTTCTGAGGGTGAGATAATAGGTCTTTCCGGATCCACCGGCAGATCCAAAGGTGCTCATCTCCATTTTGCTGCAAAATTGAATAATGAATTTGTGGACCCTGAACTGATTCTCAGCAATATTAACGAGTTTAAATAGACTGCTGCATATGAAGAGTTTTTTATCTAAAATCGTACTGTTTTTAGTGGTTTATTTCGTGATCATAAACGGGTATACCTGTCAGATTGATGAGAAGTTCCGTGTAGATAAAATTGAAATATTTGGAAACGGGACAACTCAGGAATATGTCATTTTAAGAGAAATGATCATACAAACCGGGGACTCTGTGACCGATGACCAAATTGAAATTGACCGGAAAAGAATTTCCAATCTTGGGATTTTTGAGAGGGTACAGATCGAAAAAGATTCAGGGGACAGTTATAATATTTTAAAAATATTTGTGACTGAAAGATGGTATATTTTCCCTGTGCCTCTCATAGATATAGAAAGAAGAGACCTGAAGAGAATAACGTACGGTTTTGCTTTAAAGCATTTTAACTTCAGGGGAAGGGCAGAGCAGTTAACGATCTCAGCAGTAAACGGTTATAGGCGCGGATTACATGTACAATACAGGAATCCGTGGTACGGTAAGGATCTGAAATTATTTAATAATACCAAGTTTTTTTACAAAGAGGGAAAAAGTAGAAGCGAGGAATTGGAAACTTATACTGAAATAAGCAGGGGCTGTGAGACTCTGAACGGTAAAAGATTCGGATTATATACTTATACAGGATTGATCCTTTTTTATAAAGACATCAGTGTTAGTGGCGATCCTGAAGATAAAGTAATATCTCCAACAGGAAGAGACAGATATTCCACAGCAAATGTCTACGTAAGTTACGATAACCGGGATCTTAAGGAATATCCGACCACCGGATGGAAAAGTGTGTTAAGTTACCAGAGATTAATATGGTCGGATCCTGAATTCAGTTATGCCAAGATGGTTTTGGATTTAAGCCGTTTTCAGGGTCTTTTCAAAAATAAAATAATTTTTGCAGTGCGAAGTTATTTTAATTATACTTTCGGAGACGTGGCAAGATATAACAGGGTTTATCTCGGCTATACTTATAAAATACGAGGGCATTTCCTGGATATCTATGAAGGAGACCGTCTTATTGGCGGCACCTTTGAATTTAGAATCCCTTTTGGTAAACCGGCGTATTATACCTGGAAAAAAGCTCCGTTTGCTAAAGAGTTTTTCAGGAATTTTGAGTTTGCTGCAGGAATGCATTTGTTTTTTGATTACGGCAGAGTCTGGGAACTTAAAGACAAATTTAAGTTTAATAATTTCAAATGCGGAGCAGGAATAGGATTTCACTTTAGGCTCCCTTATGATAATCTGCTCAGGCTGGATTTTGCATATAACGGAAATAATTTCCAGTTTGTAATTGACAGGAGCTTTTTATTTTAGGATTTACTATAAATTATTGATATTATTAAATCTTAGGTAATATGAATACACATGGAAAAATTGGTGACGTGTTTTATACACAGCCGGAAAACATCAGTGATAAAAGCCTGGTTTTAAAGGGGAGTGAGTTTCATCACTGTTTCAAAGTAAGCCGTAAAAAAAAGGGTGATGTGATCGGTGTTATTGATGGAGAGGGCAGGCATTATGTTTGTGTGATCGATAAAAAGGGCAGGGATTATGCAGAATGCCGTATCGAAAGAATCGATTTCAAACCGAGAGAACCGTTCTGCGATATTATCCTGATACAGGCGTTAATAAAAGGGGACAGGTTTGACTGGATAGTTGAAAAAGCGACTGAATTAGGTGTCACTTCAATTATCCCTGTTGTTACGGAAAAGACAGTATTAAAACCTAATCCGGCTAAACTGAAGAGATGGAAGAAGATCGCTCTTTCAGCTTTAAAGCAGTGCGGGGGTACTGTTTTACCTGAAATAAATGAGATACTCTCATTTCCTGAGGCTGTCGACAAAGTTTTTAAAAATGATCTGAAACTCATTGCTTATATGTCGGGATCTTCAAGACCTGTAAAGAAAATACTGGGATCGCAGCATTTTTCCGGCAGACCGAAGATCGTTGTTGCCATTGGTCCTGAAGGGGATTTTACTATTGCCGAGATAGATAAAGCAAAAGAATCCGGGTTTTTACCTGTCAGCCTCGGAGAAAGACGCCTCAGAAGCGAAACCGCTGCCCTGTTTATGATTGCTCAGTTAATAAATATGTAATTTAAGGGAATAATTAAAAAAAAAGACGACAATTGGAATTGTCGTCTTTTTAAAATAAAATTTGCAGGGATTTGATTCATCAAACCCTTTTGATATATCTAAAAACTAACAGTTGTCATAGCATAAAAGTATACAGCCATATCGTCTTTACCGGTAGTTGCCAGAACAACGCCTTTCGGAAACATCAAAGACCCGCCGATCTGTATAAACAGATTTTCTACAAGCGACTTTTTGTACGTGAAGTCAAACTCCCTTCCGATAAGCTTATTTTCACCGGCAAGACCACCGGTGTATGGGGAACCATTAATGTCATACCAGTAATCATTGGTATTATTTATTTCAAGATTATTAAAAGCGAATTTAAGGTCAGAATTCTTGCCTGTTTTTATTCCGAAGAACAGGATCATTGTTTTTGCATTGCTCCAACCCTGCAGGTCCATCGGTCCGAGAAATTTATGGAGGTTAGGATACATTACCTGCAGTGTTTTTACATCCCCTGAAGCAGGATCATCATCACCGCTCCCAAGAGTGATTTCTCCTCCGAAGTAAAACCTCTTCCCGGCTTTTATTTTTAAACTTGAAGCAAGTCCATAAGCACTAAGACCGATCTTTGCGGCATCAGCGGTAAGCCCAACCCTTCCTATCTGGTAAACGAATTCACTTTTAAATTGAATGGTCTCGGAATTGAGGTCCAGCCTGAAGCCAAGATTATTTACCAGACGGTCATTGCTTGTGAGAACTGACCCGTTCTTTTCCTTTGCGCCTATAAAATAGAAGTCAGCCATCGATTTGCCGAAATGTTTAGTGTAATAAAGCCCGTAAATAAAATTATCAGCAAGAATCGGAGCATGAGCAACCTTGGAAAAGAAAATATCGCATCTGAAACCAACAGAACGCATTATCATTCGGAATGCATCAAATGACCTGCCGACATTATTCCAGTCATTTTTTCCGATAATTCTACCGTCGCCAAGGTCCATTTCCTGGCGTCCAAGCCTGAAAATATATGTATTTTTACCTTCGGGTTTGTATTCTATAAATCCCTGGTGAAGGTCAACGTTTTTCATGTCAGATCTTGTTTCAGTTTCCGTGCCCCAGCTTCTGGAATCCTGAAATTGAGCAAGAACCTGCAGGTAGCTGCTGTGTCTGACTATAAACTGCACTCTTGTCCTCTGAAGAACCTCTCTGTATTTGTCACTTTTAGTACTTGTAAAATCCTTTGTATTATTCTTGAAATAGGCTCTTACTCTTAACTGCCCGTCCACGCTCATGTATCTTCCCTGAGAGAATGCCACACCGTGATATATTAATGTTATCAATACTGCAGCAATTATTGATTTCCTCATCTTATCCCCCTGGAATTTATTGTTGTTAGAAACAATTTACGGTCTCCTCAGTTGTTATTTTTTTCAATTCATTTAAAATTGAATCTTTGAGTTCTTTTCTTACCCTATATTTGATTTTTGTGCATTTTTTTCTTCTGATTATATCAACTGTATCACAGACTTTGTAAATTTTTGAAATATCTTCATTGAAATTATCTGGTAATATAAACTCACCTTCAAAATATTGTTCTGAAAGAATCTCATGAACGCTGTTTATCAAATTCTGAATTCCCAGTCCAAGTTTTGCTGAAATAAATACTCCTTCCGGAAATTCCTCTTTCACATTCTTGATTTTCAATTCATCATTCAACAAGTCTATTTTATTGAAAACATTAATGGTTAATTTATCATTTATTTGCAATTCATGCAATACAGAATTTACGGTATCGATTTGTTCCCGGAAATTTTTGTGTGATATATCAATTACATGAATCAATATATCGGATTCCCTGACCTCTTCGAGTGTGCTTTTAAAAGAAGCAATTAATTGATGCGGCAGCTTTTTAATGAAACCTACCGTATCGGAGAGCAGGAGAGTGCTTTTGTCGCTGAAGGTCAGTTTTTTAATTGTAGAATCGAGAGTTGCGAATAGTTTGTTTTCAACCAGAACAGAAGCGTCTGTCAGAAGGTTCATCGTCGTGGATTTACCTGAATTAGTATATCCAATGAGGGAAGCCCTGAACATTTCGCTGCGGCTCTTTCTCCGGGTATTTCTTTGTGTCTCGATTTTTGCCAATTCTTTCTTCAGCTTTTTTATCCTGTTGTTTATCAGCCTTTTATCCGTTTCAAGCTGAGTTTCACCCGGTCCGCGGAGACCGATAGCTCCATCCTGTCTTTCAAGATGTGTCCACCTTCTGGTCAACCTGGGAAGCAGATAGTTCAACTGTGCCAGTTCAACCTGTGTTTTTGCCTCTTTTGTTCTGGCATTATTAGCAAAAATATCCAGTATCAATCCGCTTCTGTCAATCACTTTCTTATTGATGATTTTTTCGAGATTTTTAACCTGTGCAGGTGAAAGTTCCTCATCAAAGATCACTGTACCTGCATATTCCATACCGCACATCTGCTTTACGAATTCAGCTTTACCTTTTCCGATATAATAAGCAGGATCAATCTTTTTCCTTTCCTGAATAACTTTTGCAACTACCACACCTCCGGCTGTATTGACGAGTCTTTCAAGTTCATTGAGAGTATCGTAGGTTTCTTCAGAATTATTATTCAGGACTACACCTACAATTATTACTTTTTCTTTTTCTGTACGAGTTTCCAGCATCATTATTTACAGTTTCTCCCACTCTAATATAACTTCCAAAATTATAAATACAAAAACAAATATAAACATTAATGTTGAAATTTCAGAGCCATACCGGACTTTTTTTACTTCATTATTGATATTATCGTCTGTTTTTAAAAAATGTGAATTCGCACCGCGAAATAAATTTTCAATTCTTTCGGGATCTGCTTTTTCAAGATTTGATTCTTGTTCATTATAATTTACATAAAATTCTCTTTCGATCTTGTTTCCGGCATAAAGTTGATAAAATCCAGTTTCTGAAGGATTAAAATTAACAAAAAACTTTTCATTTAATGTTTTCGGAGCCATTACGACAGATTCGCCTGAGGGATATTTTACCGCTATATTCGAATTGGGTGTTTTAAAACTTAAGTTGAGCTCTTCACCGGTTATCTTGTCGGTTTCGATGCCGGTTGAGTTTATCCCGGTATATAAAACTATCCTGTAAATAAGAGGAGCAAAAATTCCGGTAAACGCAAAATCCGAATCAGTTTTATTTATTCCCGAGCACAAAAGCAGAATCCTGCTATCAGAATATTTTGTTTCATGCAAAAACAGGGCATTGTTTGAAAGTGAAATGATGTTTTCTCCTATGTTCACATCTGCAAAATAAGGAATACTGTAGAGTTTTGGATATGTAAAATCTCTTTCTTCGATCAAACCTTTAAATACCGGGTGCGAAAAGTTGATTTTAGAAAATGTCACAAATTCGCCTGATTCTCTGTTCAGGTTTAACTGCCCGGCCATTTTTGGCAGTCCAAGCATATTACCAATTGAGTTATTAAAATTGTCCTTGTTAGTGTTTAGACCTGCTATTATCAGAAGATTTCCCCGGTTTTCGAGGTAATTCCTTATTTTTGTGTATGATAGGTTTGTTGTATATGAAAGCTCATCAAGAATGATCAGATCATATTTTGACAGATCGGTACTGACGAGTTCCATACCTCTAATGTGGACGGTCTCGAAAATGTTGTTTGCGTCCAGAACAGCATCCAGATAAGGATTCTGTTCATCTTCGTTAATGACCAGAACTTTAATTTTATCCGGTATTTTTATAGAAAAATATCTTCTGTTATCCTCTTCCAGAGCATCATCTTCAAGTTCAAAATATCCCTTTATATATCCTGAATTATCAATATTTATTTTAAACTCTTCTTCCGATATTTTACCGGGATCGACTTTTAAATTCCTTTGTGCTGTTCTTTTGCCATTTATGAAAAGGCTTAAAAGAATTTCCCCGTTAGAGTTATTATTAAATGATCCGGTTCTGGTTAGAATTCCAACCTCTTTTCCCGGTTCGAACATTATATTATCAATTTCAGCAGATAAAATTCCGCTGTTGTTAATGTTTTCTTCCGGGTAAATGAAAAAGATTTGAAAATTTTCGAAATCTTTTTGTTCAATATTTTCAAATTCACTCTTCTGAAGGTCAGTTAAAACAAATATTTCCTTATTAGGATTGTTTTGGGAAAACAAAAACCCGGCAGCATTTGTAAGAATTTCGTTCAGGTTCCCTTTATAAGAAGTATTTTTTATCCGGTTCAGCAGGAAAAAATTATATTCCTCATTTTTAAGGGATTCGATTTTTATCTTATTATCAAAATTATCAATATATGCCAGATAAAAATCGTCAAATTTATTAATAAGAGGAAGAATTGTCCTGGCACTTTCTTTAAGGTGATCAAATACTTTCTTCCCTTTAAGGTAGGTATTGGTACTTAGCGAATTGTCGATAAAAATCAATCCTGATGTTGCTTTTTCCTGCCCGACCACTGATGAAAGACTTCCCTTGATCGTAGGACGGGAAAATCCGAGAACTAAAAATATAATGATCAGGGTTCTAAGGATAAGAAGAAGGATCTGTTTTATTTTCAGTTTTTTGATCCTGCTGTCTTCAAGTTCTTTTAGAAATCTGATAGAGCTGAATTTTAAGACATCTTTTTTTCTTCTTGAGATCAGATGAATTATCGGCGGGATCGCTCCCAGTAAAAGAAGATATAAAATTCCGGGATTTAAAAAACTCATATATTTTTACCAAAGTCAGGGAAAATCGAAGCCAGTATCTCCCTGACTTTTTTAACATCTCCGTTTTCGCTTAATTTTATCAGTTCTTTTGATATTTTTTCAATATTGTTCATACCGTTATCTGAAGCTTTAGCCCTTAAGATTTTTGGATTCTCAGTGTATTCCGGGGCTTCATCCTCAAACCAGAGTTCTTCATTCAATTTTTCACCGGGCCTGAGGCCTGTAAAAATGATGTCAATATCCTCATAAGGTTTTAAACCTGAGAGCCTGATTATATCCTTTGCAAGGTCCAGTATCTTAATGGGATTCCCCATGTCAAGAATAAAGATCTCGCCGCCGCTGCCGAGCATTGAAGCCTGATTTATAAGGCTAACTGCCTCCGGTATGGTCATGAAATACCGTTCGACGTCTTTGTGTGTAATTGTGATCGGTCTCCCTGTTTCAATCTGCTTTTTAAATATAGGTACTACGCTGCCGGAACTCCCGATAACATTTCCGAACCTGACGGTTATAAATTTTGTCTTTGTATTTTTATTGAAATTTTTAAGATAAAGTTCTGCAAGACGTTTGGATGCTCCCATCGTATTTAAAGGATTAACCGCCTTATCGGTGGAAATAAATATAAACTTCTCAACTCCAGCTTTATCTGCTGTTTTTGCAAGTGAAATTGTATTTCTCAGATTATTGGTTATTGCTTCATCTACATTCTCTTCCAGTACAGGAACATGTTTGTAAGCCGCAGAATGGAAAATAATATCCGGTTTTAATTCCCTGACAAGTCTTTCTGCTTTTTGAAAATCAGACAGGTTCAATATAAAATATTTTACCCTGCCGTTATCTATGTTCTCAAGGTTGAATTTAAGGTTAAAGAGACCATTTTCCTCTTTATCTATTAAATAAAGCTCATTGGGATCGGCATTTAAGACCTGTTTTGAAAGTTCAGATCCGATAGAACCTGCTGCGCCTGTAATTAAGACTTTTTTTGTTTTCAGGAACTCATTGACCAAAGGTATGTCAAATTCAACGGGCTGACGGCGTATCAGGTCTTCAAGATTTACACTTCTGATCCTCCCGACAGATATTTTTCCCTGCAGGATCTCAAACAGATTCGGTACAGTTGAGGTTGTTACTCCGACTTTATTACACATGTCAAGAATTTCACGCATAATTTTTCCCGATGCCGAAGGTATTGCTATAAGTACCTCTTCAATGTACTCATGCTCCACGATCTCTTTGATCTTATCTCTACCGCCCTTGACAGGGACTCCGTTTATTATCATTCCTTTTTTTGAAGGATCGTCGTCTATGAATCCTCTGATATTATAATCATATTTCTTACTCCGGAGGATCTCACGGATAACCATATCTCCCGCATCACCCGCACCGTAAATTAGAACCCTTTTTCCCCTGGGAGAAATTGTCCGGATATAACTGTAAAAAATTCTTCCGCTGAAGTGTATCAGACTTATTATTATTATAAGGAAAATTGCATCCATGATAAGCACAAGCCGTGGGAACCACAGCTTTGTAACGAGGAGAATAATAATTGAGATCAATGAGCTGTAAAGTACCGACCTTATTATTAATATTGCCTCATTAATACTGACATACCTTGAAGCGCTCCTGAAAAGCCCCGTAAAATAAAATGTAAGGGTGCGGACAAATACAAGAGTTCCAATTCCGAGTACCATTATCTGGGTGGTGTATTTTTCGGGAATATTGAAGTTGAACCGCAGGAGCATCGCAGCGTAAAAAGAGATAACCACTGCACAAATGTCGAGAAAACTTCTAAGTAATAATTTTGGATTTTTAGTCAGCATCTATAAAAGACTTCTTTTTTTGTTTAAATAAAAGCGAGAATATGGTTAAAAATATTACCTTGATATCATAAAAAAAGCTCTGTTTTTCGACATATTCAAGCTGTATTTTCAGTTTATCCGGCAGAATGTTTTCTATGTAAAATTTATCCCGGCCTTCTTCGGGCAGAATCTTTTCTTCTTCGATGTAATATATGGATGCATAATCCGTTATTCCGGGTCGGATATCAAGAATTCTGCTGAATACACCGGTATATAGATCTTTGAAATCCTCAACCTCAGGTCTTGGCCCTACAACACTCATATCACCTTTGAGTACGTTATAAAGCTGAGGAAGTTCATCTAATTTAGTCTTTCTGAGTATTTTTCCAAATCCTGTTATCCTGCTGTCGTTTTTTCCCGTAAGATGGCTGCCTTCCTTATCGGCGCCCGGAACCATAGACCTGAATTTATACATTACAAAAAGACTGCCTTCCATGCCCAGGCGGTTCTGCCTGAATATTACCCCGCCTTTTGAACTGATTTTAATTGCAAGAGCAATTAATAAGAACAGTGGTGAAAGTAACAATAAAAATATAAAGGAAAATAATATATCAAACAGCCTCTTTATCATAATTACTCATTAAATTAAATCTTTAAAAGTTAAGAAAAACCTGTAAGAAAATCAAGGACTTATGATGATGTGAAGATAGTTAAGAATTAAGAGTTATTAACCTTTAGCCGGATATAATTTCATGAAAGTAGTCAGTTATCAGTCTCCAGTTTTCAGCAACGTTGGTGGATAAGTATATGAAAGGGCAGTCAAAAACCCCCCTATATATTAGTCTGTCATTCTATCCCGGAATACCGGAATAGAATCTACAATTTTACTTAGGATATGTAATGTCAAAGTTTGAACAAGGGATCATGACCCCTTGTTCAATGATTAACTTTGCGGTAATAAAAACCTTCCAGGTTTTCGAAACCTGGAAGGTTTGTCAGTCTATCTTAGTGCTTTTGTGTTATAAAAAAAGGGCGGTTCACGAACCCCCGATTAATACGGGACACGCGCCCCTTGTTCAAAGATGAGAAATATCAGTATTCAACAAGGTTTCTTTCTTTTAAACCTTCAAAAAGCGCTTTTACATGATTTAAAGTGACTTCACGGAATTGTGCGGCAACAACATCCCTTAATTTTAGCAGATTGTTCTCGCCATTAGCAAAATTTATCATTTCCCAAAACATGTCGTAATTCATGCCGAAGACTCTTTTCTGCCTGATAATCTCATAACAAGTCCACACATCGATAGACAAATCGAATATCCTTTTTGGCTTTATTCTGCTGCATTCATTTTCAAGCTCTGTCTGCTTCGCTTTTTCCGTTTTTATCCCTTTTTCCTTACATAAATTCCTGTAAAAATTTTCCGCTCTCTTTTTCTGGATATCAATATAATCTTTGAATATTTCACAGTTGTTCTTAACGGAAATTTGTTCTGAATCATCCAGGTTTTTTAGAACCGATTCTATCGAACCTGTGCCGTTTTCCAGGAGTATGTCATAATAGTTTTGAATATTACGTATATTTGTATGAATATTCTGGTTATTCGACCTTTTTAATAAAGCAATATATTTAACAGATTTTTCTTCTATCTTATTTACAAGGTTGAAAAATGTCAATTCAACAAAATTACTTATATCATCTGTATCATAATTAGCTGCCGTCCAGCCGACAAAAAGTCCAAGGAATATTGATCTTTCAAGCTCTGTAGGATCGACCATTTCAGGAGTATCGAATGATGTATGCCAGAACCTGTCGGGAAAATGAACCACCATTACGGAAGGGACACCGACCTGCGAATCATTGAACATGGTATGATCGCTTTCACCCCAGTAATCAATTATCCTGTAATTAAATTTATTGTTTGTTCCGATTCGTGTGGTAATGTTCAGATCGTCAACATATTTTGCATAATACTCGAACAGGGCATCGACAAATGACGGCTGTGAAAGGGGAGTTCTGGTAATGCGCATAAGAGTACTGCATTTCTGATAATCTTCACCTATCATATCCAGGTTTATCCCAATAACTCCCTTTTTTGCTGTTTCAAGATTGTGCACTAAATAAGCCATAGTCCCTTGCTGTTCGGGTACCCATAAAAACCTTATTGACCTGTCGGGACGTGGTATCCTGTTTTCATTTATCAATTTTGTCAGTGTTGCAGCAATTTCCATAAGTCCGGCACTCCCGCTTGCATTGTCATTTGCACCCGGTTTGTAATGATCAAGGTGCGCCATATATATTATTTCCTGGTCGGGATATTTTTTACCTTTGATCAATGCTGAAATGATCGGCATGTTTCCGGAAAATGTTTCAACGTCGACCTCAGCTCTCATTACGACCTTCCTGCCCGAATCAGTGTATCTTTTCATAAGTTCCGTCTGTTTTTTTGAAAGAGAAAATCCCCATTTGCCGGACTTTAATTCATCCCCGTTAAGGTAAAGCCTGTTCAGTTCAACAAGGGTAGGGAATTCGGCTTTAACTGTACTTCCTGAGAAACCGACTATTATCCCGAGCGCTCCTCTTTTTATCACTGCCTGTCTCATAAGCTCGGTAACATCTGCCCGGTCAGCAAAGACAATTTTCCCTTTTACTTCCTTTCCTTCATAATCTTTATCAGTTAATCCTCTGCCGACATACACGACCTCAGCTTCGTCAGTACCTTTCCCGTTAGAATAAGGCATCAGAGACAGCGGCACACGGGAAAAGTCACACCATTTAGATTTTGAAGGCGAAACCATGTATAATCTCGCACTTTTTACCCTGAACCCGGGATTTGAACGCCATGTCCCGTATTTTTTTGTCCCGTCAGATAAATATTTATGCAGTATTACATCATCGACTCCGGCATCTTTAAGGAAATTCATGACATAATTAACAGCTTTTTCATAACCTGTATTTTCGAATGCTCCGTCTGTCCTGTTATATTGACATATCTGCATAACATAATCTTTTGCCCTTATACCTGATATCTCCTGAAGGAATTCATTTCTGATACTGGTGTCAAGAAGTTGTATTTCTGTTTGCGGCAGTACAGCAGATGAAATTATGAGTAAAATGAATATAAAAGTTGATTTTTTAAGTTTCATTAGATAGCTCCCCTGATATCATTTTAAAATATTGATACATAACTGTTCTGTAAAAAAACTGGATTCCCGTTTCCACGGGAATGACACAACATGAATAATAACAACAAGATATAAACTGTCATTCCAGCGAAGGCTGGAATCCATGTCTTTTTTTATTTAAAATTTGGTTGTTTTCTTTCAAATTCAATCTATGTTTAAAATAATTCAGCATAAATTATGTTAACACAAGATATTAAATATTGTTGTCCTCCAGTTTAACCGGACACTACTGATCTTGATGTACTTTTTTATTTTTCTTTAAGCCTTTTAAGCATTTCTATTCCGTCTGTGTTATCAGGATTCAATTCAATTGATTTCTCATAGTTCTTTATTGCCAGTTCATTGTCACCTTTCTTCATATAAGCTTCCCCGAGACTATCATAAACGTTAGAAGATTCCGGATAAATATCAACATTAAATTTGAATAATTTTATTGCATCATCGATTTTATTAGACCTTAGATAGAAATATCCGAGCATGTTCAGGTTGTTTTCCGGAAGGATTGATTTTTCAGCAGGTTCTTTCTTGATAAATTCCCTGAATTTACTGATCGCTTCATCCACACCATCGTTTTTCAGGATTTCCGCAAAAGCGAATATTGGTGAATCAAAACGGGGATAATCGGTCAGCAAATTTGTGGAGAATGCCGGATGTTCACCTCCCAGTGTAAGTTTTACGATCTCTTCGGCGATGCTTAATCCATTACTTGAATTTGTAAAATATATTACCCCGTTTTTCTTTTCTTCCGAAGCCATAACGAAACATTTAAAGTCTCCATTATCTCCCCAATGCCAGAAATATTTAGATGTACCGGTTTCAATGCCCCATCCAAGTCCCCAGTATACATTCTCAGTAATTTTGGAATTGACTTTTGTCTGAGGATTCAGCACTGATGAGATTGTTTCTTTTGAAAGTCCTTTATTGTTGATAATTGCACCAATAAATCTTGCATAATCTACTGCGGTTGTGTGAAGGCTGGCTGCAGCATTTGCGGTACGCGGTTTGAATTTCCCGGTTGCACCGCCTAAAAAATTGTGTTTTGCAGCGAATAATTCATCAAATTTATCCAACCAGACATAACTGCTGTTTTCCATGTTCAATGGTTTAAAAACATATTCGGTCATAATTTCATTCAGTGATTTTTCAAGAATGAATTCTACAACTTTTTGGAGAAAAACATATCCTTCACCTGAATAACTGAATTTTTCGCCCGGTGAAAAGTTGATATTTAATTTACTGTTTCCTCTCCAGTTTGGAAAACCCGGAGTATGAGTCAGCACATTTCTTGTTGTTATATTCCTGATCCTTTCATCCTCGATCTTATTTCTCAGGAAGTTCTTTTCGATGTATTCGTCGGTTACATAACTCATCAATGGTTTGTCAAGGTCTATAATGCCTTTTTCCACCATTTTTAAAACGGCAAATGCGAAAACAGGTTTACTTAATGAACAGGCTTCATAGACAGTATTTTCATCTGCGGATTCTTTCGTATCGGCATTTTTCACACCAAATCCTTTGCTATAGTCGATTTCGCCGTCTTTAATGACTACAATTGAAAGACCCGGTATACTTGTTTTTTTCATCAGGGTATAAATATTTTCCTCAATATTACCGGTTCGTTCCTGCTTTATTGGATATATTTTTTCAGCAGTTACTGATTTAACATTTGAAACAAATTTTTCCTGGGACAGGATTTGAGTATTGAAAATCAACAGGCTGAGAATAAGAATGATCATACATTTCGTTTTCATGGATTCCTCCGGTAGTGTGTCTTTGGTTAAAAAAGATAATAAAATTAATACGTTATTACAAACAGTACTGTTTCAATATATAGACTATGTTTCAATTCGAAGTTGCCAATTTGTAATAATAGAACACTGATGACACGGATTTTAACTGAATAATATTACAAAAAACTAAAGTGTCATATCTGCGAAAGTGTGTGTAGCTCAAGTATCCTGTGTCGAAGGTGAAAGAACACCTTCGACCGCCATAATATAAAAACTTCGTTTTAAAAAGTAAGTTACGGTATCTTTGATTATTAGTGAGAATTAGTATTATTTTAGAATGGTATCCGGTTAATTTTTACATTGAGATTCTTCGCTCCGCTCAGAATGACGTGAAAGCCAAATATAACAACGTCATTCTGATCCCGAGTACTCGGGAGAAGTGAAGAATCTCAATATTCAATTTAGAATTGTTGTTTCCTGTTTAATTACCTGTTAAATAATAAGTTACATCTAATATATATATTTTTAAGAGAACAATAGTGATTTATCCTGAAAAAAAGGTGCTGCGTGGAAAGCAGCACCTTTACTGGAGAACGGCATTTTATTGTGGTGTTACATCTGTAACAGGTATGAAAGTTTAACCTGTAAAATTTTAGTTGAAGAACCGAACTTCGGGTATATTTCATTACCTCTGTTATTAATAAAAGAATCGGAATCAAATCTTTCTGTATATGCTATATAGAGAAAACTTCCCGGCTTAAAGTTATATGCCAGCAGGTAATAAGTGTCCAGCCGGTCCTCCATGCCGTTATACTGCAATATCAATCTTGCGTTCAGGTCCCTGTTGAAATGGTAGTATATCTTTGAACGCCATATCTCAAAATAGCTGTGGTCAAGATTCAATGTTTCTTTATTTACCAGTTTGACAAGGCTTCTGTTCCAATCAAATGCGACATTAAACCTGTTATTCGGTCTTAAATTCAATGATCCGTAATAACTCCAGTTGTAACCTGTCCGGTACTGCCCCTGTGAAAGATTTACACTGAAGTATACCGGAGAACTTGAGTTGTTTTGCAGCCATACCCAGTAACCGAGATCAGGATAAAGGACTTTATCGAAACGGTCATAATTCGTACCGTTACCCCTGCCTGCTCCAAACATCCAGTAATTCATAGTCTGCACCCAGAAATTATAGTTCCAGCCTCTGGAAAGCTTATCCATATCCATATATTTGTTCGCCCAGAAATTTTCAGCCCAGAAATTTAAATTATTGCCCATTTGGCGGATACCGAATTTCTCGAATCTTGGAGCAAACTGCATCCAACCTCCTGAATTCCTGAAATCATTATATTCATAGAATCCAAGCTCATTCCCGATAAAATTCGGTGCCTGTTCCTGGTACCAGTAAGAGAATTTGAAAAAATCGCTGTAATGTGAGAAATAGATATTCAGCGATTGGTTTTTGTTATTATGCCGGTCAGTGAAAGATTTTACTGCTTCAAAGGATAATGTATAATTTTTCGGCAGCCTTATTCTTCCGTCGAATCCGACAGTCCTGTTATGTCCGGTATCATATTCTTTACTCATCGCAATGAACCCCACCTGAGACCTTGAAAATATATCCCTGTTCATTCTGATAACATTGTAGAAAGCCTGGGATTTAATTCCAGCAGGCAGTTCCTCATTTTCCACCCTTTGCTGCAGACCGATATCATTATCATTCAGGGCATGAATTACACCGAGGTCCCAGTCTCCAACTTTTCCTGCGACTTTTAAACCGTAAACGGGTTCGTTTATTCTTCTGGAGTAGAAAAGGGCAGTGCGGTATTCACCATCGGACATGGAATTACCGGCAGTATTAAAATTTGAACCGCCTTCTAAAAAGAATGGCCTTTTTTCACGAAGAATATATGCATATCTGCTTAAATTGATCTGGTCCTCATCCGCTTCAATTTGTGCAAAATCCGGGTTAACGGTTAAAACAGCCGTGAGATTTGAGGTGATCCCGTATTTCATATCTAATCCGGTGATCCCGTTATCATTCTGCGTTTTGACAGGAGAAATACGGTCTTTTCCCATCCTGTTGGTCAGGTAAGGGAGTATCTGTAAGTTCATTCCAGCTTTTATCCCATCGAGATTTTCGAGGTGTCCGGCAGTCGAAATTTTAAAACCCTCATTTCTTGTTACTGTCTGCCAGTAAGTGTTCTCCTGTTTTCTTTCAATGTCTCTTTTGAGGTTTAAACCCCATTTGCTGCTTTTTTCGGAGAATTTCAGTGTTGAGAAGGGGATCCTGAACTCGCTTATCCATCCGTAATTTGTGATACTTGATTCAACATACCATACTCCATCCCAACTGTCATCTTTTTCACCGTCATTTGAGTATTTGCCGTCAATTTTTGTCCCTGTTGGTGTAGTACCGAAAAAATAAGCGTTTCTATGGTCATGAAATGTATCCAGTATAATTTCAATATAATCTGCAGCACCGATGTTATCTCTCCCGGCGATCTGGCTCATCACTTTTTTTGGCTGGCTGTCATAACATTTGACTCCGACATACAGGTTTGATTCATCATAGAAAAAATATACTACAGTATTTTCCGTAGACGGGACCCCTTCTTCAGGTTCCCGTTGTATAAACCCGGCAGCTTTACCCCCGTTAAGCCACTCATCATCATTAAAGATACCGTCAATTATAGGTGTGTTAGTTTTGACTGCCGTTACAGATTTAACTTTTTCCTGCGCTAAAACGTTTAAACAGAATACCCCGGTGATTACCCACATGAACATCAACAACCTTTTTCTTAACATGAACATCACCTTTCTTTTTGAATTTTAAACGTGCACCATAGTATCTTAGACAGTTAAGATTTTGAAAAGGTTTGCAGGAAATTTTTGGGAGGGATTTCAGAGTGGTTTTTTGTTTAATGTAGAGACGCAAGGCTATGCGTCTCTAATAAAAGTATGATCAGTTAACACGGTGTAGTAGAGACGTAGCATGCTACGTCTCTTTTCAGGCATGCGATAATAAAGTAAAGTAATGGTAAAACAAGGATTTGTACTCTTTCATAGTAATTGAGACGTAGCATGCTACGTCTCTACTTTGACCTTGCATTGCTATTTTATACTTTAGGTATTTTTAAGCCGCTTTTACCAATGCCGGATTATTAAATGTTCACGCTTTTATGATGCTAATTGTGATCTGGTCCCATATAAGCAAGACATTTTTTATGCAACTTTGTTTGTAATCTCCAGTTGTTTTTTGTCGTTAAGTTTGATTAATCCTTTATCAAACGCGACCTTGCATTCATTTGGGCTCATATAGAACAGTGATGAATGAGGATGATCGCTGTTATATTCATCCACCGCACGTTCTACGATGTTATAAGCTTGTCCAAACGTTTCGTATTCATCCAACCATATAAAATCCTGTTTCAGTGTCCCGATCAGGCTTTCAATATGCCCATTTTGCTCAGGGCAATTATAACCGATCCATTCACCTGTTATATTAAGTGTTTCAAGCACGTTGACATATGCCTTTGAGGTTGGCTGGCTTCCATTGTCACTCCTTAGAGTTAGTCCGGCATCACGAACGCCTTTAGAGAATTCCTTATTACAGGCCTGTTCTAACGCCATAATCCACTCCCGTGAGCGGCAGCGTGTAGAAAGATGCCATCCGATTATACGCCGTGTAAACACATCCATCACAACGATTAAAAACACACGTTGAAGTGTCGTTAATACAATACTTGTCATATCAGTTGCCCATAATTTATTTGGTGCTTCTGCAACTACTTTTTCTCCTTTTTTACGATGAATACGCTTCTTTACGCGAGGACATAATAGATTATTCTCCCGCATGATCCGTCTAACTCGTTTAAGTCCCAATCCTGTAAAACCTGCTTTCTTTTTCAAAAATGCCCGTACACGACGAACACCCCAGGTGGAACGTACCTCTTTGACCGACTTGATCCATTCTGTTAGAAGAGCGTCTTTATCTGCTTGATCTTTAGAATTCTCTGACCGCTTCAACAGCCGGTATATCTTACCATGAATCGTTGAAACAGGCTCTTTACTTACAACTGCAATACGATGGAAGGAAACTCCTTTTTCATGCAGCTTTTTCACAACTTCCAAGTCTACCTGTCTCTTTTTTTTAAAGCCTCAATCAGCAACGCCTGGTCGCCGATAAACTGTTTGGCTTTTTCAAGTTCATGATTTAAACGACCTTCTTCAGTGCTTTTTTTGCCGAATCCGGCTTTTAGGCTTGCTTTTATGGCTTCGGACGCTTTATCCCTGAGCTTGTACAAATATGTCTGGCTGATACCGTAGCGGCTACAGATCTCAGCTTGAATGCCTCGGCCTTCAAGCAGATCCATTACAGCATTAAATTTGTCTTCATCAGAAAGTTTCTTCTTTGGCATATGTAACCTCCCATTGTTCTGGTGGAGATTACTGAAAAATTAATAACATTTCAAGCCATTTATCCGGTTAACTCCATTAAGTCTACGACTTAATTCCGTTAACCGGAACCATACTAAAAAACGTTCACATGCTCAAGGGGTACAAGATAATTGCAGCTTACTATATTATAAAATATTCATCCATTTTCCATTCAACAGGATTGGTTTTGATGTAGTACCTGATCTTTTCCAGCGATTTCTCGGACCTGATTATATGTTCATAGAATCTTTGCTGCCAGACAAAATCATTAAAACCATTTTTACGGCAGTTTTTGGTTACGGCAGATTTGAATGATCTGATAATGGTTGATAAAGAGCCTGGTTTTGGCAAACCGATGCTTTGTTTTTTGTTTAAAGTAGAGTTACTATGTTATAAAAGTAATTGATAGAGAAAAAGGAAGAGGCTACCTTTAATGTTAAAAGTTTAATTATAAACGGTGGTCGCAAAGCGCCACAAAACATTTAGGAGGTAGCCTCATGAGAAAGATACAGGGATATATAGTAAAAAACAAGGATATTTTTGTAGGTTTAGAGGATTCCAAGAAGAGCTGGAAGCTATGTTTACGAAGTGAGGTGATGATTATCGCTCAGGTCAGCATGCCTGCGAAGTATGATAATTTTATTAACTATCTAAGGAAAGGTTTTCCCCAATGCAGGATAAAGCTAATATATGAGGCTGGATTTTCAGGATTCTGGCTTCATGATCTATTAGTATCCGACGGGATAGAATGTATAGTCACTCCGCCTCATACAGTAACGGTTGAGAAAGTAAGTAAAGTAAAGACGGACAAGCGTGATGCAATCAGGTTGGCGAAGAACCTGGAGAATGGAGATTATAAGAGCTGTTATGTTCCGGACAGAGAGAGGAGAGAAGACAGACAGATCAACCGGACATTAACCCAAGTACAGAAGAATATAAAGAGGGAAAAGAACCGGATAAGAGGATTATTAAAGTTTCATGGTTTGGAGAGAGGCCTTTCTGAACGTAAATGGACGAACAAGGATTATTTAAATCTGGAAAATTTGAATTTGGGTGATTCTTTAAAAGACAGTTTAAGTTCATTATTAAGAATGTTAAAAGTTTTTTTAGAAGAGGAGCAGAAATTAAAGAAAGCGTTACTGGATTTAATAAAGAAGGAGAGATACAGCAGGTCGGTAGAGATTAAGAAGTCCTGTCCTGGAATAGGAAGATTGACTGCAATAAGGTTAACATTAGAATGGGGAGATATGAACCGTTTTAGAAACGGGAAATCGATATCATCCTTTACTGGATTAACAAGCAGTGAATACTCAACAGGAGAGACTACCCGAAAAGGCAGAATCACTTCACAGGGCAGCCGGAGTGTACGCGGCTGGCTTATACAATGTTCATGGGCTTCGATAAAGAAAGACCCTGCTTTATTAACAAAATTTCAAAATGTATACAATAACTCCGGAAGTAGAAAAAAGGCAATAGTAGCAATAGCGAGGAAATTATCCGTAAGAATCAGAGCAATAGAGCTAAAAGATCAACCATATGAAATAGGAGTAATAGAGTAAATTATTAAGAATAAATTCGGGAAAAAGGTATATGACGCTGCTGCGTCTGTGTGAAAACACGTGTAGAGTATGTCAATACCATTTCCACTTTTTCGAATAGTATAATGTGAAAAAACACGAATAGCAGATTGTAAAGTTTATTAATGTTCTTTATAAAGGTAGTTGAATTGTACTTGACTTTTATCATAGCAGACGCAGCATGCTGCGTCTGACAAAGCATTATTAGTATTTTTTCGGTTTTTAGACGCAGCATGCTGCGTCTCTACATTATTTGATTCCTTAATATCTTCAATTAGAATTATCTCGTGTATATGATTGGGCATGATAATATAATCATTTAATTTCACATATTTGAAATGAACCGGGATTTCCAGCCAGTATTTTTCCGCAATATTACCAATATCTGATAAAATTACTTTTTCATCTTTGATTTTTCCAAAAAATGGGAATTTATCTTTTGTTCAGATAGTCACAAAATGAAATCCGCTGCCGGAATAATCATATTCGGGAAGGCGTGTTGTTTCGACACGGTATTTATTTTTGTACAGTGCCATGATGATGTATTTTAAAAATAAATCAGGATAATTTTCCCAGTCCTTCCTTAAATCTTTCCATTGCTTCCTTTATCAGGTCAAGGGAAGTCGCATAGGAAATCCGTACGCAGTTATCATTGCCGAAAGCTTTACCGGGAACTATGGCGATTTTTTCTTCTTCAAGCATATAATCACAGAAACTGAACGAATCTTCTATCTTAAAGTCCCTGTATGTTTTTCCGAAGAAACTGGAAATATCCGGGAAAACATAGAATGCACCGCCGGGTAAACATACTTCCACACCATTCAGAGCGGACAAATAACTATGCATGTATTTTCTTCTTTCATCAAACTTTGGAAGCATGTAATTGGCGTATTCTCTGGATGTTGTCACGGCTTCAACTGCTGCATATTGGGAGATCGAGGTCGGATTTGATGTGGAATGACCCTGGATCTTACTCATGTTCTTTACTATTTCTCTTATTGCAGCCGTATACCCGATCCGCCATCCGGTCATTGCGGCGGATTTTGATATACCGTTCACTAAAATCGTTAAGTCTTTGATCTTTTCTCCAAATGAGGCAATGCTTATGTGTTCTTTATTATCATAAATCAGGTATTCGTATATTTCATCTGAGATCACAAAAATATCCGTATCAACAATTACTTTCGCAATGGCTTCAATTTCTTCTCCGGTGTATATAGATCCGGTAGGATTACTCGGTGAATTGAATATCAGAGCTTTTGTTTTCGGATTTATTTTTTCTTGGAGCTGTTCGGGGGTGATCTTAAATTCACATTCTTTATCTGCATCTAAAAAAACTGGTATACCTCCTGCCATGTCTACCATATCGGGGTATGAAACCCAGTAGGGCACAGGGATAATTATTTCATCACCGGGATTTGTGATTGCCTGAATTGCATTGTAGATCGAATGTTTTGCACCGCATGATACAATGATATTGTCAGTCGTATAATCGAGCCCATTCTCTTTTTTCAGTTTTTTTATTATCGCTTCTTTTAGTTCGATAATACCTGATGTCGTTGTGTAAAATGTTCTATTTTCTTTAATTGCCCTGATCCCGGCTTCTTTAACATTTTCCGGGGAATTAAAATCCGGCTGTCCGGCGGACAGGTTAATCACATCGATTCCCTGTCTTTTCAGTTCATTGGCTTTGGAATTAATTGCCACCGTACAGGAAGGCTGCATGTTGTTCAGTTTTTCAGATAGCGGTTTCATAATACTCACCTTTTTTATTTTCGTTTAGGACATTATTGCTGCGATAGATGCAACATTGACAATGTCATCAACTTTACATCCCCTTGAGAGGTCAAATGCAGGTTTGGCTAAACCCTGAATAACAGGTCCAATTGCCTCTGCATTGCCAAGACGTTCTGTTAATTTATATCCGATATTAGCAGAATTCAGTTCAGGAAAGATCAATACATTTGCTTTTCCGGCGGCCGGGCTGCCCGGCGCCTTTTTATTTCCTACTGCAGGCATAATCGCAGCATCGAGCTGCAGTTCACCGTCAATAATGAGATCCGGGGCTTTGTCCTTAACCATTTTTAAAGCCTCAAGCACTTTATCCACATTTTCATGCTGTGCAGATCCTTTAGTGGAAAAAGACAGCATTGCCACAATCGGTTCTTCACCGACCAGTTTTTTATGATTTTTTGCGGTTGATATGGCAATAGATGCAAGCTGTTCCGGGTCAGGGTCAGGAACAACAGCGCAGTCGGCAAAGGAAAAAAGCCTACCGTCAGGCAAAATCATAATAAAAAAGCTTGAGACTACAGAAATACCTTCAGCGAGTCCGACTGTCTGAATAGCTGCTCTTAATACATTTCCCGTAGCATTCTCTGCTCCCGCAACGGAACCGTGGCATAAACCGTTTCTAAGCATCATCCCGCCAAAATACAGCGGGTCTTTTACTGTCTCTAGCGCCTGTTCTCTGGTAATTCCTTTATGTTTTCTGATCTCATAAAATTCATCTGCAAAGTCATTTATTCTATTATATTTTCGCGGGTCTATTATAAAAACTTTGTTAAGGTCTATACCCGCAGTTTCAGCGGATTTTGAAATATTTTCCTTATTTCCAAGCAAAATCGGTTCTACAATATTTTCTGAAGCTAATCTGCTTGCTGCTTCAATTGTCCTTGACTCATACCCTTCAGGAAAAACAACTTTTTTATTTAAACTCTTTGCCTTTTCAATTATTTTTTTTACCAGGTCCATAACCAATCCTCACTATTTAAGTTTGAACTTTTCCTTTAGTTTTTCTTCAACATGTTTCGGAACAAAAGCTGAAATATCTCCGCCTAACCGGGCAACCTCCTTGACTATTGAAGAATTCAGATAAGTGTACTTTTCATTCGGCATCATAAATACGGTATTTATTTTACTGGAAAGTCTTCTGTTCATCAAGGCAATTTGAAATTCATATTCAAAATCTGAAATTGCACGCAGACCCCTGATTATTACGTCGGCTTTGATCGTTTTCGCTTTTTCAACCAGCAAACCTTCGAATGAATCAACAGAAACATTCGAATAATGTTTTATTGATTCTTTGATCATTTCAATTTTTTCTTCAGTAGAAAAGAGCAGTTCTTTACTTGGATTGTCTTTGACAACCAGAACAACCACTTCTTTAAATAAAGATTTACTCCGTTCAATGATATCAATATGTCCGTTTGTGACCGGATCAAAGGAACCGGGGTAAATAGCTTTTTTCAATTTTATTCTCCTGAGTTAATGAAAAATTTCACAAATGATTCGCCGAATTTTTTGTCTTTATGCATTTTTAAATTACTTTCTTCAACTATTGTAACATTTTCCGGATGACGGATGATAAAAATCCCTTTTTCAGAAAGATATTGCCCCGATGCTGCAGCACTAAAAAAGTTGTTGAAAAATTTATATTTATAAGGCGGGTCTGAAAAAATGATATCAAATTTTTTTTTTGTGTCTATGGTTTTTAAATATTCTACTGCGTCCTTACATATAATCGAGTATTTATCTGAATTGCATGAGAGTGAATCGAGGTTTTTCTTGATTAAGAAAGTTGCCGGTCTATATTTTTCAATGAAAACGACAGAATCCGCTCCTCTTGACAAAGCCTCAATGCCGAAACTGCCCGATCCGCTGAATAGATCAAGAACCGTGCTGTTATACAGGTTAGTTTGCAATTGATCGAAAACCGACGCTTTTATCCTGTCCGTTAACGGTCTTAATTGATGACCTTTAAAAGTTACAAGCTTGCGTCCTTTGAATTCGCCGGCAATAACTCTCATTAATAATTCATATTCTATTTAGAAAGAACATCAAAATCGATAATTAACTGTGCTTCCAATGATCCGGACCCGGAAATCCGCGAAACTGCAGAAAGTTTGCGAACATTAATATTCCATTTAAGGTTTCTTATGGTCTCGAGGAATTCAAGAATTCTATCATCTTTGCCTGAAACTTTAAAAATTACCGGTGTTATTTTCAGGCTGCCGACAGCAGTGGTTCTGCGTTCTCTGACCTTTTCAACACTCAGATTGTTCTGCAGGGCGTTTTCTTTAAGATTATCGATCAGTACTTTTGATGAATAATAATTCCTGAAATTCACCTGGTCCGTCGGCATAGTCTCCATACTTGTTTCGCCGCTGAAAGTGAATACATACTTTTCAGAATCCCTGTCCTCACCGGAATTTTTAAACCTGAAATCGCTTTTGAAAATATTTTTGTATTCATTCAGATTATTTCCGGAACCAGTTTTTATCTCAGCATTAACCTCGTTTATTGACACAGAAATAAGACTGTAGAAATCATTCGTTTTAATAGCACTTCTGACCTTTAAAAATGTTTTGATAGACTCTGAAAATCCGATTATAGAGGATTCATAAGATAA
>JBHPGK010000025.1:0-23761 GCA_042570605.1 Candidatus Zhuqueibacterota bacterium
GGTAAAAATAGCGGTAAAATGTATGCAGGAACAGCAGGGAAAAATGATTTTGAAACTTTAAAAAATAGATTTAAAGATCCAAAGACTCGATATGATATGTTCTGGACATTTACTATAGTCGAAGATTCGGATAAGATTTTTGAATTAAAAGTAACGGAATGTATTTATACTGATCTGTTTGTAAAGGCTCAGGCTGAAAGTCTTGGTTATGCATATATCTGTTGGGGAGATTACGGGTGGAACGAAGGTTTTAATCCATATTTGAAATTGAAACGAGACAAAACACTAATGCAGGGGTATGATTTCTGTAGGTTCCGGTATGTATGGACTGCTTAAAAATGAAACCGAAAGGAGAGTAAAATGATAAAAATATCTTTGTTTAGAGTTTTTTGTATTTGTTTGATTTTAGCATTAATCCAGGCAGGTTGTAGAAATGATGAAGAAAACATGGTACTAATTGAAGGCGGTGATTTTAATATGGGTGATGTATTCAATGAAGGGGATCAAGATGAATTTCCGGTTCATAAAGTCCGGGTTGACGATTTTTACCTCGCGAAATATGAAGTGACGGTAGGTGAATTTAAAAAATTTGTTGAAGAAACCTCATATAGAAGTAATGCAGAAGGTCTGGAGCATAATGAGGAACTCCAAATTTTAATAAAAGAATTATATCCTTTATTCAGGGAGAGAGAGAAAAACCGGAAAAGAATTGATGAGCTATCAAAAAAGATACTCACTTTTGGAGGAACCGGACGCTGGGATCCTGACAGAAAATCCTGGACAACGAAGGACATTTATGAATATTATTGGAAAAATCCCGGATTTGACCAGTCAGAAGATAATCCTGTTGTCTGTTTGTCATGGATCGATGCGACCAACTTTTGTAACTGGCTCAGCAAAAAAGCGAATCTCCCCATAGCATATGATGTAAAAACAGGATCATTATTAGATAAAGATGGAAATCCCACAAAGGATATTACAAAAGTAAAAGGATTCAGATTGCCTACAGAGGCAGAATGGGAATTTGCTGCAAGGGAAAAAGGTAAAAAAAACAGGTTTGGTAACGGCAGTAATATTTCAAAATTTTCAGAAATAAGCTTTGATGCAAGCAGAGGCGATTATTCATATACTGAAAAAAGTGGATTCAGAAAAGGGACATTACCTGTCGGAAGTTTTAAACCAAATAGTCTGGGATTATACGATATGAGTGGAAATGCCTGGGAATGGTGCAGTGATTCGTACAATACTTATTCTGATGAATATCAAATAAACCCGGTTTTTACAAACAATCCTAATGGAGTTCTGCGCGGCGGACGGTGGGGAGGAGATGCATTTGAAATCCGTGTTTTTAAAAGGGATCCTTATCATAAAATGAACAGATGCAATAACAGCGGTTTCCGAATAGCCAAAACAAAATGACAAGTTGAAAGCCGAAGAAATCAATATTCCGGGATTAATTCAAATAATTTAATTTTGTGCTGAATCAGGATAATAAATTGATTGGATTCCCCAAATATATTATTTGAAATTTTGAAATTAATATTATTTTACTTCAATACCCGGAATGCTTTTAGAAACAATTTTCTCATTTTTATTCCCTGAACCGACCCGGAAACCGCATCCAGTGCCTGAAAATCATATGCACCCCGTTTTTTAAAATATCCAACCCAGAACGGATAAAAGATCTGTTTGTAGCCTGTTACCTCTGCTGCTTTTGATAATTTTCTTGTTCTTAGCCCGGTCTCGAGTAATAGTCCTTTATATTCTTTCAGGATAATTTCTTCAGCTTCAGCAGGGGGGAGTTCAAAATTACATTTATTTACATTCTTTTCATCTGTAAAACTTAAATCCTCATTTACAAAAAAAACAGCATGTCCCAAAAGTCCGTCAACAGCCAGATTTACATTTTGTTTTGTTCCTTCATTTTCTACCTGCAGATCAAAAGCATAAAACGGCAGGTGAATTAATTCAAGCCGTGTAATATTGATATTATTTTTTTTGAATTTAAAAATGGAAAAGCCTTTTCTGGACGTAAGTCTATTTCTGGCGTCAATTTCGGATATTAGTTCTAAAATGATCATTATTATGTGTTTTCTGTTATCATGTATTTGCTTTACGCTTGTTAGCTTTGCCTTTGATTATAGAAAAAATACCTGCGGATAATAATAAAACCGCTGCGATAATATTTGTAACCGTACCGCGGATAATCGGCACATTCGGAGTCTCTTTTACAAAAAATGTGGCAATTAAAATAATAATCCCAAAGAAAAGCCAGAAGAATCCCATGATCTCCAGAGGTTCAAACTCCTTTTTAAGTTCAGGATGATTGTTATTTGATTCCATTTATTCCTCCAGATCAGTTTAATTAAAAAACCAGGTAAATTACCACCTGTAATCCTAAAAATATTGATGCCCAAATTCTGAGGTCTCTCCATCTGCGCATATTGGGTGATTCTTGAAAAATGAAACTTTTTGGTCTGAACCATGCCCAGATGATCATTATTAGGAAGAATAAGGTGGAAATCACTTTCCCCCAAAATAAAGGTATATCATTAAGCCATTCAAACATGTTACTTTCCTCCTTCGGCTCTTCCGGAAATAATATTCTGGATGTTTTCGTCTTTCATAACAAGCCCATAAACCAATCCTTCAAGTTTTTCAATTGGTTCGGGTTTTGTAAATATGCTTACAATAAAATTGATCACAAGTGCTCCAACAAAAGACCACCAGGCAATATACAGAAAGCTCCAGTCTAAAAAGATAGACATGGATGTTGATATCGCTACACCACCGAGCAGCCCGAACAGTCCTCCCCACCGGTTTGCTCTTTTCCAGTATATCCCTAATAGTGTGATTGCAAAAGTAGGTCCCTGAAAGATCGAAAGAAGTGTCTGCATTGCAACGTAAATACCCGGGAATTTCTTGGTAACCGGCGCAAAAATAATTGCCCATATTATAAAAACCAGTGTTAATATTCGACCGACTTTAAGATAATGTTTGTCTGAAGCTTCCTTTTTAAAAAATTGTTTATATATATCTCTTGTCCAGATCGTAGCTGCCGAGTTCAAGGTAGAATCAACACTTGAGATCAGCGCAGCCATGAAAGCGGCAAATACTAAACCTGCCAGTCCGGCCGGCAGCAGATTCTTAATAAGCCATGGAAAGGCTTTATCCATATCCGACCCGGCAAGATCCGGATTTAACGCAAGTGCGAGAAGTCCGGGCAGTACAACCAGAATTGGAATCAGCATTTTTGGAAAAGCAGCGAACAGCATACCGGCTTTTGCATCCCACTCACTTCTGGCTCCTAAAGTTCGTTGAATTATTGCCTGATGACAGCACCACCAGGCAGGAGATAGTACAAACGCCAATCCTAAAATCATGCCCAGCCATGGAATTGTAGGATTATCCAATGGTAAAAAGAGATTAAAATGCTGAGGATGAGCAGGCGTTATTGCGTTTACTAATCCGGACCAGCCTCCTAATGTCCATAATCCAAGGACTGATAAAGCAATCCCGCCGATAAACATAACAAGCAGCTGAACAACATCAGTCATTGCTACTGCAGCAAGACCACCGGTAATAGTATATATCCCGACTATCAATGCCGTGATTATAAGGCTCACTTCAATTGGTATCCCGAGGTATTCATTGAGCATTAAACCGGCTGCCCAGAAAAATACACCTAAAACGCATGCTAAAAATATGCCCCAGAGTAAAGCCTGAATGACTTGAACCGCAGTATTATATCTTTTGCCGAGAAATTCGGGAACAGTGTAAACACCGGCTTTCCAGTAATAGGGGACAAATAAAAGAGCTGAGAGCACCATTGCCGGTATTGCACCTATCCATTCATAATTTGCCTGCGCGATGCCGAAACGGTATGCTCCACCGGCAGAACCCATATAATCATAAGCACCAATATTGGTCCCGATAATAGACATACTTATAACCCACCATGGAAGCATTTTTCCAGCAAGAAAATAATCTTCCTCAGTTTTAACATATTTTCGAAAATAAACACCAAAAGCCGGAATCGCTATTAAATAGGCAATAACAATCACCAGATCGATTCCCATTATATCCATATGTTCCTCCGTTTATGCGACTATTAGAATAGAATAAGTTAAAAAAGTCCAGGATAAACACAAAATTCAAAAAATAGCTGATTTTAAAATAGAATATATAAATTTGTCGATAAAAGTCAAATGCTAAAATCAAATAAAAGCCTGATCTTAATGCATAGATCATACTACTTTTCTATAGGTTTAATATATACAAGATAGCCAAGACACACAGCGTCTACATAATAACTTATGTGAATGAATTATCATATATTGTGAATAAAATATCATAATATGTGAAAAAAATAACAATAATACTTGCATTTTTAAAATTGATTTCTTATTTTAATCTCCAATATTTTATTATTAAGGCGAAATTGTGTTTAAAATGGAGTAATTAAGGATTTGTGATGAGAATAAAAATTTCAAAGAATATTGTAAAAAGTGATTTTGTTAAGAAGGTGGAAGTGTTAAGTAACCAGGATCTGCTTCTATGTTTTCAATGTGGTAAATGTACTGCCGGCTGCCCTATGGCAGAACATATGGATTTGAAACCGAATCAGGTTATTCGCAGTTGTCAACTTGGTTTAGAAGATGAAGTGTTAAAATCTAAAACTATCTGGTATTGTGCTTCCTGTTTCCAGTGTTATTCAAGGTGTCCTAAAGGAATAGATTTATCCTGCATCAATGAAACTCTCCGTTTTATAGCGATGGGGACCGATTATGACTACTTTGGTCCCGATCATATTTCAAGAGAAACAATTGATGAGGCTCCTCAACAGGCTATGGTGAGTTTACTAAGGAAATTCAGCCTGTAAAATACTGTACTGTTTTGGAAATACAATTAAGTAGGAGTTTAAACTATGAGAATGTTATATTATCCAGGCTGTGCTTTAAAGGAAAAAGTAACAAATCTTAATGAGACGACCATTGCTTCAGCAAATTTTTTAGGTATTAAACTTGATGAGCTTCCTGACTGGACATGCTGCAGTGCAACCTACCCTCTGACCACCCAGAAAATAATGAACATACTTCCACAGGCAAGGACACTTTATAAAGTGAAACAACAGGGAAAAGATGAGCTTACTACAACATGTACGTTCTGTTACAGCACATTGAAAAGGACTAATAAGCTTATCAGGGATGATAAAATTTCTAACAAAAGAATTAATGCCTATTTGAAAGATGATAAAAGAATCCCTGAATATATTAAAGGTGAATCTTATGAGTACCTCGGGTATGACGGAGAAGTAAAAGTCAAACATTTTCTTGAAGTATTGAAATATGATATTGGATTTGAAAATATTTCTAAAAATTTGAAAAAGACTCTTAATGGATTAAAAGTTGCTCCTTATTACGGATGCCAATTATTGCGCCCCCCAAAAGAGGTTGATTTTGACGATCCGGAAAATCCTACTATTATGGAAGGTTTTATTAATTCTCTGGGTTGTGAAGTTATTGATTATCCTTATAAGACTGAATGCTGTGGGTCATATTTATCTATTTCTGAGCCAAAGATCGCTGCAAAAGCCTCTTTTAAAGTGCTAAATTCTGCGATCAGGCACGGTGCTGATATTGTTATCACAACCTGCCCTTTGTGCTTTTACAATATGGATACTAAACAGGATGAAATTAAATCTGATTTCCCGGAATTTTCAAATATTCCAGTTCTGTTTTTCACGCAGCTTTTAGCTCTTGGACTAAAAATAGATATAGATATTTTAGGATTGAATAAACATTCGATTGATCCCAAACCTTTATTGGAAGAGAAAAATATTGTTTAAGGAGAGGTAAGCATGAAAAAAATTGGAGTATTTGTTTGTCATTGCGGAATCAACATCGCCTCTACTGTTGATGTTAAAAAAGTTGCTGAAAAAATAGGAAAAATCCAGGGTGTGGAAGTCTCAATGGACTATATTTATATGTGTTCGGAACCAGGCCAGAATATCGTTAAAGATATTATTAAGGAAAAAAAGCTTGACGGTGTTGTGGTTGCAGCCTGTTCACCTACTCTGCATGAAAAAACTTTCAGGTCCGCTTGTGAACAGGCGGGTTTAAATCAATACCTATGTGAAATTGCTAATATCCGCGAACAATGCAGCTGGGTTCATAAAGATAAAGATCCGGCGACAAAAAAAGCTATTAAAATTATAAAGAATGTTGTTGAGAAAGTACGGTATAATCAGTCATTAGAACCTATCAGCGTTCCTGTTACAAAAAGAGCTCTGGTGATCGGCGGAGGAATTTCCGGTATTCAGGCAGCATTGGATATTGCTGACAGCGGTTATGAAGTAATTCTTGTGGAAAGAGAGCCGTCTATTGGCGGTCATATGATACAGCTTTCCGAAACTTTTCCCACACTTGACTGCTCACAGTGTATTTTAACACCAAAGATGGTTGATGTTGGCAAACATCCCAATATTGAATTGCTTACATATTCGGAGATTGAAGAGATTTCGGGGTACGTCGGGAATTTTAATGTTAAAATTAAAAAGAAAGTCTCTTATGTCGACTGGGATAAATGTACAGGCTGCGGAGTATGCATTGAGAAATGCCCTAAAAAGGTGCCATCCGAGTTTGACAGGAACCTTGGTATGAGAAAAGCTGTTTACACACCCTTCCCGCAGGCTGTACCGAATAAACCCGTGATTGACAAGGAAAACTGCATATACTTCAAAACCGGAAAGTGTAAAGCATGTGAGAAATTCTGCAGTGTTAATGCTATCGACTGGGAGCAGGAGGAAAAGTTTATTGAGAAAGAAATAGGTGCGGTTGTTGTGGCAACGGGTTTTGATCTTTATCCGATCCTAAACCTTGGTGAATATGGTGCAGGTAAAATTGCTGATGTAATCGATGGATTGGCATTTGAAAGGCTTCTTTCGGCTTCCGGTCCGACCAGTGGAGAAATAAAAAGACCTTCTGACGGAAAAGTGCCTGAGGAAATTGTTTTCGTACAGTGTTCGGGTTCGAGAGATCCGGAACTGCATTTACCTTATTGTTCAAAAGTCTGCTGCATGTATACGACCAAACATGCTATGTTGTACAAACACAGGGTTCATGACGGTCAGCCTTATGTCTTCTATATTGATGTGAGAACTGCAGGTAAAGGATACGAAGAATTTTACCAGAGGGCTACTGAAGAGGATGATGTGGTTTTCCTGAGAGGGAAGGTTTCTAAAATATTCAGGGATAACGGTAAAGTAATAGTGTGGGGTGCAGACCTGTTATCCGGAAAAGAAGTTGAGATCCAGGCAGATATGGTTGTGCTTGCAACGGCTATGGTACCGAGTGCAGGGACAGAAGAACTGGTTAAAAAACTTAAGATCGCCTGCAGTGCAGATAAATTTATAGCCGAAGCTCATCCGAAATTACGCCCTGTGGAGAGTATAACAGGAGGATTTTTCCTTGCAGGATGCTGTCAGGCTCCTAAGGATATCCCTGAAGCCGTAGCTCAGGCAAGCGGTGCTGCAAGTAAAGTGCTTAATCTTTTTTCACATGAAGAAATTCACCAGGAACCGATAATTGCTGTTGTGAATGAAGACTTATGCAGCGGCTGCAGAATCTGTGTCCCGGTATGTCCGTATAGTGCGAGGGAATTTGACGAAGAAAAATCAATTGTTACTGTAAATGAGGTTTTGTGTGAGGGATGCGGTGCGTGTGTAGCTGCTTGTCCTTCAGGCGCAACCAGTCAGAATAATTTCTTCGATGAGCAAATTAGAGAAATGATCAAAGTAACATTAGAGGATTAAATTATGATTGAACCAAAAATTGTATGTTATTTGTGCAAATGGTGTACATATGCAGGAGCCGATCTTGCCGGAACGTCGCGTTTGGAATATCCTGCTTATGGTGTTAATATCAGGTTTCTGTGTTCAAGCAGGATAGATCCGCAGCACATTTTGTGGGCTTTTAAAAATGGTGCTGATGGTGTTTTTATCGGCGGATGTCATCCCGGGGACTGCCATTATCAGGAAGGCAATTATAAAACATACGCAAGAATAAACGTTTTAAAAGAAGTTCTTAATCAGTTAGGACTTGATGAAAACAGGTTAAGGCTTGAATGGATTTCCGCTGCTGAAGGCAGCAAATACGTGGAAGTAATGAATGAATTTACTGAGCATATTAAAAAGTTAGGTCCTGTAAAATTGGGAGTTGAAAATGTCGACAAATAATACACCTAAAGAGATTAAAAGTGAACTGGTACCCATATTTATCATGGGTAAGAAATTTGATGTGCCTTCTACATTAACTATTCAGAAGGCAATGGAATATGCTGGTTACCAGTTGATTAGAGGAGTGGGTTGTCGTGGTGGTATATGCGGCGCTTGTGCTACCGTTTACAGAACACCCAATTCATATAGAATTGAAGTAGGGCTTGCCTGTCAAACCGTCGTTGTACCTAATATGTATCTTACTCAAATTCCGTTCTTCCCGGCAAATAAAGCAATTTATGATCTGGAAGAACTTGAACCAAGGGGTTCTACAGTTTCAGAACTTTATCCCGAGATATTCAAGTGTATCGGCTGTAATTCATGTACAAGAAGCTGTCCTATGGATATCGATGTTATGAATTATATTTCAAATGCGATCAGAGGGGACGTTGAAGAAGTCGCCAACAGGTCATTTGATTGTGTCATGTGCGGACTATGTGCTGCGAGATGTCCTTCCGAACAGGTTCAATATAATGTTTCTATCTTGTGCAGAAGATTGTACGGCAGACATATTGCAAAACATGCTGTACATGTAGACGAAATGGTGAAAAAAGTGAATCTGGGTAATTTTGAAAACGGATTGCACATGTTAATGAATGCATCCACTGAAGAGCTTAAAAAACTCTATACAGAAAGGGAAGTTGAACCTGCAATGGCAGATGAATACTGGGAACCTGAAAACAAAGAATATTTATAATTAAAAAATTCGTTCTATTTAGGAGGATAAATTAATGCCTTATCCAGCAGAACTTAAAGAGTTGATAAAAATTATTGAAAAAACAAGATCTGCCCGTGTAAAAAAGAAAAAAAGCGGACAGGAATTTCCTGCTTTATCTCTTGATGAAAGAAAAGAAAGATTGATTAATTATCATCCTGATTACGTTGAAGGGAACAGGAGAAAGATCAGAGTAGGTCCAAATAAGGGTTATGAGATAAGCCAGGAATTTGTTGATCTTCTTGAAGCAAAAAGCAGAATTGAACCGGATAAAATAGATTTAATTGACATAGCTTTTGATACTGATGTTTTAGTTATTGGTGCAGGAGGAGCGGGAGTTTCTGCTGCTTTACTGGCTTCCGAGCAGGGTGCAGATGTACTGGTCGCTTCCAAACTCAGAGTCGGCGATGCAAACACAATGATGGCTGAAGGTGGTATTCAGGCTGCAGATAAAACTTCTAAAGATTCACCTTATTTCCATTACCTGGATATTATCGGTGGAGGTCATTTTGTTAACGATCCTGAACTTGTAAAAACACTTGTGACCGAGGGTCCCAAAGTTATCAACTGGTTGGAAAAACTTGGAATCATGTTCTCAAAATATCCCAGCGGCAGGATGAAATCCATGCACGGAGGCGGCACGAGCAGGAAAAGGATGCATTATACTGCAGATATAACCGGTGCTGAAATTATGCGTACGATCAGAGATGAAGCCAGGAACAGGCAGGAAAAAATTAGATTCCTCGAATTTTCACCTGTAATTGAACTCGTTTTGAACGAAAATGGTGAATGTTCCGGAGCAGTTGCCTATAATCTGGAAACGGAAGAATATTTTATTATCAGAGCGAAATCTGTTGTAATTGCTACCGGAGGATCAGGCAGACTGCATATACAGGGATTTATGACCACAAATCATTATGGCGCAACGGGAGATGGGATAATCCTTGGATACAGGGCTGGTATTAAGATTTCTTTTCTTCATACAGTACAGTATCATCCTACAGGGATTGTATTTCCTGAACAAGCAGAGGGGCTGTTGATCACAGAGAAATTCAGGGGAATGGATGCTAACCTTGTAAATGTAGAAGGTGATCAGTTTGTTTACGAAAGGGAACCGAGAGATATTGAAGCGGCAAGCATAATAAAGGAATGTTCAAGAGATGTTAATAAAGGTGTACCGACTCCGACTGGAAAACTTGGTGTATGGCTCGATTCACCTATGATAGATATGGTACACGGTGAAGGTACGGTTAGAAAGGAATTTCCCGGAAAATATACTCTGTTCAGGAGATATGGAATTGACATATCAAAAGAACCTATGCTGATCCACCCAACTCTTCATTATCAGAATGGCGGTCTGGAAGTAAATGCTGACTGTGAGACTGCTATTCCGGGTCTGTATGCAGCGGGTGAAGTAATGGGAGGAATCCACGGCGAGAACAGGCTTATGGGTAATTCACTGCTTGATGTTACAGTTTTCGGAAGAATTGCCGGAATAAATGCTGCTAATTATGCAGCCGGAAGAAAGACCAACGGTAAATTAAACCTTGACCATGTTAGAAATTACGATGCCGAACTCGAAGAAGTGGGAATAAAGACAGAAAGGATATCACCCATGATATTGCCGGATTATTCCAGACCTGAGGTCAGGAAAAAGCAAATAGTTGCGAATTAAAATATTTTAAAAGAAAAAAATCAAATAATTTAAATAATCCGAGGTTAATATGGCAAAATTCAAATTAGCACAATATTGGGCGGCAAGCTGTGGCGGCTGTGAAGAAGCAGTTGTAGATTTAAATGAAAAAATACTGGATGTTGTTGCTGTGGCGGACCTGGTATTCTGGCCTGTTGCTTTAGATTTTAAATACAAAGACATTGAAGCGATGGAAGATAAGGCAATTGATGTCTGTTTATTTAATGGTGCTATCAGAAATTCTGAACAGAAACATATCGCTGAACTTTTGAGAAAAAAGTCAAAAGTAATAGTTGCATTTGGGGCATGTGCCTGTTTTGGCGGTATTCCGGGGCTTGGAAATTTCACAAACAAAAAAGAAATTTTTCATACAGCATACTTTGACTCACCTTCAACCGTAAACCCTGATCACAAAGTACCTCAAACAAGCACAAAAATTCCTGAGGGAGAACTGACTCTTCCGGAGTTTTTCGATACTGTTAAAAAACTTGACCAGATTATAGATGTTGACTATTATCTACCAGGTTGTGCTCCTCAGCCGAATACAATAATGACAGCTATTGAAGCAATAGTAAAAAACGAACTGCCGCCAAAAGGTGCGACGATTGCAGGAACCAAAACTCTCTGCGATGAATGCGAACGTAAAAAAGATCAGATGAAGATTACCAGATTATACCGACCTTATGAAATTCAGCCTGATCCGGAGATATGTCTTTTAGAACAGGGTATAATTTGCTGCGGGCCTGCAACAAGAAGCGGATGTGAAGCTAAATGTATAAACGCTAATATGCCGTGCAGAGGGTGCTATGGACCAAGTGAAGAAGTCACCGATCAGGGAGCAAAAATGTTAAGTGCGGTTGCTTCGATCATTGATTCTAATGATACGGATAAAATTGATGAAATTTTATCAGAGCTAAAAGACCCTGCAGGTCTGTTCTATAGATTCAGTCTGCCTGCATCCACGCTTCATAGAAAGACTATGAAAGGAGATTAAAAAAAATGAAGAAAATCACTATAGATCCCATCACAAGACTTGAAGGTCATGGGAAAATCGAGATATTTCTAAATGATGAAGGCAATGTTTCCCGTGCAGCAATTCAAATTCCTGAATTAAGAGGTTTCGAAAGATTTTGTCTTGGAAGACCGGCTGAAGAGATGCCTCGAATTACACAGCGTATTTGCGGTGTCTGTCCGACTGCTCATCATATGGCATCAACCAAGGCACTTGACAAATTATGGAAGGTTGAACCCACCCCGACTGCAAAAAAAATAAGGGAATTGATTTATAATACCTTTTATGTTGAGGATCATGCTCTGCATTTCTACTTTCTCGGCGGTCCTGATTTTGTCGTTGGTCCTGATGCTCCGGCGGAAAAAAGAAATATTCTGGGAGTTATCGAAAAGGTGGGACTTGAAATTGGGGCGCATGTAATTGATATGAGAAAACGATTGAGAGAAGTTATTTCTCTACTCGGCGGAAAAGTAGTGCATCCTGTATTTGGTCTTCCTGGAGGAGTTTCACGCGGTCTTTCAGAGGATGAAAGAAAGAATATTGAAAAAGTGGCAAAAGACGCTGTTGAATTCGGCAAGTTTTCTCTTAAAATATTTGAAGATGTGGTGCTCAAAAACAAGACCTATGTAGATATCATTACCGGTGATGGGTATATTCACAAGACTTATTATATGGGACTTGTTGATGAAAATAACAAGGTCAATTATTATGATGGTCAATTAAGGGTAGTTGACCCGGACGGAAAAGAATTTGCAAAATTCCCGGATTCTGATTATCTTAATCACATAGCCGAACGCGTTGAACCGTGGAGTTATATCAAATTCAATTATTTGAAGGATGTTGGCTGGAAAGGCTTTACTGACGGGATGGACAGCGGGATTTACAGAGTTGCTCCTCTCGGAAGGTTGAATGCTTCAGAAGGCATGTCGACGCCCCTGGCACAGAAAGAATTTGATAAAATGTATGAAATCCTCGGCGGTAAGCCTGTTCATTTTACTCTCGCTTTTCACTGGGCGAGGCTGATCGAGCTTTTAAATGCTGCTGAAAACATGCTGGAGCTGGCTCGTGATAAGGAAATAACCGGTAAAGAATTCAGGAATATACCGACCGAAACTCCAGAAGAAGGAATTGGTGTAGTTGAAGCTCCGAGAGGGACTTTGATCCATCATTATAAAACTGATGAGAACGGACTTTTAACTGCAGTTAACCTGATAGTTGCAACACAGAATAATTCAGCGCCGTTCTATATGTCGGTTGATAAAGCTGCTAAAACGTTCATTAAGAATGGAGTTGTAAACGACGGGTTGTTGAACATGGTTGAGATCGCATTCAGGGCATACGATCCGTGTATGGCATGCGCGACCCATTCTATCAGCAAAGGGATTCCGCTGATAGTTGATATTATGGACAGCGGCGGAAAATTGTATAAGAGACTTTCAAAGTGAAAATTGCAGTAGTTGGAGTTGGTAACAAGATTGTAAAAGATGACGGTGTTGGGATATTCGCAGCCGAATTGTTAAGAAAAGAGAATCTTCCTGAAAATGTTGATATCCTGGAGTCCGAGCGCGGGGGAATATACTTATTAGACCTTCTTGAAGGATATGACAAAGCATTTATTATCGATGCTGTGATAACTGAGAACGGTACTCCCGGCGAAATATATAAAACCACCCTTGAACAATATCAGTATCAGCCAAAACCTAATTCACTTCATACTGTTGACATAATGACCGCACTTAAACTTTACAGGCAGGAGAATATCAAAGTACCTGATGATATTGTTATCTTTTCTGTTGAGGTCAAAAATATTGAAGAATTCGGAGAAGGGCTTTCACCCGAAGTTGAAAAGGGCACTATAGAGCTTGTCAAACTACTTTTAGATGAGCTTAAAGAATAAATTTATTGTTTGTTTGATATAAAAGCCGGTTGAATCTCATTTAGCCGGCTTTTTCTTTCCTGTTTATAGGAAATTCAAATAGAAAAGCCTTGCTTTTTAAAAAATCTTACATAAATTTCTCAAAATAATCATTTATAACCAAGTGGGGCTCTGTGACTTCTCTGCCTGAGGCAGATCCGCCTCTGGCGGAGTGGAAGTAGATTCATTCTCCCGGTAAACCGGGATCAGAATGACGGTAGGGGACGAGTTGACTTCGTGGAAGTATATTGATGTACGCCTCGCAATGACACAAAAGTATTATGAGTGAAATCCAGGTAGAATCTTCACATTATTTTAAAGGCTATGATACACCGCTGCGGTGGTTAAGCTATAAAATCCAGGGGCAGACCGCCTTAAAATACGTTTCGGGCAGAGTTCTTGAGATAGGGATCGGAAATAAAACCGTATCAAACTATTTAAAATCTTTCGGTTTAAAACTGATAACCTGTGATTACGATATATCTCTAAAACCTGATATTGTCTGTGATATATGTAATCTGCCGTTTAAAAGGAATTCCTTCAATACTGTCCTTTGCTTTGAAATACTGGAACATCTTTCTTATAAAAAAATCCAAAATGTACTGGAAAAATTAAAAACCCTCACCGTGGGACACCTGATAATCTCCGTACCGCATTTTTTCGGTTTTTACGGAGAATTTCAGTTTAAAATTCCCGGGATATCAAGAAAGACTCTGAAGCTACACTTACCTTATCCTTATGCAAAAATAACCGCTGCCGGTCATTGCTGGGAGCTTGGCAGACGGGGAAGCCCGGCGAATCGATTTAGACGAACGATTGGCTCTGCCGGATTGCAAATACATGAAGAAAAAATCCTTTCATCTGAATCATTTCACCGTGTGATGATAGGATTTTCAATTTTCATAGAACTGCATCATTATTTTGTGATAAAGAAAAAGGAATAAAAATGAAAAAAATCTATAAACATTTCAAGAATTTTATTATAAGAGGGCTTTTGGCCCTGGTCCCGATCGTCCTATCATTTTTCGCAATACGTTTTCTTTATGTATTTCTCGATACATGGTTTTCTAAATATTTTGACGAACTTATCGGATTCACGATTCCAGGTTTGGGATTGATCGTTCTTGTTATCCTGCTTTATTTAATAGGTCTCATCGCAAGTAATATTGTAGGCAAGAAATTTTTTAGATTAATTGAAAAGATTTCAAATAAAATACCACTGGTTAGGATGACTTACCAAGTCGGCAAACAGGTGTCATCTTCTTTTTCTATCCCCGATAAACAGGTCTTTCAACGTGCAGTCCTGGTTGAATATCTAAAAGAAGGGCAGTGGGTAGTCGGATTTGTAACTGGGTCTATCATAGACCATCAGAATGAAGACAAAGAACTCCTGAAAGTTTTTGTCCCATCACCCCCTGTCCCAACATCCGGATATATGATTCTTGTAAGTGAAGAGCAAATCAGAGATCCGGGCTGGACAATCGAAGAAGCATTGAAAGCTGTTATTTCCGGCGGGATAATCGGTCCCGATGAGATACGAAAATTGTCTTAGAATATCTTCTCGTAATTCTGTTTCATTTCAATTCTTTTGTATGTTTATTTTTGTTTTAAAGCTAAATATTTCTTATATTTTTTTTGTAAAAGAATAAGCTCCGGAGGAATAAGTAAATGAATTTTAAGCCCTTAGCATTCATAACCGGTGCAGGACAGGGGATAGGCAGGGGAATTGCGATAAAGCTGGCTGAAAACGGATTTGATATTGCAGCCAATGATATTAATTATTCCCCTGAAAACCCGAAAAAAGGACTTTTCGAGGTAAAAGAGGTCATTGAAAAACTGAAAGTCTCATTTTTACCAGTACAGGGTGATATCTCAGTCCTGAGTGAACATAAGAGAATAATAAGATCGGTTCTTGATAAATTCGGCAGGATCGATGTATTTGTAAGTAATGCAGGTGTTGCCCCGAAACAGAGAATGGATGTTCTTGAGACTACGGATGAAAGTTACGACAGGGTTTTATCGGTTAATTCGCGGGGTCCATTTTTTCTCACCCAGTCAGTTTCAAATCAGATGATAGAACAATTAAGAAAAGGCTCGGATTTCCTGCCGGTCATTATATTTATTACCTCGATATCAGCTGTGGTATCCTCAACAAAAAGGGCTGAATACTGCATTTCCAAGGCTGCATTGAGCATGACAGCGAAACTATTCGCAGACAGGCTTGCTGAATTTGGTATAAATGTCTATGAAATTAGACCAGGAATAATAAAAACCGATATGACGGCAGGTGTTCAGGATAAATACGATAGGCTGATCTCAGAGGGGCTGGTGCCGCAAAAACGATGGGGGCTGCCGGAAGATGTCGGGAAAGCAGTTGCTGCATTTGCAAAAGGGGATTTCCCTTATTCTACCGGCTCGGTTATCGAGGTTAGCGGAGGTATGGATATAAGATCGCTATAGAATCAAATATCAAAAATTAAAATGCAAAATGACAAATTAAAATGTAAAAATTGAGGTCGAAACACTAAAAACAATATTTTTGGATTTTGATATGTGGTTTAAATTTTTGATTTTTAATATTTGATATAAAATCTTGTTTGTTATTAAAGATATATTACAAATAAAATAGGTTTCAATCAGCATGTAAAAGGAGAAAGTTTTGATAGAAATAAATTCCTTAATTAAACCCTCTGATCTTCTTCCAAAAATTGAAAGACTGTTTGAACTCTCAGGGGAGAAGATCCAAAGTATTCAGAATTCTCTGGATGTGTCCAAAGGTGCTCCCGTGTTTACGGTAAACGGAACATATACCTCAAAAGGATGGACAGAATGGACACAGGGATTTTTATACGGTTCAGCAATTCTACAGTACGACGCAACAGATGAGGAAAAATATCTTAAAATCGGGAGGGATAATACCTTAAATTTCATGGCATCTCATCTTTCGCATACAGGTGTTCATGACCACGGTTTCAATAATATCAGTACGTATGGAAACCTGTTAAGGTTAATACTGGAAGATCGTATCAAAAGCGATAAATGGGAACGGCATTTTTATGAATTGGCATTAAAAGTATCCGGAGCTGTCCAGGCAGCCCGCTGGACAGAACTCCCCGGCAATTTAGGTTATATTTATTCATTTAACGGTCCGCATTCACTTTTCTCCGATACAGTAAGATCGTTGCGTGTTCTTGCAGTAAGTTACAAGCTCGGTCATGTTTTGATGGGAGAACGGGATAGGAAAATCTCATTATTGGAGAGACTTTTAAAACATGCGGAAACGACTGCAAGGTTTAATGTCTATTTTGGAAAAGGCAGGGATTTATATGATATATGCGGCAGAGTTGTACATGAATCGATATTTAATTTGAACGATTTTTCCTACAGATGTCCGAGTACACAGCAGGGTTATTCTCCATTCTCAACCTGGACCAGAGGATTAGCATGGATTATAACAGGGTACTCGGAACAGCTTGAATTTGTTGAAACTTTATCCAATGAAGAAATTGATAATGTGAATCTTTCTTATTACAAAGATAAAAAAGCTGTTTTAGAGAAATTTCTTGAGACAGCGCAGTCCGCGGCTGATTTTTATATAGAAAACACTCCAACTGATGGAATACCTTACTGGGATACAGGTGCTCCGGGTTTAACGAAACTTGGTGATTATTTGAATGAACCGGCGAAAATTGACAATGATTATGAACCGGTAGACAGTTCAGCGGCAGCAATTGCCGCACAGGGATTTCTGAGACTTGGAAATTACCTGAAACAAAAAGGTAAAAGCCAAAAAGGAGATTTTTATTGTCAAGCTGCTTATAAAATTGCATTTACATTGTTTTCTGATAATTATGTCTCTCTTGAAAATGACCATCAGGGATTGATCCTTCATTCGGTATATCATCGCCCAAACGGCTGGGATTTTGTCCCTGATGGTAAAAAGATACCGATGGGTGAATCCACGATGTGGGGTGATTATCATGCATCGGAATTAGCGTTAATGATAAAACGGATGGCTGAGAACAAACCGTACCTAACTTTTTTCGGCTGTTTAGAATAAAGGCAGAATATGTCTGATCAATTGAAAGATTTTTCAAAGTTGTGTATTCATACAATTTCAAATAAACCCTGGGATATTGATAAGTGTATCAGAAAATATTCTGATGCCGGTATAAAAGGAGTTACTGTCTGGAGAGAACTATTAGCCGGTAAAAACATCAGGAAGGTTGGAAATTTAATTACCGACTCCGGACTAACAGCAGTTTCACTGAGTAGAGGAGGTTTCTTTGTTGCAGAAGGGAAAAAAGACAGGCTGAGTAAAATTGAAAATAATAAACGCATTATTGATGAAGCATCCGAACTAAGAACACCGCTGATTGTACTTGTCTGCGGTGCTGATCCGGCTGTTCATCTTGAAGATGCAGGAAAACAGATATTTGATGGTATATCTGCGATTTTACCATATGCAGAAGAAAGAGGTGTCAAACTTGGGATAGAACCTCTTCATCCAATGTATGCTGATACAAGGTCTGCTGTTAATACTTTAAAGCAGGCAAATGATATTTGTGAAAAAATCAACTCACCGTATATCGGTGTGATAGTTGATGTGTATCATCTTTGGTGGGATCCGGAGCTTGAAAAAGAGATAGAAAGATGCGGACACGGCAATAAAATATTCGCTTTTCATATAAGTGACTGGAAAACACCGACTGAAGACCTGCTAAATGACCGCGGACTTATGGGTGAAGGATGTATTCCAATAAAAAAAATACGCATACTAATAGAAAAAGCCGGGTTTAACGGTTTTAATGAAGTGGAGATATTTTCAAATAGATACTGGGCTCAGGATCAGGATGAATTTCTAAAAAAGATCAAGGAGTCGTATTTAAAACACTGCTGAAATTGAAAAGGGAAAAGAATGAAGATTTTTAATATCGGAATTATAATGAACGGTGTAACCGGGAGGATGGGGACAAACCAGCACCTGATACGGTCAATTTTAGAGATCAGGAAACAAGGCGGTGTAAAAACATCTTCCGGTGAAATTATTATCCCTGAACCGGTGCTTCTCGGAAGAAATGAGAGTAAATTAAAAAACCTGGCACATATTCATAACCTGAATAAATATTCTACCGATATAGATGCCTGCCTTTCAGACCCGTTCAACAAAATATATTTTGACGCTCTAAAGACCGATCTCAGAGTGGAGAATGTCAGAAAAGCAATAAAAGCCGGCAAGGCGGTTTACTGCGAGAAACCTGCTGCAGCGAATTTTGATGACGCTTATACCCTGTATAAGGAAGCAGCAGAAAATGGTTTAAAAAACGGTGTTGTACAGGATAAATTATGGCTTCCGGGTATACTGAAGTTAAAACATCTGATAGATTCAGGATTCTTTGGTAAAATTCTTTCTGTAAGAGGGGAGTTCGGTTACTGGGTATTTGACGGAAAAATTGAGAAAGTCCAGCGTCCGTCATGGAACTATAAAAAAGAGGAAGGGGGCAGTATTATCCTTGATATGTTCCCCCACTGGCGGTATATTATTGACAACCTGTTCGGTGAAATTTCCTCAATTTCATGTTTTGGTGCTACTCACATTGATAAACGGCTGGATGAGACCGGGGATGAATACAAATGCACCGCCGATGATGCCGCTTATGCAGCATTCCGGTGCAGTAATGGGATTATCTGCAATTTTAATTCATCCTGGGCTGTAAGAGTAAGGAGAGACGACCTTTTGACAATTCAGGTTGACGGGACACGAGGCTCTGCTGCAGCCGGACTGCGCAAATGTTATGCTCAAACTGCAGAAAGCACTCCAAAATTTGTATGGAATCCCGATGTTGAAATGGAAGATAATCCATTTGACAACTGGGAAGAAGTTTTACCTGATAAAACTTATGATAATGCCTTTAAACTGCAATGGGAATTGTTCCTGCGGCATGTAGTAAATGATGAGCCGTTTAAATGGACACTCCTGGAAGGTGCAAAAGGCGTACAGCTTGCCGAAATTGCCGTTAAAAGCTGGGAAGAGAGAAGATGGATCGATGTGCCGGAGTTGAGTGTATAAAATCATTCCTGTCCTGGTCATTATTAAGTATATTCTTAATAATGTATTACGGCAAAATTGCCTTTTGCACATGTAAACGCTTCGTGACACGTTTGCCATCTGCAATTGTTTTTTCAAAAATAAAAAAAATTCTCTGAAAATTGAAAATTGGAACTATTTTTTCACCTGTGCTGGTTTAATATTTTAAACCATGTACAAGAACAGTTTTATACTGAAATGTAAAAAGAGAAATTTCATGAATGATTATAAAAATAATTTGATACAGCCCTTATGGTACGGCACTAGATCATTAAAAGAGACAGACAATATTCAATCGCTGCTTGTAAGGAATACTCAGGATGGAGGAGCAGGTAATTATTTGCTTTTCCTGAACCATCCTCCGACGTTTGCCATTGGTGCCAGAAAGAAGTGGGATAATCTGCTTTCCGATAAATCGATGCTTGGGAAGCAGGTCGTTTCTCAAGCTGAGGAGGGATTCGTTAAACTGATCTTTGAAGAAGGATCCGGTATACTTGCCGGAGGGTTTGTGATTGGGGAGAATGCATCTCAGTTTATTGCACAGGTTACAATGGGTATAGAAATGGCGGCGCATGTAGATGATTTTGCCTTGACTGTCCCTGTACATCCATCCACACCCGAGGCATTCGGTGAAAGTGCTGATGATGTTTTAAATTTAGCAGTGCATCTGGCTAAGAAGAAATAGTCTCATATGTTATCAAGTTTAAGCTGTAGATAAATATTCTATTGCCCAGTTAACGTTCCTGAATATAGATTCTACAATCCTTTTAATCACCGGATGATCCGTATCTATCTTTCCGGATTTGCAGAAAGCTTCAAATTGATGCCGAAATCCTGTTAATTGACCAAGAGCAGCCTTATATTTTATTTTATTGACAGATGAATATGCATTATCTAATTTAGTAATTAAACTGGAATATTGCCCATCATTCATCTGATGATGATTAAGATGCAGTAATCCACAATAATAAATAATCTTATTAATATAAAAATGAGCAGGATCAATAGATTGGCTGATGTTTTTATCTTGTCCCTCAGTCAACCTTGAAAAACTTATTAAAACTAAAACAATGACTATAAATATTACTGATCTTTTTAGCATAATTTATATCTCCCTTTAGTTTGTTATGTTTTTTGAATTTACTATAATTATTATTGCATTTCAAGTAAAATGCCTTTGATCCTTTAGTAATTTAGTTTGAAATTAGTTTAATAATAACATAATTGTTGAATTCTTAAAAGTATCCGGGAGCTGATGATTTCATTTCCTTGAAAAAGGGAATCCAGGATGGGGGTGGTTTTATAAGAATGGATTCCCGATTACCAGACTGTGTGAAAACGCTAAAAAACCAGATTCAAATGTGTCATTGCGATGGAGTTCCGAGGCGTGGGGACGACTGAATCAATCTCGTAAATGATATAATAACAATACGTTGCGGTGAGATTGCTTCGTCGCTTCGCATCCTCGCAATGACAGTTAAAGCTCTAAAATTATATTAAATCATGCGTTTTCACACAGTCTGTACGTGGGTGTGGCTCAACTGGTTTTTTATAAAAGCTGTATCAAAGATGTTTTTGCGAGTCCCGAGTGCTCGGGATCGCAATCTACTACCACTAAAACAAATCCCAAAAATCGGTAGATTACGACGCTTCGCTCGTAATGACATCTCTGTGGTGGGTTTATTGTCAATTTAACATCAAGTAAATCCAACTTAGAGGAATCAGACTCCCACGTCCCGCCAGTGCGGGATCCGCCTCTGTTGGATAATGAGAGTATTTTATTTGTTTTTTAGTAAAATACCAGTTGGGAAACACGCACTTACTTGGGAATGACACAAAATGAGTTTAATCATTGCTTTAAGTTTTAGATGAGCTAATAATAAATTCTGACAACTAATAGGAAAAACTTAGAATTCTGGAAATATTGATTACTTCTCCTTAAAAATTAAGGATTTACATAATATCTCTTTCTATTATAGGTAACATTACAAATCTCTGAAGAACCATAAATTAATACTAAGTAAATCATTCATCTTTTGCTTAAGCACGTGAAATTCTTAAACTTATTCTTCCGGTTTTTTTTCTAAATCTTCCAAATCTTCTGCTTTTATTCCTTTATCCGAATATTTGAAATATACACTTTCTTCGACTTCTATATTTTTATTATAGATCGTAACAATTGTTCCCGGATAAACAGCTTCATCAATTTTAATAATGGAATTTTTAAATTCTTCCATTTTAGCTTCAAATTCTTCAAGTTCTGATGATATTCTTTCCCGCTCTTCTTTATTACTTTCTTTTAATTGAATTATTTTTTGCAATAATACTTCTTTATCTTCTGTCAGTTTCTTTCTCCGGCGCTTTTCCTTATCCAAAAATTCAAGGGTTTCTCTGATTTTTTTTTCATTTTCTATGTTTTTAGATAAACGCACTTTATTTTCTTCTATTTTATCTTTGGTCTCTTTATCGATCCCGGCAAATATTTTTGTGGCAGTAGCCCCCGGATTTCCAATGATCTTTGCCTCTACACCTTTAACAGCATATATACTGCCCCCAACAATAAGACCGTTTTGATTCGTGACAATCAATTTACCTTTAGTGTCAATATTGCAATGCATTACGTAATCACTTACAATAATATCTCCAGCACAAACAATATTTTCGCTCTCACAAAATTGTGCCATCACATTTCCTCCGGCAACAATTTTTCCGTCACCTTTGCCTACAAATCCGGATTTAATTAACACATCACCTTCTACTTCAATAGTAGCATCCTCTACAACACCGTCAATTTGTAGGTCACCTTGTGCTTTTATATTGAAACCGCTTTTTACATCACCTTTAACAATAACTGAGCCAATAAAGTCAATATTTCCCGTTTCATAATCTACATTTTCTTTAACAATAAAAACGGGATCAATATTTACTTTATTGCCCTTCATATTAATACTGCCATCAATTGCCGATAAAAGAATATTAGGGTTTTCCGGATCAGGATAAGAGTTGTTACCAATGGGAAGAAAAGCCTGGGTACCTTCCTTTGGCTTAATTTCTTCACCAAAGATGTTACTTCCCGCAGTGCCTTCTACCGGCGGTATAGCCTCTGCAAGTTTATCGCCTTTCTTAAAGTTCTGTATTAAATTCAGATCCTTATAATTAACATTACCCTTCTCATCCATTTTGGGTTTAATCTCAGTGTCAAAAGTGAACTTGATCTCTCCATTTTTACCATGAATTACTTCTTTTCCCTGTGCAATCAATATCTCCTGCTCAAATTTATTGTCCACAAAAATGTTTTTAATTTTATCCTCTTTTATTCCATAGATAATTTTATTGTCATTTAGAAGTTGTTTCAGATCATCAGAAGAAAAATCATTCTCATTTTGTGGTTCAACAACTTTGATATATGCTTTCATCTTATCAGGATCGGTTTTCAACTCAAAAAACGGGCGCACATCAATAACAATCGGTTCAATTTTTATATATCCTTCAATGGTAGAAATAATGAGATTTTTATTATCCGGAGATAGAGCCGCATTTGTAAGGATAGGTATTTGAGCTTCAACAGCTTTTTTTGGAGGTGTTTTATCTTCATATACTGTGAATCCTTCAGTTCCCTCTTCCGGTGGTAGTATCTCACCAATAATCTCTCCCTTTTTTATTTTAAAGGACTCATTTAAATTAAAATTATATTTAATTGAGCCATCTATACCATCAGTTGGTCTTAAGCCTGAAGCAATTAACAATTTCTCATTGAATTTCGGCTCATTTTCAAGATTGCTCAGGACATCTTCTATAATTCCATAAATTACTCCTTTTTCAGAAAGCGTGTTTCTGATCTCGTTGATATCAATTTTTGAGGATTCAGAAGCAGGGATCAATGTTATGGTAGCCTCAAACATATCCTGGGAGGCATCAACTAAAATATTTACTTTTCCGGCATCCCCATCATCTTTATTATTTTCTTCTTTTTTTAATTCTTCATTCATATTTGTTTTTCAGGCTTGTCATATATAAAATATAAAATATTTGAGAATTTTGCCAGTTCAATAAATTAAAAAAG
>JBHPGK010000026.1:0-23395 GCA_042570605.1 Candidatus Zhuqueibacterota bacterium
TCGAATATCACATAATTACCGTTTCGTTCGAACCTGCAGAAGATCGGGGGCGGTGCTATCGAGGGAACCGGTCATGCAGACACATCTCAGTATATATACCTTGCCGTGCAGATCCCGGAAAACGAACCGGTCGGAGATAAGAACTCGATAAAACTTGGTGTTAAAGGGAATTATTACAGCAGTTGAACAGTTTGACAGCTATATAGCCCGACAGCTAATTAGCAAACAGCTTGATAGCTATAAAGCTCGATAGCTATTTAGATAAAAAGAGGAGTACTGGAAGTTGAAACAGAAATTATTAAATAGATATGTGATTCTGATGTTTTTAACCGCGTTAACACAGGCTGCATTTGCACAGAGTATTACGCAAATTGAACTGCCGGAAGGCACCAAAATCATAGTAAACGGTGCAGAAATAAAAAATGAAGTAATTATCTCGCTGCCTGGGGATACAACATACACAGATAAGGTAGTAATGGAAAATTACTTTTACAGGTTCAATGCGCAAGGACCCAGGCTGTACGGCAAGTTCGAACGAAACGGTAATTATGTGATATTCGACTGCAGTAGTATTGTGAAAAAGACTGAACTCGATTTCCTTGATTTTGGAATAAAAGAGAGGATTTACATCGAATCAGGTGATTCAGTGGTATACAGGATAATTTCAAATCTCAAGTGGCAATTGCTCGAAACCGGGCGCGGGAAAAGTATCACATACCATGATACAACTGGTGCAGTGATATTTTGGACCCCGCAGATCACGGCAGAGTATGACGGAAGGAGCGTGATAAGGGATGTTTACAGGTGTGGTAGTGACCTGGTAATAAAATTTGAAAGCGGTAATTACCCTGTTATTATCGATCCGACTATCTATTATAACTGGACATATACAAACCCGGCAAGATCAACTTATATCGATACTATCAATCCCGGTACGAATTTTTCGACCGCCTCTAATATATATATCAGTTATCTCGATAATTACGAAGCACGCAGGCTGATACTCGATTTCAGTTTTCTCCAAAATTACCGGAAATCCAGAGTTGACAGCGCAAATTTTTCAATTAATAAGAACATGTACGATCCTGACACTCAGAAGATCGTATACAATCCGCTTTATTCAAATTATAATGAAGACTTCACAATAACCGAGGCGACAGCACGTATTTCTGAGACCGGACATAACTGGAACCAGCTCCTTGCCCTGAAGGATTACCTAGTTGATATTTCGACCGATACCGTTACAGTCACGGCTGCAAACGGCTGGTACAAGTGGGATGCGACGGAAATTGTCAGAGCGGTGGTTGAGCATGACAGTGTATGGAACTTTTTCATTTCACACATCGCTTACCAGTCGAGTCAGGGGGGTTGGAAAACTTCACGTTGGAATCTCTATTCAGGGATACCGTTTTACATTTATACCACTGATATAGCGGGTCCGGATACGTTCTATACGGCTGCTCAAGACACGCATCAATTCAAAATATACCTCGGTACCGGCAGCGGTGATGAATATGTAAGCCTTCAGGTCAGGATCGACAGTACACTGTTATACCTGGACAACCTCGGTAATAAGGTTTCTGAAAAAGAGGGTTCAGAATGTTACCTTTTCAATAACACCCTGTTTGACAGTGCCGTAATAACTCCGAACACCCCGGTAACCTTTATCGCCCAGAAGGACAGCGGTATTTACGAAAGCGATTTTGACACCCTTGTTGTCCATTCTTTGGTCAATGATCCCGATACGCTAAAATTTTTAAGCTATGACCAGGATTTTATCTACATGGATTTTGCCGGTGACGGCAACCCGGACACTGTCGAATACTGTATTTATGATGAATACAATCTCACATATTACGATACACTGGGGAACGACACCTCTGAAGTTTTCTGGGCAAAGCGGGAAAGCTGGAAACATGCCGACTCCGTGAAGATCCAATTTTTAACAGGCATTGTAGTCTACCGCTTTAAGACAAAGGCAAGGAATACCGATGGAATTGAAACTGAATTTTCTGATGTGAGAGAGGTGGTAACATTTGACCAGCTTGCAAAACCTCAGCCTCCCTCGGTTACTGCCATTAGTGATTCGCAGTTCTTTGTTTCCGTGACCGATACCACCAACGACAGCTATAACGATGTAACTTTTGCCGTCAAGGATTCTATCAATCATTTCTGGTTCGATACAGCAGGTAACCATATAGACACGGCACTTTACAGTCCCAAATCCTCTTGGAGCGGTTTTTATGCCGGTGGATATTCATCAAACCAGGAAGCCGGATTTATCAATATTGCGTCCGATTCACTCAAGTATAATTTTCTATGTTCAAATCAGCTAAACATCTTTGCACTTACGCAGCCGGGAACACTGAGCGCCGAAGCAGTAAACGACAGTCTTATTAAGATCATTTTTGGTAGTGATGAAAATTCTGACAGTATCAGGTACGTGCTTTTTGACAGCCTCAGCCAAAAGTATTATACTCTTTACGGAGACAGCTCCAATATGGTTGTAAAATTTAAAAAGGTAGATATTGATACAATATATATAACTGCATCACACCCGAATAAGGGATTTGAGTTTTATACCGGCAGTTACAATTCGGACAGTGTCTTTTCCGGGTATTCGGCAAAAGCCGAAACCTGGAGCTGGGTACTTGTTCCTGAAATCGACAGCGTCAGGGTGCTGAATAAAGATTCAGTATTCATCAGGATATTTTTCCCGGCAGAAAATCCGGTATACTCACTTTACTGCATAGAGGACTCTGTTACGGGGGAGCTTTTTAATATTGAAACAAGAGATTTCCGTGAAGAGTCCGGGTATCCGGCGTGGTGCTGGGGGACAAAGGATGAGTTCGGAGAATCCGGTTTTATTATCCTTACCGAGGCAGGCAGAACATACGTGATAAGGATTTACGGTAAGGAAGGAAAGGTAAAATAAGGTCAAAAGTCAAAATGAAAGAGAAAAAGGAATAAGCGGAGATAAATATGGATATAAGGGGACCTTCCGGGTCGGTAGAGTTTACAACACCTGAAGGGGATTTTATAACTGAGTTCAGCTTATCAGTTTCAGTTAAGAAATGGTTCACCAGTGTAAACTCCATAAAGCTGATGTTCGGAAGTATAACGAGGAACCAGAAAATATATAATGAAGAACAGATACTCTCCGGTACAGCAGAGAATTTCCTGAATTATTCCGGGATAAAGCTCGGGTCCGAGAAGGTCAAGGGGCTGTTCACAAAATCAGGCCCGGATAACCTGATCCTTACGGATTTCCTTTGGCATGATATCAGCGAAAGTGACCTGAAATCAGGCAGCGTCAACGTGTTCTCCGACGATGAGGAGAATATTCTGCCGGAAGGGACCTGCTATGAAATTGACTATGTTATCGGCAGGGTCCGGCTTATTTATCCAAAGATAGAAAAATCGGATGAAATCACGGTTAATACAGGTGAAGGGGAATTCATTACTGAGTTTGGCGTTGAACTGGATGTGCGGAAAGAGGTGGTCATTCATTACGAGTACTACAAAGCATATGTTAAAGACCTCGATTACTCTGTGAATTATGAAAAGGGTAAAATTGCCAGGCTGATAGGTGGAAATATCAAGTCCGGCAGCAAGGTTTACTGTGATTATGAAGTTACGGCATCTGTCGGGTCCGAGCTCATTGAAGAAGTGATAGACATGGCTCATACAGAAATACTTGATCTGATCGGAGAAGAATACGAAGGCAATGCGGATATCAGGCTGAAATATGCTGAAAGCAACATCGCGATGCAGTACCTGCTCGATTCGGCAACCGTCCAGACAATACAGAAGCTTCATTCGGTGGAGAGTTCAAGGCAGTTGTCCCGGTTAGGTGATAAATATGCAGACAGGTTCAGGCAGAAAGGTTTTAAATTCATGCGGAGTTTTATCAAGACACCCGCAGTCATGACAGGAGCGAAGATCCGGAAAAATTATTCATGGTAAATATTAAACTTTCCGGATTTCCAAAACCCGGAAGATTTGTGGAAAAATACAGATGACGCCAAAAAAAGAAAAATTCATATCCCTGCTTGCAGACCCGGCAAGTGACAAAGACCTGAAGGAAATTGCCTCGGAATTAAAGGTCACCGTGAAAACGCTGTACAGCTGGCTGGCTGAACCGGAGATACTTAATAAGGCATACAGCAGCTATATATCTATAATAGGCTCAAGACTGCCAAAAGTATTAAAAACGCTGCTTGCAAATGCTGAAAAAGGAGATGTGAATTCAATAAAACTGATTTTGCTCCAGACAAAGGCATTCCAGGAGCAAACTGATAAAAAAGAATATTTAACAACTGCAAAAGCACTGCAATTGCTTGATGAATATTTTGAGGAAATATGCAAAAACTGCAAAATGATGAATTGATAGCATTAGCCTATTGCAAAAAAATACCCTGGTTTTTCTTTTTGAACTTTCTTTTCACTCTTGAGAGACAAAAGGGTAAGACTCCCTTTCCGGATTACGAGTACCTGAAAAAACTGGTCAGGATTTTGAACAGGAGGCTTGTGCTGGTGTTCAAGAGCAGGCAGATGCTGATAAGCTGGGCGGTAACCGCATATATAGTATGGGATATGATCTTCAACGGGAATTCGGACAACCTGTTTATTTCCAAGCGAAAGGAAGACGCAATGGAACTTCTGCACCGCGCAAAGTTCATTTATGATAATCTTCCAGTCTGGATGAAGATCGATCCGGATGTAAACACAAAATCGGTAATTGAATTAAGGGTAAGAAATTCCCGGATAATATCCATGCCGGCAACCCCGGATATAGGCCGGACATATTCGCCGAGCAGGATATTCGCTGATGAGATGGCGTTCATGCCGTACGACAGGGAAATATTTTCAAGCCTGCAGCCAGCCCTTGACGGTGGAGGTGCATTTATCGGAGTGTCGACATCCAACGGACCTTTCACAAAACATGCGGAGCTTCTGCTGGGAGCGCCGGGTAACGGTTTTGAAAGAGTGGATATTCATTATTCCCTGCACCCGGAAAAAGGGGAAAGATGGATAGCCGAAGCGAAGAAAGGCATGAGTCCGGAAGACTGGAAACGCGAACAGGAAATGGATCTTTACTCAAGCGGTAATCTCGTATATGATAGCTTTAATGAATCAAACCATGTGAAAAACATAAAGTACAGACAGGGTCTCAGGACGTTCAGGGGCATCGATTTCGGGTACCACACCCCGGTTGTGCTGTGGGGGCAGCTGACGGCTGAAGACAGACTTATAATTTTTGATGAATGGATCGGTGAGAACAACACGACCGAAGAAATGATAGAAGCGGTAAAACTGGTTGACAGCAGGAACGGTATTAACGAGGAAAATATTGAAATGACATTCTGCGACCCCGCCGGTGCAGCAAAAAATGATGAGGGGATCTCCCCGGTGGAGAAACTTAAAAGTGCGGGCATAAAGGTTGATTACCGCTCATCCGGAGTAGCAGCCGGTGTGAATTTAATGCGCGAAAAATTGAAAAGTGCTGACGGCAGGGTATCATTACTGGTCTCGGGCAGCTGCAAAAGACTTATATCGGATTTCAGAGGCTACAGGAAAAAGGAACATTCCGATGAGCCGAAAAAGGACGGAACTACCGACCATACGATGGATACTTTAAGGTATATGGTTGTAAATATTTTCCAGAAGAAAAGGATCGATCCGGTATCACTCTTAAAACCGAAAATATTTGGGATAGAGAGATGAGGAAGAAAGAAATTCTCGCAGAGGCGCAAAGAACGCAAAGAAAAAAATGTAGGGCAAACCTTTAGGTTTGCGTTAAAACAAGGAACAAGGGATTATAATCCTTGTTCAATCATACTTTCCGATTCGAAAATAAAACGGAAGGTTTGCGTTAATTGAATTCAATACGGAGAAAATAAATGAAACTGTTCAGGAAAAAAGAGCCTAAAAATTTATCATCGAGGGTCGAGGGTGTGTCGAAAAGTATATCACCGGCATCCGACAAATTCAGGAACTATTTCACCCTCGAGAACAAGAGCGATTTTTACAGGTATATCAGGGAGAGGATCCCGAACGTTGGTGCAGCGATTTGGGTATGGTGCCGGTTATGCAGCACACCTGCAAGATGGACATACAATACCGGCAAAGGTGATAAGAAAAGGGCTGAGAATATTCTGGATGATCTTTCAAGGAGGATATACCGTCTGCCCGGCAGGAGGCGGAACGGCATATCAACACTGATCGAGAATTTTTTCCTGGACATTTTTACGACAGGACGGTTTGCAGGCGAGCTGATCCCGCTGCCCTCGGGTAAGGGGATTGACAAGTTCAGGTTCATTGACCCGTTCAGGATAGAATGGAAACATGAGAAAAACGGGGAATGGACACCTTATTTTTTAACGTATGATAAAAAGCACAAAATAAACAAAGATAACTTTTTCTATTATGGCCTGGGCAGCGAGATGAGCAGTCCTGGGGGATCATCCTGGATAGACTCAATCCCGTTTGTGATCGATATTGAGCAGAAAATGCTCGAGGATATGGGGCTCTCATCTCACAATGCGGGAGTGCCGCGGCTGCATATAAAGATATCCAAACCCGAACCTTACGAATTTGAAAAACCGGACGGTTTTATCGCCAGGGCGGAGAAGTATTTTGATGAGACGCTGAAGGGATTTTCAAACCTCGAAGCGGATGACAATATTTTCACATGGAATGATGTGGAGATTTCCGTTGTAGGCGGCGAGGGTAAAATGCCGTATAACTGGCGCGTTAACCGTGAGCAGGTGATCGAGGATGTAATAACGGGCATGAAGCTTTTCCCATGGGTGGTCGGCAGAAGCCACGGCACAACAAAGAACTGGGTCTATACGCAGTTCAATATCCTCATGCAGGCTGTTGATTCCATACAGGAAGAAGCAAAGGGATTTGCCGAATGGATTTTGAACACCGAGCTTAAAATGCGCGGACTAAAGGAAGGAGCAGTATTTACATTTGAACCTAACCAGGACCCGAACGAACTTGAAAAGGCAAAAGCCGAATCGATCAGGTTCAGTACACTTTCAAAAATGGTTGAGGACGGTTTCCTGACCAAGGATGAACTTCTCAAGAGGATGAAGATCAAAGCCTGAGGGAAATTAATAGTTAATAGTTATGGCAGAGAATACTATAGAAATTTGTGATTTAAAAAAACAGAACAGGATACTGAGAAAAATTTGTAGAGCAAACCTTCAGGTTTGCATAATAATTTTAACAAGGGCTTATAATCAGTGCCATAAAAAATCATAACCGCTAACCGGAGGAAGAATAATGGAACAGTATTCAGGTACAGTATACGGCAGTTTTGAAACAGGATTCGATAAAGTAACAGATGAGGACATAAAGAATATCAACGGCCTTGAAAATCCTCCACTTCTGCCGGTGACGAAAGAGAGAATTTACATAAGACGGTGCTGGCTGGCAGGTGATGCCGTCAATGTATTTTACGGAAAATTCAGGACAAAAGACCTGCCCCGGCTTCTCGGACTGATACGCGGTAAATCTGTGCTTGTCGGGCACAGAAAGGATACCGTCGGAATAGCACGGTTTTTCGGCGGGAGCGTGGAAAAAAAGATGACCGGAAATGTGATTACCGGAAAAACAGAAGAGACAAATTTTATTGTTCCGAAATTCTACTGGATAAAAGGGACACAGCAGGCAGAAGATCTGCGGCTTAACATAGACGGCGGCATATATCACCAGGCTTCTTTGAGCTGGTGGTACCGGAAACCCACATGCAGCATCTGCGGACTCGACATAAGGAGCATAGACTGCAGCCATATACCCGGTAAAACATATAATGAGAACCTGTGTTTTTACTTCTACGATGACATCGTTGATGTTGCTGAAGGATCAATTGTGTATCTGGGAGCTCATCCCGGGACAGGTTTTTCACTTTCCGGGCAAAATGTGGCAATCCCGGAGAAGAATTCAAATTATCTTCTTAAAAATAAAGAACTGCTCTTAAAAAAAATGTTGATCCAATGGGCAAAAAATGGAAAAAACAGACAGGCTCGAGCTTAAAATAGACGAGATATTGAAAAATATCGACGAGATGAAATCTGAAATTTCGAAAATTATCGATTCGGTATACGACCCGGATAACGGGCTGTTCATCAGGGTGCACAAAAACACGGAATTCAGAAAACGCCGTGTAAAATTCGACTGGCTTCTCGCAACAGTAGGATTGGGGATACTGGTCAATATGATGCTGAGTATATTTCTTGGAAAATAATATGTTTCTCCTGAAGAAAAAAAATAACCACAGAGACGCAGAGACACAGAGGTGTAAATGTAGGGACAGAACAGTGTTCTATCCGTCCGGGATGAATCACAGAACATGTATAAGTTTTTGTAGGGGAGGGTTTTTCCCGCTATAGGCGGGATCCATCTCCGGCGGAAAACCCTCCCGTATAGGGGCACGGTTTCGGTGCCCTCCTGAAAACTGAACAAGGGGTCATGACCCCTTGCCTAAAACAAAGATAAAAGGATGCAACAATGGACAAAATAGAATACAGGAAAACAATATTAAAATTTTATAAGGAATCCGATGAAATGACAGCCGCATTGACCGCTTACGGTGAGGCACGTGGAGAATGCATTGAAGGAATTACGGCAGTGCTGAATGTCATTAAAAACCGCAAGAATAATGAGCGGCGCTGGGCGGACAATGCCGCTGCGGTCTGCCTGGAAAAATTCCAGTTCTCATGCTGGCGAAAAGCTGATCCGAACTTTGAAAAGCTGATAAAAATAAGTTTTAAAAACCGGGTATTCCAGCACTGTTTCGGGCTGGCATACGGCGTGCTTAACGGGTATATAAGCGATAATACCGGTGGTGCAGATCATTATTACGATACTTCGATAAATCCTCCGTACTGGTCGAAAAATATGACCCTGACAAAGAGTATCGGGAAACTGGTTTTCCTGAAAAGCTGAGAATAGACTAAGGAAGGAAAGAAAACCACAGAGACACAAAGACACGAAATAAAGAAATTAATTCTGTAGAGACACGCCATGGCGTGTCTAATAAACTGAACAAGGGATCATGAGCCCCTGTTAAATGCGAATATTTTTACCAATAAAAAGAAAAAAAATAATTAAGGAGGGAATAACATGGAATCCATAGAACTGATAGCTATCGGAGTAACGGCATTATTAGGATTGTTCGGGTTTAAAAAAAGCAATAAAAAATACTCCGGTGTCGTCGAAATTGTGCAGAGGGTCAACCTGCTTATTATGTCGATAACCGAAGCAATTAAACCTGATAACGACGGTAGTGTTAGAATATCTACGGATGAACTTGGCAGGATCAAAGATGAATTGAAACAGACAAAAGCAGTACTCGAGGCGCTGGGGAAGTGAAAAGAAGGCTGAGAAGAGAAATATTTCTCGCAAAGACGCTAAGGGGGCAAAGAACGCAAATTAAAATTGTAGGGCAAACCTTCAGGTTTGTTTTAAAAAGCGACTATGATCCCTTGAGTAAATTCCCGTAGGGGTGGTTCGCGTACCGCCCAGAAGAAAAACCGTTCCGCCAAAGGCGGGAAATTGTAAATCGTAAATCGTAATTTGATTGCGGGGTGATAAGATGAACTGTAAATGCAGCGAATGCGGTGTTATTCTTAACGGTTTTGTCAGTGTAACCGGGGCATGTCATGAATGTACGATCAGGCGTGCCCGCGCAAATGAGGAATTCTGGTGCGATCTCGTACCTGATGACTATGACATCGAGATCCTCTCAGAAAAAAAACATGTAAATCCGCTTGTTAATGTGATGGTGAGAAATGTGGTGTAGGATTTTTATCCCTTCCTCTTCATCCAGACCGGAGCGCTGACAAACCACACGATCATTCCGGCAAGCATAAGGTCTGCATGTGTATCCCATGTGATTTCCGAATAGAAATGCAGAAATGCAGGAATAACAGTCAGCGCTAATCCCAAAAATGAAATTATTTTAAATATGGTCTTCATAATAATTTTACACCTTTTTTATTTTAATACGGGATCTTTTCTGTATAATAAAGCTGAAGATTATGTACACGGCTACTGCAATGAACCATCCCGGCAGTCCTTTAAAGAATATCTCGATCGGCAGCGCAAATGCGGCTGCCAGCGATAATACCCATGCCGCAAGTGCAGGGTAACTTAAATTTGATTTTGATATCTCGGAAAAACAGCTCTTAAGACCAAAGTACGGCAGGAGCCAGAAGTCTGCAAATATTACCGCCCCCATCGGCATTAAGATCAATCCGTACAGCGCAACAAAATCGAGCAGTCTCATCACGAATGCAGGGAAACAGGCTGCAATTGTTGTAATAACACCTGCTGCCAGTGTCATTTTCCAGCGTTTCCAGTCGGGTGTAATTACCTGTATTGCAAGCCCTGCCCGGTATAGCGTCGGGTTTGCCGTGGTCCAGCCTGCTATCACAACACAGACAGCCCCTGCTATTCCTGCACCCATATATGCAATAGGTCCCGGTGCAACCGTACCTGCAGCCGCAGCGCAGAGTATCCCGGAGCAGATCCATGCCGTGAAATGGCCGAGGTACATCCCGAAAGCACTGAAAAATCCGTACTGCCATTTTTTTGCATATCTCAATATGGACATGTCAGCCATCCCGATATGCATTGCCATGTTGCAGAACCACGCAAAGAACATCACGTGCCAGAATGTGAATTTTGACTGTCCTTCAAGCGGTACTCCGGTCCATATCTTTTCATTGGCAATCCGCCAGAAATCCCCGAAACTGCTGCATCCCAACTTCGGAAGCACGGCAACTGCCGCCGCTATAAAAACCAGGAACATCCAGGGTGCACATATCTTTGAAAAATGCGACAGTTTTTCAAATCCCAGAATAGCAAGCATTGTTACCACTGCTCCGACAATTAAAACAGTTACAACCCAGCCGATACTTGCCGGGTACATATCGTTCAAACCCGGCATTTTCATATTAAACGGGAGTCCGACCGCAGTTGCCGCCACTGCGATCATCGACCCGGCAAGAAAGCAGAACATGAGCGCATTTACGATACTGTAAATGAACGTAAGATAAGGACCTGCGATTTTCCTGAGCTGCCAGTACAATGTAAGCCTTGTCCTGACGGCGATCGGGCTGCAGATGAACGCCCAGCTCAGCACCGCCAGAATATTCCCGGCAGCCAGCCCGAGGAACAGGTCGGATGCTGCCACACCATGCGCCACGAAGAGCGGTCCAATGACGAACTCTGTCCCGGCAACATGCTCCCCGGCATAAACTCCGATAAAATTCCCCGCTCCCTGGAGTTTGCCTTCATTTACCGGCTCACGGTCGAATTCATACAATGCATCCAGGTTTTTTACTATCGATGATTTACTGATCATAATTCTCTAAACAGGGCTAACCAATGATTTCTATAATGACAAATTAATATATTTAGATTCCGAATCCTGCTAAGCGGGATCGGAATCCAAATAAAATGTATTTTTAAAAATGTAGGGCAAACCTTTAGGTTTGCTTTCTTACTTCCTCCATTCCGATTCAAAGCTGTACTCACCCGAACCCAGCTCAAAAATTGCATAACCGGTTCCGTCCCCGACAAATTTTACACCGGGTATAACAACCTTCACTTTACCTGTTGTCGGTACGTACACCGTCGCAGTAGTATTAACCGGGATAGTAACATCATACTTCAGCGTTTCTCCGTCCAATCTCCAGTGTGAAAATATCTTTCCATATATGGAATTGTATTCAGCTTTAACATATTTCAGGCCTCCGCCCGGATACGGCCTAATGATCATATGTTTATACGCCGGGATATCAGGATCGAGGTCTATACCGGCGGCATACCTGAACAGCCACTCACCGACCGATCCGAAAGCATAATGATTGAACGAGTTCATGCCCGGGTCCTGGAATCCTTTCTCTTCCGTCCATCCGTCCCAGCGTTCCCAAATCGATGTTGCACCGTGCCCGATCGCATAGCCCCATGACGGGTAAGTTTTATTATTCAGCAGACGATATGCAATGTCAGCATGCCCGACATCCGTAAGGACTGGATTCAGATGCCTCGCACCCAGAAAACCGGTCGAAAGGTGATAATCCTTTTCCTTGAGGTCAATTACAAGATGCTCTATTGCTTTCTCTTTCAGGTTTTCAGGGATAAGGTCTGCAAACAGGCTTAAAAGATATGCTGTCTGCGTATTGCCATGTACCTGTCCGGTTTCAGAGACAAATTCCCTAATATATGCTCCTTTAATGTCCATGTATAATTTTTCATATTTTTCTGCATCTTCATTTTTACCAATAACTCCTGCCATTTTCGACATCAGTTTTGCATCATATGCCCAGTAAGCAGTAGCCAGAACTTCTTTCGGGGTTTCCGAATTTACACTGACCCAGTCACCGTAGTTATTATTGAGGCGGTTTCTCCGTATAAAATCTAAGTTTTCTTCATAAAGATACTCCATCCATTTCTGCATTGCTTCGTAATGTTTTTCAATTATTTTCCTGTCTCCGTAACAGCGGTAAATGTACCATGGTATAATGATCCCGGCGTCACCCCAGCCGGGGGCGCCGTCTGTCCCGAGCCCGTTCACATAAGGACATGTATCCTTGAATGCTCCTTCGGGAGACTGGGAATCCTCAACATCCTGCATCCACTTTTTAAAGAATGCCGCCACGTCCATATTGAAAGCCCCAGTCCTGATAAATATCTGTGCATCTCCCGTCCAGCCGAGCCGCTCATCACGCTGCGGGCAGTCAGTCGGAATGCTTATATAATTCGCCCGCTGGCTCCAGAGAATATTTTTTGCAAGCCTGTTTATCATTGGGTCCGAACATTCAAAAGTACCTGTAACCGGGAGATCAGAATTAACAGCGCATCCGGTTATTGCATCGAGGGACGGTTTCCCCGGATAACCCGTTACTTCAACATACCTGAACCCGTGAAACGTAAAGAACGGGCGGTAAATTTCCTCTCCTTCACCTTTAAGGATATAGGTATCGGTTGCTTTAGCCGCCCGAAGATTAGTTGTATAAATTGTTCCGTCGGGATTTAAGACTTCCGCATGCCGTAATGTTACTTTTGTACCTTTCTTTCCCTTGACTTTCAGCTGTACAAATCCTGCAAAATTCTGACCGAGATCAACGATATAAACACCCGGTTCGGGTTCCGTTATTTTTTGTGCATTTATGTATTCGGTTATCCTGATGGTCTGCGTGGGCTGTGCAACCAGTACTGCTGAGGGTCTTCTGAATACATCCGCTTCTTTCCATCCGGAATCGTCAAATCCCGGTTTATTCCATCCCGGCAGTTCTTTCACTGCATTATATACTTCCCCCATAAGCATATCGGAACTTAAGACAGGGCCGGTTGAGCCTTTCCATGTCTTATCCGAAACGATCATTTCACTTTCACCGTTCTCATACTCAATAACAAGCTGGCACAGAAAAGAAGTCTGTTTTCCGTACCTGTTCCTGATAACGTTCCATGCCATATGTCCGCTGTACCACCCGTCACCAAGTACAGCACCGATGCAGTTGTCACCGGTTTGCAGCATTTCAGTGACGTCATATGTCTGGTACTGTATTCGTTTTTTATAATCTGTCCAGCCGGGAGCAAATATATCTTCACCCACCCTTTTTCCGTTAATATATGCTTCATATATCCCTCTGGCAGTTGCATAAAGCACTGCGCTCTCTATTTTTCCCTTCGTATTAAATTCTTTTCGTATAAAAGGGCTGGGACCGGCTGTATCGGGGTTTGTATTCTTTATCCCGATCCATCTCCCTTTCCAGTCCGTTTTATCAAGCAGGCCTGCTCCCCAGAATGCCGGTTCACTGTAAGGTGTTACATTACCGTTCTTATCCCAGACACGTGCTTTCCAGTAACATCTTTGACCGCTTTTAAGCGGCTTACCTTCATAAACTATCTGATTTGATCTGTCAGACTCTACTTCCCCTGTATCCCATAGATCACCTTTATCTTTTTCCAGATTTTCCGGTGAGCTTGCCGCTAATATCTGGTAAGCGGTCTGAACCTGGTTAAGCTCATCCGACATTAAAATCCAGCTCAGTCTTGGATGTGTTTCATCTATGCTCAGAGGATTTACGAGGTATTCACATCTCAAGTTAGAAGCATAAAGATCTTTCTTTGTCATCTTAAATTCTCCGTTTGTACAGTTTACTGTTGTTAATACGACAAAAAAGCTAAGGCAAAAACAACGAAAAAGGAGAATGTTGTTTTTCATATTATTAACTCCCTTGTTTAAATCAAATTTTTCTATATTTTTTTCCGGTGTCGCAAAGCGGAAATCCGGATAAACATAACAGATACTATTGACTTATTTTTTTCCGGGTCCATTTATTATTTTCCCGGGCAGAACACCTGTTGGTTTACCGTCCGCTGCTGCAACTTTACCGTTGACAATTACATACCTTATTCCCTCAGGGTACTGATGCGGATCCTGGTAAGTTGCTGAATCTTTAATGGTCTTCAGGTCAAATATCACTATATCCGCATACAATCCTTCCTTGATGAGTCCCCTGCCGGAAATACGTATTGTCTGTGCAGGAAGTGACGTCATTTTCTTTATTGCCGACTCCAGGGAGACAGCTTTTTTTTCCCTGACATATTTACCGATAACACGCGGAAAAGTCCCGTAACTCCGGCAGTGCGGAAATCCCTTTCCGTACTCGAGTATTTCACCATCGGAACCTATCATATTGTATTCGAGGTTCATAATCTCTGCAATATCCTGTTCATCCATCTGGAAAAACACGCAGGATGCTCCGCCGTTTTTCTGAATTTCAATTATCAGGTCGGCTCCGTTGTCTATGTTCGGTTCCTTCCCCTGCATCTTGAGGATTTCATTCAGGTTTTTTCCCTCAAAACTCCTCTCCTTTTCATAATTCGCAATATATATTGTCTTTAATTTATCAATCCCTTTAATTGAAATCAGTCTTCTCTCAATGAGAGCATCCTTGACCTTTTTATAATTTTCCGGATCTTTCAGCCTTTTAACAAGTTCATCATTCCCTCCCTCGAGGCTCCATGCAGGAAAACTGCTTGCAAACCCGGAACTTGTTGCAGTGTAGGGGTACTGGTCTGTGGTCACTTCGACTCCCCTTCGGCGTGCCGCTTCGACCGGACCGGATATTTTTTCAGGCTTTCCCCAGTTCTCTTCAATACATAGTTTGATATGCGATACCTGTACCGGCAGACCGTTCTTTTCTCCGATCTCTATTGCTTCTTCAATGGCAGCTACTATCTCCGTTCCCTGATCCCTTATATGAGAAGCATAAAATCCGCCGTATTTGGAGACAACACCCGCAAGCTCAATAATTTCCTCTTTTTTTGAATAGATCCCCGGCATATAAGCAAGTCCCGTCGAGAATCCAACTGCACCTGCTCTCATTTCCTGATCAACCAGTTCTTTCATCTTTTCCATCTCTTCAGGAGTGGGATCAGCCATTTTCAGACCCATTACTTCCTGCCTGACAGTGTTATGACCAATAAGAGAACAGAAATTGATCGCAATTCCATGCTTTTTGAGTTTTTTGAAATGCTCTTCAAGGGGATACACATGTCCGCCGCAGTTGCCTCCGACTATCGTTGTAACTCCCTGCAGCAGGTAATTGTCAGCGGTTGGGATGTCATCGATACCTCTGTCCCCATGAGTGTGGATATCTATAAAACCGGGACTTACATAAAGCCCGGAAGCATCTATTACTTCGCCGGCTTCTTCTTCCGGTACTTTACCGATAAAAACGATTTTTTCTCCCTTTATACCGATATCAGCCTTATAAACCGGATTTCCGTCCCCTCCTGCAATTGTCCCGTTAATAATGGCAGTATCATATGGTTTCCCGCAATTTGTTATCATAAGAAAAACTCCGGTTACTGTTAATAATAGAATCCTGTACAGGTAATTATTAAACATAAATAGATCTCCCCTTCTATTCTAATGTGGAATTTCAGGTGGTCAATCAGAGAATAATAAAGAAACGTTAAATATTCAAGATATATTTTTGGGAAAATAGAGAATTGCGGTTTTTACTAAAAAGGATATTCGTAGGGGCAGCCCTCGCGGTTGCCCTTTCTATGGCAATGGATTTAATTTGGGTGATTGTATTTTTGGAATTTTGTTATATTTTCGGTATCGGTGTCAATACGGATATTAGGGATATTTTTGGAATTGTGATTATTTTGAACATTGTGGTTGTTTCTGATTTTGGATTTAATTTGGGTGATTGTATTATTCAGGGGATTTGGTTTATTCAGGGCAACCGCAAGGGTTGCCCCTACGTTTTTTATTATCGTATCAGTTCTATTCGCTTCTCAGGTTATCAACAGGATTTTTTCCAGCTCTTTTTACCGTTATTGAGCTTATTGTAAGCAGTGCTATCAACCCGGCAATTATTCCGGCTGAAATAAATGGGATCAGGGTGACCGGTACTTTGTAAGCAAAATTTTCAAGTACTTTTTTAACGGTAAAATATGCGGCGGGCCATGCAATAACATTTGCTATTCCGATCAGCAGTATAAATTCCCGCTGGATTAAATGTAAAAGCCTGTATACTGAGGCACCGAGCACTTTTCTGATACTTATCTCTTTTGACCGTTTCACCAGCGTCAGCATAGTCAGACCGAACAATCCCGAACATGCGATCAATACCGCAAAAACCGAAGAGTATTTTACTATGATGCTCCATCTTTTTTCAGTTTCATATTTTTCCTCGATAAGATCATCAAGAAAATTGTACAAAAATGGTATGGATGGAGCGATATTATTCAGCTCTTTCTTAATTACAGATAAAGTATACTGGATATTAGCGGGATTAATCCTTATATAAATATATTGAAAATTACTTCCGCCGGAAAATCTGAGGAAAGTCGGTCTTAAAGGATTATGCAGCGATTCGGAATGGAAATCTTTTATTACACCTATTATGTTAAAGTCTTTTTCGTTGTTTTGAAAAAATTCGGAGAATTTTCTGCCGATTGGATTTTCAACATTGAACTTTTTCACAAATGTTTCATTTACAATAACGGATACTTCCCGGTCGGCTGGAAAATCATATGAAAAATTTCTGCCTTCGATCAAATCAATCTTGAGTGTGCTCAAGTAATTCATATCAACACTATTATAAAAAACAATATTTCTTTTACCTTCCTTGTCCTCAAAAAGAGTGCCGGCAAAATACTGGCTGAGTTCATAAAGAGAACCGCTCACCGATTCAACCTCCCTGTAATTCTGCATATTTTTCTTTAATGCAGTCAGTACGGTTCTGCCGCCGTCAGGAAAATCTGAAGCATTCTGAACCGGGATCACAATAACGTTTTCACATGAATAACCCAGGTCTTTTCCAAGCATAAAACCGTACTGATTGTTCAAAAACAGAGTTGTAATAATTAGAAATATGGAAATACTGAACTGGAGAACGATCAGGGATTTTGTCAGGACATTCCTGCCGGATATACACATTTTTTCCCTGAACAGTTCAACAGTTTTGAAACGGGATACTAATACAGAAGGATAACTACCTGCAATAAGACCCGTAAAAAGCGTGATAATAACAATGGCTCCCATTGCCTCTGTATTAAAAATCTGTTTTATATTTATTGATTTGTGGGATAAAAAATTGAATGCAGGCAGAAAAAGAACGATCAAAAATAATGCAATAATCAATGCAAAAAAACTCTGTATAAATGATTCCGATATAAATTGCCTGAGAATGTGTTTTTTATCTGCACCGACAACTTTTCTGACACCGATCTCTTTTGTTCTTGTAGTGGAATTCCCTATAGCAAGGTTCATAAAATTAAAACACGCGATAAGCAGAACAAAAATTGCAATACCACTGAGAATATATGACAGAGTAAGGGTACTGTCCTCTTTCATTACCATGGAGTGTTTTGCTTTCAAATGATAATCGGTCAAAGGCTGAAGAAAAAATTTGAATCCCTTTTCTTCCATATGTTTTTCAACTATTGAGGGAATTTTCTCTTCAATAACTCCTGCTGTATTATTATCATTCAATAAAACGAATATTCCAACAAATTTTTGACTGTTCCAGTCATCCAGTATTTCACCATAAATATTTCCGATATTTAACAGTATATCACATTTAAGGCTTGAATTTGCGGGGAAATTTTTCACAACTCCTGAAATTATAAAGTCCTTATACATGCCGTTTACCAGCACGGAAACCGATTTACCCTCAGCATTTGAATCTCCGAAATATTTTTTTGAGAGAGATTCCGTGATAACTGCCTCATTTATCCCCGCTAATAGATCTCCCGATTGAGGGGTTTTCATTTCAAAGCTGAATACATTGAAAAAAGAAGGATCTGTAAATATCGTTCTTTCCCTGTATACGTTTTCACCAACCTTTACTGCCAGGTCGGCAGGATGAATCTGCACAGAATTAATAACTTCCGGCAGTTCATCTTCCAGGGCTTTTCCCATCGGTATCGGAGCACCGGTAAGCATCTGGAAGTTACCGATCTCAAGCTTTCCGTAAACCTCAAAAATGTTCTCTCCATTTTTATGGAACCGGTCATAGGAAAGTTCATCCTGAATAAACAGAATGATCAGAATACAGCAGGCAATACCTACTGCCAGCCCAATAATATTAATTCCGGATATTACCTTGTTCCTCATAAGATTTCTAAATGCGGTTTTCAAATAATTCTTGAACATGACAAAACTCCAATAAATTATTGTGTTAATAAATGAAGGCAGGGATCTCAATAAATGCAGCCATACCCACATATAAACACGAATTTTTCCCTGTTTTTCATAAATTGCTCTGTAAACCTCTTCCATATCATATAGGAATGATTCTCTGTCATGACAAGGTATAAACCTTGTGAAAAGCCAGGACGCAATTTTTGGCGGTTTAATATTTCTGTTAGTTATTTCCATTTTTCACTACTCATACTTTAAACTGTCTACGGGATCAGCCGCGGCTGCTTTTACCGATTGATAACCTATCGTCAGTACAGCTATTACAACAGTAAACAATCCGGATAAAACAAATATCCACCACTGAAAACTGATCTTATACACAAAATCCTGAAGCCACTTGTTCATTACATAATAAACAACAGGCCAGGCAATTATATTTGCCAAAAGGATTATAACAAGAAACTCTCTGGTTATCAGGCTGGTAACCTGAAATATGTTAGCACCCAGGACTTTCCTGATACCAATCTCTTTTTTTCTTCTCTGTGCTGTAAATGAGGTCAAACCCAGCAGTCCGAGTGCAGATATAATTACAGCAATAATGGTAATATTGCTTATCATACCGCCCACCCTGTCTTCGGAATCATAAAGGCTGCTTATCTCTCTGTCAAGAAAATGATAGGAGACATCATTATCCGGAGTAAATTCTTTGACTTTTGACCGGATAAAACTTAAAGTGCTCTGAACACCGGCAGAATTTATTCTTAAAAACATCCTTATACTGTTTTCATTAAAATAGAGTATAAAGGGTCTTATCTCCTTATGAAACGATTCGGTATGGTAGTCTTTTATTACACCAATTATTTTAGTTGTACGTTCATATGAACTGCCCGGAGCAAAAATAATTTTTTTCCCTACAGGATCCTCCAATCCCATTTTTCTAACCGCCGCTTCATTTATTACAGCACCATTATCAAGCTCAGAGGGAAATTCCGGGGAAAAGAACCTGCCGCTGACCATTTTTAGTTTGAACGTTTCAAGATAATCATAGTCCACATAATTTCTGCCTGTATCAAAAAGCTCATCAGATGCTTTACCCTCCCAGGAAATACCTGCAGATTCATTCCATTCTGTCTGGCTGTTCCTGGCTGTGGTCACACTTATAATATTTGGATTGGCTAATAATTCGCTTTTAATTGTCTGAGCGTTGTTCCTCTCATTACCCGGCAGGTTAAGAACAACTATATTGTCTTTTTCAAATCCAAGGTCTGCATTTTTCATATAACTCAATTGAAGATAGATCACAAAAAGACATATTACGAATATCGTGGACAAAGAAAACTGAATCGTGACCAGACCTCTTCTGACAAAAACATTGGAGCCATTTACAGATGTTTTTCCTTTGTTCAAAATTCTGAAACCTGTTAACTGCTTTTTCAATAACATAACAGGATTAAAAGAGGAAAGATAGAATGCAGGATAACTCCCGGAAATAATACCTGTGAAAACAGCGATCCCAAGGAGTTTAAAGACCATGTCAGGCGAGAACGTAAAAGTGAAATTTGTCCCCAGAAGTGAATTGAAATAAGGGATAAGCAGGACTGCCAGACAAATAGAGCCGGTAAATGAAATAAACGTATATAGAACCGATTCAAACAAAAACTGTTTTATAAGGTCTTTACGGCTTGAGCCTACAACTTTTCTCATACCAATTTCCCTGAATCTTGTTTCCGATCTGGCGGTCGACAGATTCATAAAATTGATACAGGCAAATAGCAATATAATTATTCCCATTAATGAGAACATATAAACATAAGTTATTCTGCCCCCGCCGCCAAGAGAATGTAAATGCATATCCGATACAGGCTGCAGGTAAAGAAAATTTTTCCATTCCGGAAACCGCTCATATAGTACGTTGGCAATTTTGCTGTCAACAACTTCCGGTGAAACGTTTTTATCGATTTTTACATAGCAAGATACTGCTTTATTATCCCAAATATTCATCCACTGCGGTGCTAATGCAAAAGGAATCAGAAAATCAAACTGGAAGCTGGAATTGACAGGGACATTTTTTATTACACCCGTGATTTGCAGTCCGTTAAGTGTTTTCCCTGTTATATCGGTGGAACCGAAAATCTTTACTGCCGTTTCTTCTGTAATAACTATTGACCTGGGATCTGATAGTGCTGTCTTTATATCACCATTTATAACAGGGAACGAAAACATCTCAAGAAAATCCGGGTGTACAAATACTCCTTTACATGGATATTGTTTATCTTCAACCTTGAATACGACCTGACCCCTATATCGGTAATTTGTTGATTTGATAATTTCCGGATACTTTTCTTTAAGATATTCAGCCACAGGACCGGGTAATATCGCTCCATTAAAATCTCTTTTATCGGTTCCTGCATAAAATGCAACCCGGTAAAGCCGGTCAAGATTATTATGGAATTTATCCCAGCTTGTTTCATGTTCGACCCACAGCAGGATAATAATGCAGCATGCCATACCGACCGCAAGTCCGGAAATATTGATCAGGGAAAATCCCTTTTGCCTTTTCATGCTTCTGAAAGCAATTTTTAAATAATTTTTAAACATGGTAATACTCCAGTATATTATTGTTTTAAAAAAAGAAGGCAGTGATCTCAGAAAATGCATCCATATCCAGGTATGAGCACGGATCCGCCCCTTATTTTTATTAATAGAATTATACACCTCTTTCATGTCAAACAGGAATGATTCCCTGTCATGGAAAGGTATGAACATCGAAAAAAGCCATGATGCAAATTTTGGCGGTTTGACACTTTTATTCATAGGAGACATCTACCCCTTTTTCATATTCTGCAAAATCTTTCCACATCTCATCGATGACTTTCTTGGACTCTTTCAGTGCTTTAAAACCTTCGGAATTCAGCCTGTAATATTTTATTGCCTTGCCGCCGCGCTCAGGTGACGGTTCTCCGTGATAAGTCTGTACCAGACCGTCCTTGCGCAGTTTTTCAACAGTCATATAAATTGAACCGAATGCCCAGTCCTTTCCGGTATGTTTTAAAATATGCTCCCTGATATTGACCAGATAAGCATCCTTCTTTATTCTGAGAATCGTAAGCAGGAAAAGCTCTTCCTGTTTTGTTAATAATCTCATTTTTCCTCCAAATCTATTATAACTTTAAATTTTTTAAAGTAATCAATAACAGTATACGGTGATTACTTTAAAAAGTTTAAAGAAATTTGAAAAAAACCGAAATTTTTTGTTTTTTGTAGGGGCGAAGCATTTTAAAGTGACAAATCTTTTCAATCGGACATTATATTTTTATTAAATGCTTCGCCCCTACATTAATCTTTTAGTGTCTTCGTGTCTTGGTGGTTATCTACTTTTGTAAAAAAGGAAATCAAACATTGTTGACAATCCGGATTTTGTATCGTCTTTATTATATAATAACAAATATATATAAAAAAACAGGATCATTAATTGCCTGAAATTTAAAGCTAACTTGCATTGAATTATGAGTAAAACCATGTATATAAGAAGGCTTTTATGTATTTCTTTAATCCTGCTGACAGTAATTTTTTACTGTAAAAATTCCACCGATCCTGATGTTATTACGGGAACATATATAATCTCACGTATAGAAGGTTTAACGGTTAACGAGTACATTGAAAAATTTAATGAACGACCTTTGATTGAAAAAATAAAAATAGAAGGTTATAATAATTCCGATAGTAATTATACAGGTAAAGTTTTATTCAGAGATATCGGTTGGTTTGACATTGAACCCTTCAAAAACGATAAAGACGAATTTCTGGTATATACATCTGAATATTTGCTTCCTGTTCGTTATTTCTGGTTCAGGATTTTTAACATTTCAAACAGTTATTTAGAAGGGGGTTATACAGGTTGCGCTCCAACTATTGATGGTCCTGAAATTCAATTTTTAGCTATTCGAAAAGGGAAATTCAGAATTAGGGATAAATAATGCAGATGAAAAAACCTTTTTATGTTTCTTTAATCCTGCTGACAGTAATTTTTTACTGTAAAAATTCCACCGATCCTGATGTTAATTCACGTAATTATATCGTAACTGAAATACATGGAATGACGGTTGAAGAATTCTTTAATAAGTACTATGAAACTCCTTTAATAAAGGAGATTAAATTAATTGATTACGAATTTTGCAGTACTATTTTTAACGGGCAGGTGTTAATTAAGGATAAAGGATGGTTTGATATTCGTACACCCTATAATCCCGGACACAAATGGTTTATTGTCTATATTAACAACCAAATAGAGGGAATTGAAGCAATATGGTTTTATATATATAATATATCAGATAAAAAAATTGATGGTGATTATGAGTGTATACCTTATGATCAAGGTATTGATCCTGCACCCATACAATTTTCAGCTATTCAAAAAGGGAAATTCAGAATTAAGGATTATTAAATGCAGGTAAAAAAGCAATTTTATATTTCTTTGTTCCTAATGACTATAATTCTAAGCTGTAAAAACTCCACGGAACCTGAGATTATTTCAGGAAATTATATCATAACAGAAATTGATAATATGACGGTCGAGGAATTCAGTAACAGATATTATGAAGCACCAATAATACAGGAAATTAAATTAACAAATTATCAATCCGGCAGCACCGACTATGAGGTCAGCATTTTTATCAGAGATATCGGGTGGATCGGGACAGACCG